>JANXRZ010000065.1 GCA_025352885.1 Pseudomonadota bacterium | reverse complement strand
TCCAACAGGCTCGGGGATCTTGAATCTCTGATTCCAGATTTGCTCGCTTCGCTACCGACCGCCAAGCGTGGCGCTGTTACGTATGTCGGTGCCTAACTTCAGTAGCAGCGGACGCCACGGCGCCGCTGAACAGATGCGTTGGGCTGCGCGGAGAGCGCGTCGCTGCGAAGGCGTCAAATATTGCCCGGAGGTGTAAACATGAATCAGAACTATACGGCGGTGGTAAAGCAGGACGGCGAGTGGTGGATCGGTTGGATTGAGGAAGTTCCTGGGGTTAACTGCCAGGAGACTACGCGCGAGGAATTGCTGAAGACGTTGCACACGACTCTTGCGGAAGCACTTGAGATGAACCGCGCGGATGCTCGCGATGCGGCGGGTAGCGGTTACGAAGAGCTCAATATCGCGGTATGAAGCGTCGCGATTTACTGCGACATCTTTCCGCGCAAGGCTGCTCACTGCTCCGAGAAGGTGGCCGCCACTCTTGGTGGCATAACCCTTCGTGAACAAGCGCAGCGCAGTGCCTCGCCACAGCGAAGTTAACGATCATTTGGCAAGGAAGATCTGCAAAGATCTCGGGGTGCCTGAGGCATGACGCAGCCCAACACCTTGTTGCTTTGGACGGGCCGCTATCGACGCGCAATTGCGGCCATCTGGCGGGCCCGCCGCAGAACAACACGTTGGGCGTCATACAGAGAACCATGACAGTTGATGTCCTCACCGAAACCGTAGTTGCTCGCCCGAAAGCGGAGGTTGCAACCTTTGCGGCGAATCCGGACAACGCGCCGGTCTGGTATGTCAACATTAAATCTGTCGAATGGAAGTCCACGCCCCCATTACTCGTTGGTTCGCAAGTAGCGTTCGTGGCGCAGTTCCTTGGTAAGCGGCTTGCTTACACCTATGAGATCGTGGAGTTAATCCCAGGCGCACGTTTGGTCATGCGTACGGCTGAGGGGCCATTCCCAATGGAAACGACCTACACGTGGGAATCAACCGAACAGGGCGGCACTCGTATGACCTTGCGCAATCGTGGTACGCCCGCTGGTTTTTCTCGTCTGGCCGCCCCGTTCATGGCTATGGCTATGCGCAAGGCCAATCGCGAAGATCTGGCGCGCCTGAAGAAAGTGCTTGAGGCAACGGGCTAGCGCGCGACTTGCAATGATGACTCCCAACATCAGGTGCTGCGGACGGGCCACCAGCATCGTGCAGTATCGCCAGTGATCAAAGCAGTCTTCTTCGACTATGACGGTGTTCTGACAACCGACAAGACCGGCTCACTCACAACGACCCGACACTTGAGCAAGGCAACCGGTATCGACCTTTCTGTGGTGAAGGCCGCGTTCGATCGGCACAACAGAGACCTGACGCTGGGAAAAACGACACACATCCAGGTTTGGCACGAGATCTGCAGCGCTTTGGGGCAAAAGCTGGACATCCGCTTGCTCTTCGAGGCCTTCGAGAGCACTCGCATGAACGAAGGCATGCTCTCCTTGGCTCGCGAGCTGAAGAGAAAGCATTTGGTGGGCATCATCACCGACAACAAGAAAGACAGAATCGATCATCTGAAGCGGTATCAACAGTTGGAGTCGGTCTTCAGTCCTATCGTCGTCTCAGCAGAAGTTGGTGCCGACAAGAAGAGTGAAGAGATCTTCTTGCACGCACTGAAACTCGCAGAGGTCCGCGCCGAAGAAGCCGTTTTCATCGACAACAGCAAGGACAATCTCATTGCGCCAAATGCTCTGGGAATCAAGACTGTCTTTCATGACGACGAGAAGAATGACATTGAGGCCTTATCAAGGACTCTGCAGTCTTTCGGCGTGCTTGCACGCGATGCCTAACCCCTCCATCGAGCGTCAGATGTCTCGGGCAGCATTGACGCTTCGACGTTAAAACTCCACAATCAGATCCATGGACTCCCAAAAGCGCGCAACCGTTTATTTCGAATCCGACGTGCATCGAGCCCTCAGGCTCAAGGCGGCAGCGTTGGATCGGTCCATTTCAGACATGGTCAATGACGCGGTGAAGGCCTCGCTCGCCGAGGACGCGGAGGATTTGGCTTCTTTTTCGGCTAGAAAGAAGGACAAAAGCGTTTCGTTCGACACGTTTGTTCAAGGCCTGAAACGGCGTGGCCGAATATAGGCTTTCGCTTAAGGCGTCGGCCGCAAAAGAAATTGAGGCGATTGGAACAAAAGCCGATCGCCTTCGCGTCATACGGCGAATTCGAGCGCTGAGCCCAGATCCGCGCGCGCAAGGTTCAGAGAAGCTTGCGGGATACACCGACCGCTATCGCGTGCGGCAAGGCCAGTACCGAATCGTCTACCTCATAGACGACAAGCGCCACGAGGTTACCGTCTTCAAGGTCGCCCACCGAAAAGATGTATACCGATAAGCCATCTAACCTCAGCTGCAGCGGTCTGCGTGCCGGCGCCATTTTACGCTTGCTCGCTGGCGAGGGTCGGTGGAGTAACCTTCCACGTATGAGGCATCTTTCGAGAACGCCCATGCGCTCTTCATTCACAAAAGGGTCGGTATGGATCAAAGCAGCAATGACGCCAGTACTCCAGTTCCTGGTCAGTTCACACTGCCATCGCCCGCCACGTTTGGCCTGGGAGATCGCGTACGCAAGAAGTCTGGCGCCGCATGGCAGGGTCGAGTTGTCGGCTGGTACTGCACGAAACTCACCCCCGAGGGCTACGCCGTCGAGTCTGAGTCTCACCCAGGCTCAGTACAAATTTATCCTGTCGCCGCACTTGAACGCGTGGCCTGACGCTTGAGTCGAATCGCGATTTTTCGTTCGGCAAGCGAGCCGTTAGCGGTGCCGAGCCCGAACGACGAACCCGCAAAGAGACGCTCACACTCTTTCTGGCTCGGCTTGCTCACCCAGCTGAGTAACCCCAAGACAGCTGTCGTCTATGCCAGCGTGTTCGCCGCGTTCCTGCCCACCTCGTTCACATGAGTCTTTGCAGCAGCGCTGGTAGCCGTAGTGTTCTGCGTCGAGGCCGGCTGGTATTGCCTGGTAGCGCTACTGCTCTCATCGGCGCGGCCTCGTCGTGCTTACCTGTCGTACAAGGTGTGGATCGACCGGGCGGCAGGAGCGGTCATGTTCGGCCTGGGCGTCAAGCTCGTCACCGGGACGGCCAAGCTTTAGCCCGTGACCGCCGCTCCATCTAATTAGGGTAGAAACCGCCATGATTTCGCAATTTTTCGAAGTCCAGGTAAAAGAAGGACAAATCGATCGCTACCTGGATCTCGCGGCTTCATTGAAACCATCCCTCGAAGCCATGGGCGGCTGCCTCTTTATCGACCGCTTCAAGAGCCTGAGTCGAAAGAATCTCCTGCTCTCGTACCAGATCTGGCAGGACGAGGGATCGATGATCGCCTGGCGGGTTGATCCCAAGCACCACACCGTCCAGGAAGCGGGCCGCGAAAAAGTCTTCGATGACTACCGCATCCGGATCGCGCAGGTCCTCCACGAGGAGCGGCCGGGAAAAACGCCGTGGCGTCCTGAACACCGGAGTCCCTACAACGATCCCAAGCGGCGACCACCGACGTTTGTCGTCGCCTCTGAATCCCGGACCCGGAAACTGCCGGTCGAAACGCCCTGGACTCGCGATGCGTTCGAGAGCGTTTACAGGCCCGGGGTGTTTGCACATCTTGTCGACGTACCTTCACTCGACGCCGGCGTCGCCTTTGGCGCAGACCTTTTTGCCGATCCGACGACCGAATACTTTCGCGTATTCGAGGTCATGCGCGACTACGGCATGTTCAATCGTGGCGAGGCACCCCAGTATTACCCGCCAGTCTCGCGACCATGACAACCGAAATCTTCTTCATCGCCATCGTTGCGGCCGTTGCAGCGCTGTTCGTCCATGCGGTGAGGAAGACAACCCGCCGCGGCGGACATCCCGCTCTGGGTCCGACCGTCGTCGTCGCCATCGTCTTCATCCTGTGCCTGGCAGTTCCGGCGATTCTTGTAAGCCGGGGGCTCCTCAACCAGTATTCCTCGATCCCCGCACCCGGGTTCGTCCTGGTTGGGCTCATTACGCTCGGCACGATCACTCTCGCCTTTTCGTTCGTCGGCTCCCGATTAGTGGCTGGGATTTCTTTGGCCGGCTTGGTCGGCTACCAGGTCTTCCGCGTACCGCTCGAATGGGCGCTGCACGAGCTGTACTCGGAGAGCGTCATCCCGGTCCAGATGACCTTTGCAGGAAGGAACTTCGACATTGCCACCGGCTTGCTGGCGGCGGCGCTCGCGTTTTGGCTGACGAAGGGCTATCGAGGCGTACGGTTGGTCTTCGTTTGGAACATCGTCGGGCTCGTCCTGCTTGCGAATATCGTTGTGATCGCGATCCTCTCGACGCCGGTGCCTTTCCGCTATTTCATGAACGATCCGGTCAACCTCCTCCCCAGCACGTTCCCTTACGTCTGGCTCCCGACCTTCCTCGTCCAGGCCGCCCTGTTCGGCCACCTGCTGGTGTTCCGCGCACTTGCACAGTCGGCACAGTCACGGAGAATAAAATCCGGGATGGCTTTCCAATACAGGTAGGTGACCCCTCATGAGAAAACTCGTTGCATCGACCTTCGTGTCCCTGGATGGCGTCATGCAGGCTCCCGGCGCCCCTACTGAAGACCCGACCCGGGGATTCGCCCTCGGCGGCTGGTCGTTCCCTTATTGGGACGAAGTGATGGGCCAGTCGATGTCGGGCTTCGACGGCAAGGATCGGGAACTGGTGCTGGGCCGCAAGACCTACGAGATTTTCGAGGCGCATTGGCCCGACCAACCCGCCGATGATCCGACTGCAATGTCGCTTAATTCCGCAAAGAAGCATGTCGCCTCCCGCACCCTGAAGAAGCTGGGTTGGGCCAATTCGTCCCTGCTGGGCGATGACGTCGTAGCCGCAGTGTCGGCACTCAAGTCCCAGAACGGGCAGGACCTCCAGATCATCGGGAGCGGGAATCTCATCCAATCCCTCCAGGCCGCCTCGCTCATCGATGAATACAACATCTGGGTCTTTCCTGTGGTGATCGGACGCGGCAAGCGCCTTTTCGAGGCGGCCTCCAAGCCGAGCGCCATGCGGCTCGTGAAATCCCAGGTCTCGACGACCGGGGTCCTCATGACCACTTATGCCCCTGCAGGCGCCGTGCAACCCGGTTCGTTCGCGCATACCGAACCCAGTGCGAAGGAACTCGAACGCAGGACGAAGATGGCACGCGACGGCTGACCGATGACGAACTCCTGGAGCATGCCCGGCTGTGACCTTGAACCAGTCGTTGATAACGCTTAACGTTTTAAGGGAGCACGAACATGAATGCGTGGAGAGCACTCCTCATAGCGGGATTGACATTTGTCCTGGCGGTCCCGTGCGCGGCGGCCGAGCTTCAACTCATTGCGGGCGGAGGCATCGCAGGTCCGCTCACGGAGATCGCCTCGCGATACGAAAAACAGACCGGTCACAAGGTCGTCATTCGATACGGCACCACACCGGAACTTGTGAAGATGGCAACCGGTGGGCCGTTCGATTTTGCCATTGTCCCGGTCGACGTTATGAAAAACGACGCGGCACGGGCTGCGTTCGTGGCCGGCGCGTCACCCGAGGTCGCGCGAGTCGGACTCGGCGTAGCGGTCCGCGCAGGCGCGCCGAAACCGGACATCGGGACGCCCGACGCATTGAGGCGGACGCTGCTCAGCGCGAAGTCGATCGCATCGATACCGGAGAGCGCGACGGGGTACCTCCTCGCGCGCATCTACGAGCGTCTTGGCATCACCGAAGCGATGAAAGCGAAGATCAAGCCGCAGCCCGGCCCAGCACAGATAGTTCAATCGGTGGCCAGCGGCGAGACGGAACTGGGCGTGTTCCTTACAAACATCCTCACAGCGCCGGGGATCGATCTAGTGGGCCCGTTTCCGCCTGGGATCCAGTCGGAGGTCGTGTACACGGCAGCAGTATCGGCGGCGACCAAGGAAGCCGGCAATGCGAACGCTTTCATCGCCTTCTTCAGGGGACCTGAAGCCGCTGCCGTGATCAAGTCGATGGGCATGACGCCAAACTAGTGCGTGGCACTTCACCTACCGCGCAAGGGTATGGCGAACCGCTGAGGCGAAGAGTGGATTGCGGCCGGCTTCTCCCCAGATGCGCTCATCTGCGCAGAAGGAAGCAACTGGATCGGCTGAGCCGAAGAGTTTCTTCAGTTCCTCCCGCCCCAGAATCTCGTCTCGATACTCGAAGCCAAGCGCACCGCCATTCGCTGCATCCAGGTAGCGAAAGTACAGCCCGGCGACGGCCGCAGTGATGGCGGGATCCGCGTTGCGCCTGAGCAGGTCCAGCAGAGTCGGCAAGACGAAGGTGCGCACCTTGGTGGCGCTCTCGCTCGCGACCCGTTCGATGGTGTCGCCGAGGTGGACGTTCGAGAATCGCTCGAGGATGGCTGCACCGTAGGCTGGCAAGTCGATCTCAGTAGTGGCCAGGCCGGGCGCTACATCAACGGCAAGGAAGTCGAGCGCCAATGTCCGGATTTCGGAGACCTCCACCGCCTCGTGGATGTACTTCAGCCCTCGCAGCGCCCCGGCCCACGCGAGGAGGCTGTGGGTTGCGTTCAGCATCCGGATCTTGGCTTCCTCGAAGGCCGTCACTTCGTCGGTGAAGTGCACGCCGACCTTTTCCCAAGCGGGGCGGGCGTTGCAGAACCGGTCCTCGAGAACCCATTGCAGGTGCCGCTCGCTGCGGACCGGCGCACGGTCGTCGCGGCCCGTCGCCGAGCGCACCCTCTCGCGCAGGCCGGGCCCGCCCTGCGGCGTGATGCGATCGACCATCGAGTTGGGAAAAGTTACGTTCGCCTCGAGCCAGCGAGACATGTCTTCATCGCGCTGGGTGGCCACGTACTCGAGCAGCCCTAGCTTGAGCCTGGCCCCGTTTCCGCGAACGTTGTCGCAGCTCAGAAACGTCACTGGACCGGAGTCGTTGGCGCGACGCGCTGAGAGAATGGCGTGCAGCGCCGGATACAGCGGCGCTCCAGCCTCGTAGCCACCCTCCGTCACCGTCATGGAGACGATGCGCGTGCTTGCGTCCGCTCCAACCTCTACTACCTCGCCGAGGTCCGGGCGATAAGGGATCACTCGGCGGATGGACCGGATCCACTCGTATTCGAGCGTGCCGTCGGGCGCCGCCGTTTCCAGTGTGTAAGTACAACCCTGGCTTGCCAGCGCCTCCTCCACTGGCCTCTGGTCGTCGCGAAGGTTCGCGCCGACGATCGACCAGTCGCCTTCGCCGAGGTCATGGAGCCGCTGGAGGAACACCGCCTGGTGCGCGCGATGGAAGGCGCCGACGCCCAGGTGCAGGATGGTGTATATGCCCCTCATAGGTTCGATTATCGCCTTACGATAGTGGGAATGGCGCTCGCCGACACAATGGAGAATTGATATGGACACGGTTGCAAAAAATACGATCTGCATTTGGTACAACCGCGACGCCGAGGAAGCGGCGCGCTTCTATGCAAAGACGTTTCCGGATTCTTCCGTGGACGCCGTACACCTCGCGCCGGGCAACTATCCCTCAGGCAAGAAAGGTGACGTGCTCACCGTACAGTTCACCGTGATGGGCATCCCCTGCCTCGGACTGAATGGCGGCCCCGCGTTCAAGCACACGGAAGCCTTCTCGTTCCAGGTGGCAACCAAGGACCAGGCCGAGACCGATCGCTACTGGGACGCGATCATCGGCAACGGCGGCCAGGCAAGCGCATGCGGGTGGTGCAAGGACAAATGGGGCTTGTCCTGGCAGATCACGCCGATTGCCCTCACCAAGGCCATCACAAACCCGGACCCCGCCGCAGCCAAGCGCGCGTTCGAGGCCATGATGGAGATGGGCAAGATCGACGTCGCTGCGATCGAAGCGGCAGTTCGCGGTTGAGGTGGCTCGGACTGGTCGGTTGGCTATTGGCTTCGTTCGCGGCCGCTGCGGTCGGAGCAATCGCTTCAGTGGATGCCGCATCGTTCTACGCCCAGTTGGACAAGCCGTCATGGGCGCCGCCGGCCGGGGTTTTCGGCCCCGTGTGGACGGTGCTGTATGCGCTCATGGGCGTTTCAGCTTGGCTCGTGTGGCGGTCCCCGGGCCCCAAGGTGACGGCGCTCGCGTTGTTCGGCGCGCAGCTTGCCGCCAATGCGCTGTGGTCGTGGCTCTTCTTCAGATGGCATCGGGGCGCGCTTGCCGCAGCGGAGGTCTTGATCCTTCTGGCGCTCATCCTCGCCACCATGGCGTTCTTCTGGCGCAGTAGTGGGCTGGCTGCGGCGCTTATGGTGCCGTACGTCCTATGGGTAAGTTTTGCTTCCGCGCTTACATGGGCGGTATGGCGAAGTAACCCGGGGATTCTGTGACCCTGTAGCTAAAGAAGCACGATCGATGGAATACTCTCGGGCCTGGAGACGTATGCAGGCAGGGGCCATGCCCTCAAGACGATCCGATTCACGCTTTTGAAACCCCGGGAGAACACCTTCATGAAAACCACCCTTCGCGCGGCGCTCGCCGCCGCCCTACTCGCTTCGCTGCCCGCTCTCGCGCAGCCCGCGGCCGAAGTCACGCTGACGCGCCTCGAATGTGGCAGCGGCGTCAACGACCAGCGTCGCTTCAGCGATGTCTTCGCCTATACCGAGCCTAAGATGCCGTTCACGTACAGCTGCTACGTGATCAAGCACGGTGACGACTACATGGTCTGGGACACGGGTTTCGCGCCGGGAACCAACCCCAGCGCACCCAAAGTGAGCCTGGGAGACCAGCTCGCACAGATGAAGGTCAAGCCGGAGCAGGTCAAGTTCGTCGGCATCAGCCACTTCCACGCCGACCACACGGGCCAGTTGAACACGGTGCCCGGCGCGACGCTCCTCATCGGCGCCAAGGAGTGGGCTGAGATCACCGCGGCCAAGCCGATGGCAGGCGCCAACGTGGCCGGCTTCACCCACTGGATCAGCGGCGGCGGCAAGGTCGAGCCTCAAGCCCTGGACAAGGATGTCTTCGGCGACGGCACGGTCATGATCCTGCGCACTCCGGGTCACACTCCGGGCCACCAGTCGCTGCTCGTGCGCCTCAAAGACAAGGGGCCCGTGGTCCTGCTTGGCGACCTCGCCCACTTCCATGAGAACTACCAGAACAACGGCGTGCCCGGCTTCAATTACGACCGCGCCGAAACGCTCGCCTCGCTCGACCGGGTAAAGCAGATCGAGAAGAACCTCAAGGCAACGGTGATCGTCCAGCACGACCCGCGCGACATCGGCAAGCTGCCGGCCTTCCCGGCCTCGGCGAAGTAACAGGCAGGGGGCGGGCACTCATTCCCGCCCTGCGCCCGATGTCCGCCGACGCGATGGTCGCTGGGCCAAGCGCGCTACGAAGCCTGCCTGGCTGCGGCTGGGTTTCACGTCGTCTCCACCTTCGCCGATAAAGGCCAGAACAACTATTACGATGTGGAGCGCATCGGTTGAGCACTCTGCGCAAGGCACCCATGGACATTCCGCTGATCGAGCAGGTCAAATCACAGGCCCGGGTCCTGATCCCGCTGGTGAAAGCGCTTCGAAAAGAATTAGGCGAAGAGCGAGCCAATGCGATTGTCAGGGGGGCGCTCGGTGATCTGTATCGCAAATATGGAGAGCAATGGTGGCAGGCTCAAGGAACGCTTGGCAGGCCTGAGAAAATGGCTTCAGCCTTCGAGATGTTTGCCGCCGGTGGCGCGCTGGACTACGAGGTGATCAAGAAATCCGCCGATGCGTTCGAGGTGAACGTCACCAGGTGCCGTTACGTCGAGTTCTATAAAAAACTCGGAGCACCGGAACTGGGCTTCCTGCTTACCTGCAGCGCCGATTTTTCCCATGCGGAGGGATTCGGTGCCGGCGTGCGGTTAACTCGCACGCTGACCATCATGCAGGGCGCGAGCCACTGTGATTTCAGATACAACCTCGACTCGAATGAAAAGGACACCAACGGACATGAGTAACGACCGGGGCGCCGCCTCCGAACTCATCGCGGACAAGATCGCCAGCCTCGGCGATTGGCGCGGCAAGACCCTCGCCAGGATGCGCAAGCTCATCAAGGAAGCCGACCCGGACGTCCTCGAGGAGTGGAAGTGGATGGGCACTCCGGTCTGGTCGCATGACGGCATCGTTTGCACCGGCGAATCCTACAAAAGCGTCGTCAAGCTGACCTTCGCCAAGGGCGCGTCGCTTAAGGACCCTGCCCGCCTCTTCAACTCGAGCCTAGACGGAAACGTACGCCGCGCAATCGACATTCGGGAGGGCGAGGAAGTCGACGCGACCGCCTTCAAGGCCCTCATTCGCGAGGCGATCGCACTTAACAGCGCCGGCAAGAAAGCGAAGGCGGCGAAGAAGGCGAAGGCCTGAAGCCTACGTTCCCATCTTCCGGATAAGGCATAATCCTGAACATTGAGTTTCGAATACGTAGCAGTGGAGCGGTTTCCGTGGCAATTTATATAGCGTTTTTTATATAACATGAATGAAGCGAAGCCCGTCCTCCAACGCGCCGTCATCGCCGCCGTGCAACGGCCGTCGGTCAGCGACGCGGAACTCGAGGCGTCGCTCGTGGAGTTGCGCGAACTTGCCAAGACGCTCGGCTTCGAGGTGGTGGCCACCTTCACTCAGAAGCGCGCGAGCTTCGATGCCACAGCCTATCTCGGCACCGGAAAGCGCGACGAGCTGCGGCGCTTCATCCACGGCGAAACGGGCGATGAACCGCCCGAAGACGCGAAGCCCAAGCGCGGAGGAAGGAAAGCGGACAACATCGCCCACCACGGCGCGGTCGCCGCACGCGAAGCCGCAAAAGATGCGGCGCGCACCGGCAACGACACCCGCCAGGCCGCGTTCGTCCTCGTCGACCACGAGATCTCCCCCTCGCAGGCGCGCAACCTCGAAAACGAAATCGGCTGCCAGGTCATGGATCGCACGATGGTGATCCTCGAGATCTTTCACCGGCACGCGCGCTCGAATGCAGCACGGGCACAGGTCGAGATCGCCCGCCTGCGCTATCTCGCCCCCCGCCTGCGCGAGGCGGCCAAGCTCGCGGGCCCGCAAGGGCGCCAGCGCAGCGGGGTCGGCGGACGCGGCGCAGGTGAAGCCGCGGGCGAAGCCGACCGCGCCAAGATCCGCGACCGCATCGCCGAGTTGAAGCAGGAAATCATTGCGCTCGACCGAGACCGCCTCACCCAGATCGCCCGGCGCCAGGAGAGCCAGGGCGTCGCACGCGTGGCGCTTGTCGGGTACACCAACGCGGGCAAGTCGACTCTCATGCGTGTGCTCACTGGCAGCGAAGTGCTGGTCGCCAACAAGCTCTTCGCGACGCTCGATACCACCGTGCGCGCCCTGGTGCCCGAGGGCGTGCCGCGAGTGCTGGTCAGCGATACCGTCGGCTTCATCAAGAACCTGCCGCATGACCTGGTCGCCTCCTTCAAGTCCACGCTCGAGGAAGCGGCGGAAGCCTCGCTCCTCCTTCATGTCATCGATGCGAGCGATCCCGGCTATGAGCGGCAGATCGAGGTAACCGACAAGGTGCTCGAGGAGATCCACGCAGACAAGATTCCGCGCCTGCGTGTATTTAACAAGATCGACCGCGTCGGGGACGCCAAGGAGCAGGCAGAGCGCGCGAAAGCCCTGCGGGCGCAGTACCCGAAATGCATCGTGACGAGCGCCGTGGACAAGGCGGACTTGGCAAAGCTTCACAAAGCCATCCGCACCTTTTTCGGCCGCCGCCTGGTCAAGGACGAGCTGTTCCTTCCTTGGTCGGCTCAGCAGCTGCGCGGCGAGGTATTCGCCCAGTGCGAGGTGCTTGAAGAACGCGCCGACACCGAAGGCGCCTTCTTCAGCGTGCGCGGCGAGCGCAAGGACATCGACAGCTTGCGCGAGCGCATCGGGCAGGCGCCTTGATCCCGGCCAACGAAGCGCTCGAGCGCCTGCGCGAAGGCAACCGGCGATTCGTTGCCGAGCAGCGCGACGACGATGGCGCAGGCCGCAGCCGGCGCAGGGAAGTGGCCGCCGCGCAGGAGCCGTTTGCGATCATTCTCGGCTGCTCCGACTCGCGCGTGCCGGCCGAGATCGTCTTCGACCAGGGCCTCGGAGACCTCTTCGTCATCCGCGTGGCCGGCAATATCGTGGCCCCCTCCCAGATCGGCAGCGTGGAGTTCGCCGCGGAGCGCTACCACGTGCGCCTCGTGGTCGTGCTCGGCCACTCGCAATGCGGTGCGATCCTCGCCACGCTTGAAGAGCTCGCGCGCCCGACCGCCGCGCGCTCCCGCAACCTGCGCTCGATCGTCAGCCGCATCCGTCCCGCGGTCAGCAAGCTGGTGGCCTCCCGGCCGCCCCTCGAACCCGACGCGCTCGTGCACCAGGCGGTGCGGGCCAACATCCGCGTCTCGGCCGACCACCTGCGGCACGGCTCGCCGGTGCTGGAGCAGGCAATTACGGAAAACGACCTCATGATCGTCGGCGCCGAATATTCGCTGGAGTCAGGCCTGGTCGATTTCTTCGACGTGCCGGGAGTTCCCTGATGAGTGCACTCGCAACCGCAAGAAAGCTCACCCGCTACAACGCCTGGGCCGATCGCCTGGTATTCGATGCGGTCGCTGCCTTGCCCGAAGGCGAAGCGACCAAGCCTCGCACGACTTTGTTCAAGAGCATCGTGCATACGCTGAACCACAACTACGTGATCGACCGGATCTTCCAGGCGCACCTCGAAGGCCGCGACCACGGCTACTTCGCGCGCAACACGGCCGAGAGCCCGCCCTTCGGCGAATTGCGGGCCGCGCAGGAAGAGATCGACGATTGGTATGTCGCGTGGAGCGACCGGATGACCGAAGCGTACCTCGAAGAAGTCGTCCACTTTACCTTCGTGGGCGGCGGCGACGGCGCAATGACGCGAAGCGAGATCCTGCTCCATATCGTCAACCACACGACGTATCACCGCGGATTCGTGGGCGACTTGTTCAGCCAGATCCCTGCCCGGCCGCCGACGACGGACCTGCCGGTGTTCCTGCGCGACGTAAAGCTGGACCTCTAGGAGAATGCAATGCCCAAAGTCCTTTCGATCGCATTGGCAGCAGCGCTCATGACAGGCTGCGCCTCCAACCTCCCCGTGCCGCCGGCGGCGCGCGCCGAACTGGCGCCGACGGGAAAGCTGCGTGCCGGCATCAATTTGAGCAACGAACTCTTCACAACAAAGAATCCTTCGACGGGTGAACTGAGCGGGGTCAGCATAGACATAATGCGCGAGCTCGCCGCCCGCTTGGGCGTGCCGTTGCAACTCGTCGTGCACCAAACCCCGGGCGACGTGGCCGACGCTGCCGGCGCGAATACCTGGGACGTCGCCATCCTCGCCATTGCCCAGGAGCGCGCCAAGACGATCACGTTCTCGCCGCCGATCAGCGAGATTGAAGCCACTTATGCCGTGCACAAGGATTCCCCTCTCACCTCGCCGGCGCAGGTCGATGCTCCGGGTGTGCGAATCGCCGCATCCGAAAAGGCCGGCTACGAGTTGTACCTGACGCAGACCATCCGAAACGCCACCATCATCCGGCCCAAGGGCGTGCCCGCATCGATCGAGCTGTTCACCAAGCGCGGTGCCGATGCGGTGGCGGGCTTGCGACCGGCCCTTATTACATCCATGTCGAAGATGCCCGACGCGAGATTGCTTCCGGGCAGATTCATGACGGTGAACCACGGGCTGACCACGCCGCGTGGCCGGCCGGCCGGCGACGCGTACCTCAAGGCTTTCGTCGAGGAGATGAATACGACGGGGTTCGTTGCCCGGTCGATCGAGCAGCACGGCGTGCAGGGACTTTCGGCCGTCAAGAACTGACACGGGAGGCGAGCATGCCGGGCGCCCAGCCTTTCTTGCGCGAAGCCGGGTCAGGCCCCGGCGTCGTCTGCATCCATTCGAACGCCAGCACTTCGGCCCAATGGCGCGGGCTCATGGACCGGCTGTCCGCGAGTCACCATGTGCTGGCGCCGGACTCGTATGGTTCCGGCAAGAGCCCTGACTGGCCCTCCGACCGGAAGATCTCGTTGAGCGATGAAGTCCGGTTCATCGAGCCGGTGCTCGCGCTGGCAGGCTCGCCGCTCACGCTCGTCGGCCACTCGTACGGCGGTGCGGTCGCTTTGATGGCTGCCCTGGCGAATCCCGCACGCGTGAAAGCTCTCGTCCTGTTCGAGCCGACGCTGTTTGCGCTAGTGGATGCGCACTCGCCGCCGCCGAACGGGGCGGACGGGATCAAGGGCGCAGTCGCCGCAGCCAGCGCCGCACTGGACGCGGGAGACAAGGGGGCGGCGGCCGGTCACTTCATCGACTTCTGGATGGGCCCGGGCAGCTGGGCGGCGACCCCGGAGCAACGCAAACCCGCGATTGCCGAATCGATGGCCAACGTTCGACGCTGGGCGCATGCGCTGACGACGGAACCAACGCCGCTCGAAGCCTTTTCGGCGCTCGATATGCCGATCCTTTACCTGCTGGGCGAAAGATCGCCGGAGTCCGCGCAAGCGGTCGCAAGGCTCCTTATCCCCGCGCTGCCGAACGTGCGCAAGGTCGTCCTTCCCGGCATCGGGCACATGGCGCCGGTCACGCATCCGGATCTCGTGAATGCCGAGATCGTCCGGTTCATCACAGGGAGCAATTCGCAATGCTGAAGCTGTACATCACCCCCGGTTCACCTTACGCGCGCATGGCGCGCATCGCCGTGCTTGAAAAAGGCCTTGAGCGAGAGGTCGAGTTCGTCCAGGATCGCCGCAAGGCCTTCGTTCGTCGCCACGGCCCCAGTTGCGTGACCGGAACGACCAACTGAGCACGCCTGCTCCCCGCCTGCTCCAGCCATCCTCTGGGGCGGACTGGGCGCGCGCGCGAAACCTGGTCGAGCGCTATATCGCTTCGTTGAACCTCGACCTATCATTCCAGAATGTTGCGCATGAACTCGAGCACCTCGAGAGCGAATACGGTCCCCCGGCGGGCGCGTTCCTGATTGCGGACGACAGCGGTGCGTCACTCGGATGCGTCGGCGTGCGGCGCATCGACGACGAGATCGGGGAGATCAAGCGCCTGTACCTCGACCCGGCGGCGCGCGGACGCGGCGTTGGGCGCTTGCTCGCAGAAGGCATCGTGACGGCGGGGAAGAATCTCGGCTACGCCCGCCTTCGCCTGGACACGCTCCCCGACATGCACGCAGCCCGCGCACTGTATGCATCGCTCGGCTTCAGGCCGATCGCGCCTTACCGCTTCAATCCCGTCGAGGGGACGGCTTATCTCGAGCTCGTGTTCGACTAACGAGAGCACAACTTTTAGTGCTGCATTGCAGGCATCGCCCTTTGTAATGTGACCTCACACACAGACCCATCTCCATCCTGAACGCACTCTCCGAGTTAGGGCTTTATGCCAAAACAAAGGAGATACGCACATGAGCATCATCTGGACGATTTTGATTGGTTTCGTGGTGGGCCTGCTCGCCAAGCTGCTGACGCCGGGACGCGATCCGGGCGGGTTCTTCGTCACCGCCATCATCGGCATCATCGGTTCCGTGATCGCCACCTACGGCGGCCAGGCGCTGGGCTTGTATCGCCCTGGCGAGCCGGCGGGCTTCATCGGCTCACTGGTCGGCGCGATCATCCTGCTGGTCATCTGGGGTATGGTGACCAGAGGACGCGCCGGAACGGGAACCTGAGGGACGACCACCGAAACCGGGCGTCCTTCGGACGCCTGAACCGAAACACGCCGGACCAGCCTCGCAGGCTGGCTCCGGCGTTTCGCTTTTCACCGCACTGAGGAGAACAACGATGGGACTCATGGATATTCTTCAGCAGTACACGAACCCGGCTGCAGCAAACCAGGACCGCGCGCACGAGGACTTCGACCACGTTTATGACGCGGCGCCGCGCGAAGTGCTCGGCCAGGGCATGGGCGATGCCTTCCGCTCGGATGCAACGCCGCCCTTCGGCGACATGGTGAGCCAGATGTTCTCGAAGTCCGACCCGCACCAAAAGGCCGGCCTGCTCAACCATTTGCTGGGATCGCTCGGGCCGGGACTGCTGTCTTCGCTCGGCGGCGGGATACTCGGTCGCATGGGCTCGGCGAAAGGGTCGGCGCCCCAAATGACGCCCGAGGACGCCGAGCAGCTTTCACCGGACCAGGTTCGGGAACTTGCGCAGAAGGCTGAGCAGCACGATCCGAGCGTGATGGATCGCGTGGGTGGTTTCTATGCCGAGCATCCGCAACTTTTAAAAACGCTGGGCAGCGCGGCGTTGGCCGTGGCGCTTGCGGGAATGTCGAATCGAATGCGCGGCCGCTGAACGGCATGAAGGCGCCGGAGACCGGCGCCGTCGCATCCCAAAAACAGGACTTCGGAGGCACCTGTGGCTAAGAATCTCCCGGCCGTTTTTCGCAAGACGCCCCTCGCTACGGTGGAGACGTCGCCGGAGAGGACGGCGGCAAGAATCGCCGAAACGATCCTGCGATTCGTCCGGCGCATCCCGGAATCGAGCCAGCATCGGAGCCGCTCGCCCGCCAGCGCCGCACGCAAGAACGCGAACAGCGCCGCGGCCAAGTCCGCTCTTGCCGCGGGGACCCTTTCTCTTCCGCCGGGCCCGCTCGGCTGGGTGACGGTCTTCCCCGAGATGATTACGGTCTGGAAAATCCAGTCGCAGATGGTGGCCGACATCGCGGCGCTCTACGGCCGGAAGTCGACCCTGTCGGAAGAGCAGATGCTGTACTGCCTGTTCCGGCACAGCGCGGCCCAGGCGGTTCGCGACCTCGTCGTGCGGGTCGGAGAGCGGGCGCTGGTCAAGCGAGCGTCGATCTCGTTGATCCAGGCAATCGCAGAAAGGATCGGCTTCAGGCTCACGCACCAGGTAATCGGCCGGGGCCTCTCGCGCTGGATCCCGATCGTCGGCGCCGTCGGCGTTGGCGCATATGCGTACTACGACACCGCCCAAGTCGCCGCCACCGCGATCGAGTTGTTCGAGCGCGAGATCGTCATCGAACCTGACTAAAAGGGGCCAGGCTCAAACCTGACAGAAAGGGGCCAAGTTAGATTTTTTGTCAGGTTTGAGCCTGGCCCCATTTCGTCAGGTTTGTGAGCGCGAGCACAGACGCGCGCGGCGCAAACCGGATAATGCCGGCGTGGCGTCCCAAAACATCTCCCAAAAGCCCGCCTCCCCCGACGAAGTTGCGATCGATGAAGCGCTTGTCGGTGAGTTTCTCGCCACCTTGTCCCGCGAACTGCGCGGCCCGCTGGGCCCGCTGCGGGCGTCGCTCGAGATGCTCAAGCTCAGCCAGCCTTCGAGCGCGGCCCTGCAGATCATGGAGCGCCAGGTCGGCGACCTCGCACTGCTGGTCGACAGCCTGACCGAGCTTTCGGGCAGAGAGTTGGTGGCCGATCCGGCACGAGTTGCGCGATCGTTCGCGAGCTTGCTCAAGCCCCGAAGCCCGGAAGCCAAGCCGCTGCTTCCGTATGCGCAACGAGTCGGCCCGAAGGATGCGGTGCCGCTCAATATTCTCGTGGTGGACGACAGCCGCGACGCTGGCGAGAGCATGGGCATGCTGCTCGGACACCTTGGCGCCGAAGTCCGCGTGGCCGAAGACGGCACGCAGGCGCTCGCCGCCTTCATGGTCTGCAGGCCCGACATCGTCTTCATGGACATCGGCATGCCCGGCATGGACGGCTACGAGCTCGCCCGCCACATGCGGGAGCAGCCGCCCGCTCCTGAAGTGACGCTCGTGGCGCTGACAGGCTGGGGACAGGAGAACGACCGGAAGCGAATCCTGGGTTCCGGGTTCGACCATCACCTCGTCAAGCCTGCGGGACTGCAGTCGCTTCAATCGCTTCTCGACTCGATCCACGCCGCTCGGCGGCCTGTCAATTCAGGACTTTCGATTTCGTAGATTGGCTGCCCGGGCGGCTCCCAGGCCGATTCTTGTATCGGTAGCGATACATTCGCCCCTTGGGCGAAACGCTCAATGGCGGACCGGCGTGCCCTTCCCCGTCACCGCCGCACCGCCATGCATCAGCCGCTGGCTGACCCGGCCTTTGACCAGTGCGGGGATGCGCACCTTGATGTCCGTCTCCGAGCGCTTCCAGAACTGGGGATGCAGCGCCTCTTCGGTGAGTTCGGACGCGGCGAGCTTGCGCACCATGCCGCCTTCGAGCGCGGCGATCGGCACGCCATCGCGGAACAGCACGCGATTGCCAGCGATGGCCGGGACGCGCGCCTCCGGCGTGATCACGCCGACGAGATTCAGCGGGTCGGCCGCTGAAATGGCCAGCATCGCGCCGGTCTTCTCCTGCTTACGGATCGCGCGCAGGCGGCCAACGGCTTCAGGCAGCGCAAACTGCTCGCCCCCGAAACCTTTGACGAAGCGTCCGCCGCGAATTTCCCCGCGCGCTTCGAGCCGCCGGTAGACCATCGCAAGGTCGCGCCATGGCGGCAGGCGCGATTCCCGCAGCAGGAGGGAGCGGAAGACGATACCGTAGCGCTTGAGAAGCGCGCGTGCGATCGCCTCTGTGCGAACGGCCTGCCCTTCCGGGTCAACCACACCGGCCGCTTCGAGCAGCGACCACCGCCCGGCCGTATCGACGCCGTAGACCGAGGTCCTCTTCCCGCGCGTGTTGAGGCTCTTGCGTTTGTCCGGAGGCTGGAGCAACGCGCGCAGGCCACTGAAGCTGTCCGCTGTGACCACGCCTGCTCCGGCCAGCTCGCCGAGCGCCCGCTCAACTTGCGTGCGCAGCAGTCCGGTGCCTGTGACCAGCTCATGGAAGAACGAAGCGCCGCGCTGGCGCATGACGTCGACCACCGCCTGCGCCTCCGATCCAAGCTGCAGGGACTCCGGCAGCGTGGTCTCGCGCCAAAGCGCCGTGTGCTCGCGCTGCAGGATGGCCATGGGAGAGCTCTTCAGCGGCGACTTTGCCTGGTCGGGCGGCGTCATGCGGCCCCACGCCACGCGCCCCGAGAGGCACAGCGAATCGACTTGCTCAGGGCCGTAGTCTTCCACCCTTCCCGCAAGGACATCGCGCTCCCATGCGCCTGCGGGGAGCTCGAAGCCGTCGAGTTGCTCGATCACGGCCATGAGCCCTTCGGCGCCTTTCATGCGCTCGCCCTCCGCCGCGTGCTGCCAGTGCAACAGGAACCGCATGAACTCGGCTGCCGTGACCGCCTCGATCTCGGCGCGCAGGCGATTGATCGTGTAACGGTGGATGCGCGCGAGCAGCCTGCGGTCGCACCACTGGAGGGCGGCATCCTTGCTATTGGCTTCGGGCGTGAACCGGCCGCGCAGGACCTTCCCCTCGACCTCGAGCGCGATCAGCGCCGCATCGATGAGCGCCGTATCGTGGGCGTTGAAAGAGGCAGCCAGTTCGCGTGCCGTGACCGGCCCGAGCACATCCAAGCGCCCCCGCACGAGTTCCCTTGCCGCCTCTTCGCGCGTCCACTGCCTGCGCAGGCGCTCGGGGATCTTCGGCTCGATTGCCTGCGGGATGACTGCATTCAATTCGTCGAACCGCTCGACCGCGACCCAGAAGCCGGACGCGTCATGCGCCCTGCCGGCTGCAACGAGCGTATCGAAATGCGAGCGCCAGCCGGGCAGCGCCTCTTCGCCGCGGATGAAGCCCGCCAGCAGCAGCGCATCGTGGAGTTCGTCCGGCGTATTCGCTTCCGGCCATGCCTCCTCCCGCACTCGCTCGATGGCAGACGGGTCCAGCGCGCCCAGGTCGTCCGCATTACGCACTTCGGTCGCCCGGCGCGTGTAGACGGCGCGGGTCTTCCTTTCTTCAAGCGGCGCATCGTCGAGGAAGGTATAGACCTCGGAGTTGACGATCTCATGGCAGAGCACGGAAGGCTCGGGCGTATCGCGGCCGATGCAGCGGATCTCGCCCGCAAAGATGCGCTTGAGGTATTCGGTCAAGTGCGTGAGGTCCATCGCCTCTTCGAAGCAGTCGTGCATGGTCTGGTCGACCAGCGGATGCTCCGGGACTTCGCGCGCGCCCTGGACGTTGTCCTGGCAGGCAGCTGCATCGGGAAAGACCGCCGCCAGGATCTCTTCGGCGATCATGCGCTGGATCTGCGGCGCGAGCTTCGCGCCATTACGCATGCGCGGCACTGCGAGCGCGAGCGTCGTCACCCAGCGCCATCGCGTCTCGAAGATCGGCGAGGCGAGCACCGCCTGGCAAAGCGTCTCCTTGATGGTGTTCGGATGCAGGTAGCGGAAGACTTCCTCGAGCGGAAACGAATGTGCCGGTCCGAGCGAGAGGATCAAGCCGTCCTCGGTCGCCGCGGCCTGCAGCTCGAAGTTGAAGGTGTGGCAGAACTTCTTCCTCAGCGCGAGGCCCCACGCCTTGTTGATCCGGCTGCCCAGGGGCGCGTGCAGCACGAGCTGCATGCCGCCGGATTCGTCGAAGAAGCGCTCGAGCACCAGCGTGTCCGCGGTCGGGATCACGCCGAGCGCGCGCTTGCCTTCGGCGAGATAGTCGGCGGCTTGCGTGGCCGCGGAATTCGATAAGCCGTAGTCCCGTTCGAACCACGCAATGGCCGGCGCGAGCGCGCCTTCGATCCGCGGCGTGTCCGGCCCGGGCAGCAGCGCATCGGCCTGACCGCGCAAGGTCGATACCGCCGCGCTGACTTCATCGCTGCGCGAAGGCGCCTCGCCGAGCCAGAACGGCATCGAAGGCGGCTGGCCTTGTGCGTCTGCGACCCGTACGACCCCGCCATTGATGCGCAAGATGCGCCACGAGGTGTTGCCGAGCTGGAACACGTCGCCCGGCAGCGACTCGATGGCGAAGTCCTCGTTGAGCGTGCCGATGAACTGGCCTTCGGGCTCCAGCACCACGCGGAAATCGAAAACCTCGGGAATAGCGCCACCGGACATGATGGCCGTCATGCGCGACGAAGGCCGCGCGCGCAGCTTGCGATTCACCGCGTCATAGTGGATGAGGGCCGCACGCTGGCCGCGCTTGCTCGCATAACCGATGGCCAGCATGCGCACGACTTCCTCGAATCGGGTTCGCTCGAGGTCGCGATACGGGTAAGAGCGCTTGAAGAGCTTGTAGAGCGCTTCCTCGTCCCACTCCTCGGCGCCGGTTTCCGCCACCACCTGCTGGGCCAGCACGTCGACGGGCTGCAGCGGGATCGTGACATGGTCGAGCTCGCCCTCTCGCGCCGCGCGGAGCATCGCCGCGCATTCAAGGAGGTCGTCCCGCGTGAGCGGAAAGATGCGGCCCTTCGGCAGGCCGGAAACCGTGTGGCCCGAACGCCCGATGCGCTGCAGGAGCGTCGCAATGCGGTGTGGCGAAGAGATCTGGCACACGAGGTCCACATGGCCGATGTCGATGCCCAGTTCGAGCGACGCCGTGGCGATCAGCACCTTGAGGCGACCCTCGCGCAGTTTTGCTTCGGCGTCGAGCCTCACATCCTTCGCGAGGCTCCCGTGATGCGCCGCCACGTTGTCCGCGCCGATGCGGTCCGAGAGTTGGTGCGCCATGCGCTCGGCAAGGCGCCGGGTATTCACGAAGATAAGGGTGGTGCGGTGCTCGTTGATGAGGCCGACGAGCTTCTCGTAAATTTCCTGCCAGACTTCGTGCGACATCACCGCCTCGAGCGGCGAGCCAGGCACTTCGATGGCGAGATCCATCCTGCGCTTGTGGCCGCGGTTGACGATCGCGCAGGAACCGTTGCCCATCCCGGCCAGGAAGCGGGCGACCTCCTCGATCGGCTTTTGCGTGGCGGACAATCCGATCCGCTGCAGCCGGCGTCCGCAGACATGGTCCAGCCGCTCGAGCGAAAGCGCGAGGTGCGCACCCCTGCGCGTGGGCAGCACCGCATGGATCTCGTCGACGATCACCACGGTTGCGGTGGCCAACATTACGCGCGACTTTTCCGCGGTCAGCAGGAGATACAGCGATTCAGGCGTCGTGACGAGGATATGCGGGGGCTTGCGCAACATCGCCGCCCGCTCGGACTGCGGCGTATCGCTGCTGCGCACGGCGGCCGTGATGCGCACGGGCGGCAAGCCCGCGTCTTCGGCAAGTTGGCGAATCTCCCGCCGCGGCTCGGCAAGGTTCTTGTGGATGTCGGCCGAAAGCGCTTTGAGCGGCGAGACGTAGATCACGCGCACTTCGTCCGGCAGGTCGTGCTTCAGCCCTTCGCGAAGCAGGCCGTCGATCGCCGTGAGGAAAGCTGCGAGTGTTTTTCCGGAGCCCGTCGGCGCTGCGATGAGCGTATGGCCGCCCGAACGGATCGCGCTCCAGCCTTCGACCTGCGCCTCTGTCGGCGGCAGTACGCCTGAAGGACCTGAGAATCGCGCGGCCCACCAGCGCTGGATGATCGGATGAAAATCGGGGAGGAGCATCGGCTACGCGATTTTACTCTGCCGCATGGCCGATCCCTCGCCGGAAATGAGTGTCCCCCGCACTTTGCGCGAAACCCCGGTTCCTCAAACCGTGAGGTTCAAGGTGGTCGCATTCCGGTTGCATCAGGCACATCCGCCGGGCTTGGAGAGCGCACCCGTGAACACGCACAACAGCAACGCAAGTCCGCAACCTGGGAGTCAGTTCTCAGCTTTGAAACGCAGAGCCCGCACAACGCAGGGGACAGTTCGTACTCTACTTAAGCGGGAAATAGGGCGCTGTCAGAGGATTCCCCGATCGTCGTCAGAAGCCTAGCGAGAAGTTCTGCCGGCAATCGCTGCGAACGCCGTTTCGAGAGTCGCATCTGCGCTCGCCAGTTTTTGCTTTTGCGTCGAACCCCAGTCCTGGTCCTGTTTCAGCGCGCCGCGCGCAACAGCGAGCATGCGGCGCACTTCGGCCGGCTGCGTGCCGCCGATCCCTTTGCGGCTCGCGACCATGTACTCGGCGCTGAGCGCCTGCTTGTAGTCGGCTTCGCTCAACGGAAAATCCTGCTTCGTGTCCTCGCGATAGATCCGCTGCGCTTCTGCGTAAGGAATCTGCGTCGGGGTCAGGCCTTTGCTGCGGCCGTACTTCGCAAGGTCGGCCGCAAAGTGATGCCCGATGCGAAACGGGACGTTTGCGCGCTGCATGAGGAAATCCGCGACCTCCGTCATCGTCGAATACTCTGCGTTGATTTCCTGCAGCGCGCGCGGACCGTTGACCACGATCCCGTCGATCACGGCGGCGAGCAGGCGATAGAGCGCAGCCGCATCGGCGGTGGGAATCACGTTCGGGCGGCGATAGTCGTACATCCCGGTGTTCGTGTTGTGCGCAATGAGGAAACTCGTGTTCATCGCGCCGACGATCGAACTGGCGGAAAAGCGAAGGTTCGTCAGCGCAACCGGGTTCCGCTTCTGCGGCATGATGCTGCTCCCGCCGGTCAGCTTTCCGTCCGTGAGGAGAAACCACGGCGAAGGATCGGCATACTGGGCCGTCATGTCCTGCGCGAACTGGCCGATATGCACAGCCGAGATCGCGAGGGCCGATGCAATGTCCAAGCCACTGTCCACGGGCGAGAGATGATTCGCGTCGTAGGCATTCTCGACCACGCCGTCGAAGCCGAGCAGCACCGCAAGGCGCGCACGATCCATCGGGTAACCCGAATTCGCGATGACCGCCGCGCCAAGCGGACTTTGGTTCACGCGACCATATGCTGCCTGCAGGCGCGTGGCGTCACGAGCCAGCGCTGCGGCCAAGGCGTGCATGTAGTGCCCCACCGTCGTGGGCTGCGCCTGTACGCCATGCGTGTACGCGGGGATGGGGGTATCCGGATATTTTTCCGCAATGGCGAGCACGCGGTCCCGCGCGGTGCTGAGGGCTTCGAACGCGTCCAGCAGCGATTCGCGCAGGTAAAGGCGCGTGGCGGTCGAAGCGAGGTCCTGCCGGCTGCGGCCGAGGTGCAGCATCGAGCCGTCCGGGCCGGACGCGGCGATTAGTTGGGGCTCGTATTTCAGGTAGTCGCGCGGCCGCTCTGCGCCCGGCTTCGCACTGTTTTCGGTTACCACGTCGATGCCTTTGGCCAGGCGCAAGGCGACGGCTTCGGGGACGATCCTCGTCTCCCGCAGCATGACAAGCGAGGCCTTGTTGATCTGGGTCAGGTAGGAAAAGTCATCGCGCGCCGGCGCCTTCCGATTTGGATCCGCATTCCCATAGGCGTCTGTAACGACCTGCGCGAATGACGAGGTCATTGCAGCGTACAGGACGAAGAACAAAGTGATCGTTGCGCGCATATTTATCCCCTGGGGCTCTTGCCTGTGTAAGCGATTATCGGGGCCCCGCAGGACGGCGCGCCGGCTCGTACGTGAACGTAACACTTGTGACAGTGTTATCTGTCACACAGAGCTTTTGGGTGTTCCAGCGTACAAATGGGGCATGTGGGTAATTGCCACCAACCTGTCCGAGGAGACAACCATGATGAAGAAACTGCTTCTTGCTGCCTTGGTAACCGCTTCGCTTGGCAGCGTTACCGTGCCGGCGTCGGCTGCCGTGTACGTGCAGGTCGCGCCGCCTGCGCCGCGCGCTGAGGTGGTGCCTGCGCCGCGTCGTGGCTACGCCTGGGCCCCGGGATATTGGGACTGGCGCGGCAAGCGCCATGTCTGGGTCGCCGGCCATTGGGTGAGAGAGCGCCGTGGCTATGCCTACGCGGAACCGCGATGGGTCGAGCGTGACGGACGCTGGACCATGGAGCGCCGCGGCTGGCAGCGTGCAAGCCGCGACCGTGACGGTGACGGGGTGCCGAATCGCTTCGACAGCCGTCCTAACAACCCGAACCGGCAATAGCGAGAAAAGGGGCCTGGCTGTCAGGTTTGAGCCTGGCCCCTTTCTGTCAGCTTTACGGCTTGAGCCGCGTCTCGACCAGCCGGCCGAAGAAGGCCGCGCCGAGCGGCAACGCGTCGTCGTTGAAGTCGTAGCCCGGGTTGTGCACTTCGCACCCCCCTTCGCCCGGTCCGTTGCCGATGTTGAGATAGCAGCCCGGCACGCGCTCCAGCATGTATGAGAAGTCCTCCGAGCCCATTACGAGGTCCGGGTTGCGGTTGACGTTCTCGGCACCGACCAGTTCCGTGCAGATCTGCGCGGCGAATTCCGCTTCCTTCGGGTCATTTACGGTGGGATTGAAGAGCACGCGGAAATCGACCTCCGCCGTTGCGCCATGCGCTTCGGCCGTCCCTTTCGCGATGCGCTTCATCGACGTCTCGAGCCGCGACATGACTTCCTTGGTGAACGCGCGCGCGGTACCGCCCAAATGCGCGGTTTGCGGGATCACGTTGTAGGCGTCGCCTGCAGCGATCTTGGTCACCGATACGACAGCGGTATCGATGGGTCGTACGTTGCGCGAGACGATCGACTGCAATGCCACGGCAATATGCGCGGCCACGAGCGTCGAATCAACACCGGTTTCCGGCCGCGCCCCATGCGAGCCCTTGCCGGTGACCAGGATGTCGAAGAAAGCGCCGCCGGCCATCATCGGGCCTGACTTCACGTTGAACTTGCCGACCGCCACGCTCGGGCGGTTGTGCATGCCGAAGATCGAATCGCACGGGAATTTCTCGAACAGGCCGTCGTCGACCATCGCCTTCGCGCCGCCGATCCCCTCCTCGGCCGGCTGGAAGATGAAGTGCACCGTACCGTCGAAATTGCGCGTCTCGGCGAGATATTTCGCCGCGCCCAGCAGCATCGTCGTGTGCCCGTCGTGACCGCAGGCGTGCATCACACCGGCGTGCTGCGAGCGATGCGCGAAAGTATTCGCCTCCTGGATCGGCAAGGCGTCCATGTCGGCGCGCAGGCCGATTTTACGGTTGC
>JANXRZ010000037.1 GCA_025352885.1 Pseudomonadota bacterium | reverse complement strand
ACGCCGACCTTGCCGCGGTCCGCGCTTCGCTTTCAACCGGCACGCAGGCAGTTTCCGCGTGCGTCGATTACATCGTTGCCACCGCGGGTACGGACATCAAAGCAACCTTCGCCGGCGCGGTGCCTTTCCTCAAGCTCATGGGCATCGTCTGCGGCGGCTGGCAGATGGCGCGTGCAGCGCTGGTCGCTGAAAGAAAACTCGCGGAAGGCGGCGGCAACCCAGGGTTCTACAAGGCCAAGATCTCTACCACGCGGTTCTATGCAGACCACCTGCTCGTACAGGCGACAGGGCTGGCCGACACGATGGTGAAAGGGTCTGCGGGTGTCATGGCGGTGCCCGACGAGGACATGCTGGCCGCCTGAATTCCGGACTTTTGTTTACGTAGAACGAGCGGCTGGGCTCTCCTCCGGCCGATTTGTATTACATATCCGGTATTAACGCCTGCCGGGCGCCAGGCGTTTCGCCAAATCGAGCGCATTCGCCGTCGCGCCGCCAAGCATCGTGTTGTCGAAGATGCACCAGGTTTCCCGGGCGACCCCCGCACTTTCCTTTAACCGCACAGCCAGCGCTTTAAGGTAGGCGCCGTCGTAAGTCGACCGATACATCACTGGCGAGCCGTGGAGGCGGAAATAGGCAAGTCCTCTCCATCCCCCGGGGTCCGCGCTTGTTCCGGCCCGCACGGGATCCGCCGCAACGCGTCCGACTTCCGTCACGGCCAGCAAACTGTCGGCGTCTTTGCCGAACCAGCTCGCATGCCTTGGCTCCAGGGCCACCGGGCCCTCGTGCCGTTTCCGGAGCCCTGAGAGAAAGCGCCTAGCTACCTGCCGGTCGAACTCGAGGCTCGGCGGCAGCTGCAGCAGGAGGCAGCCGAGTTTCTTGCCGAGCGGGACGATGGTTTTGAGGAAGGCGTCGAGCTCGCGGTTCGCTCCGAAGAGCCGCAACTCATGGGTGATCGTCTGCGGGACCTTCAAGCTGAACCTGAACGCGGCGGGAACGCCCGACGCCCACTTCGCGTAAGTATCTTCGCGGTGAGGCCGATAGAACGACGAATTGATCTCGACTGCCGGCAGCCGACCCGCATACCTGGACAGGTTCGAGTCACCTGCGGGAAAACGCCTCCGGAACGGGGCCGGCAAGGCCCATCCCGCGCAACCGATGAGGATGCGCGAGGAGGGCACTCAGTGCTTGCTGGGCTTGTCGTCCTTAGTATCCGGGTCCACTTCGTCGCGATCCGGTTCCGTGTGCACCTCGGGCTGTGCAGCGGCCGGCGGATCGCTCGCGTCCATGCTCTCCTCGATGCCCTTGTCGAGCAGCTTGTCGAGGTCGCGCGGATTCTTCTTCTTGCGGCCCGGCTCGGGGAGCGAGTCGGGAGTGGGGGATTCGTCTGATTGGGCCATTGAGGTTTCCTTGTGCCACGACTGCGATGGGGGGGTTGCAGACAGCTGGTAGAGGTCAAAGCGCTTGCGGCAGGGTCGCACGTAGTAGGGCGCCCTCACGACCGTGTCGGTGGACCAGAAGGCGAGGATGCTGTCCTCTTCCTCGATCTCGAACGTGTGGGCGGCGAGATTGCCGGCGTTCAGGGCCGGGTTTGCATCCGTTGGGGAAATGCCAGTGTCAGATGTGGCCAAGTCGTTCTCCTCGGTGTCGGACGGTATGCGGCGTCGGCATTAATGCCAATGCGCTGATCGGCGGAGAACCCTCCGGGGGGAGAAGGATGGCGTTTTCCGGGCCTGTTGTTTGTGTGTTGGAACACACACGCGAAAAATACTTGCCGCGTTCGGCCGCGGTTCGCATCGCCCCGAAATCGCGACGTAGAATTAATTTTGCATTCACTCGCAGCACATCGTCCCCGCCTATGCCGAAGGAGCCCGGACACGCCTACCCGCGTCCACAGTTGCAGCGCCCCCAGTGGATTTCGCTGAACGGTCCGTGGAAATTCCTGTTCGACAACGAGCGGCGGTTCTACAACCCTTCGGACATCGATCGCTGGCCCCTCACCATCCAGGTTCCCTATCCGCCTGAATCGAAGGCCAGCGGGATAGGCGACCGCGGCTATCACTTCGCCTGCTGGTACGAGCGCCAGTTCAAGGTCGAGCGTGGCGACAAGCGCGTACTCCTGCATTTCGGGGCGGTCGACTACTACGCGCGGGTCTGGGTCAACGGGCACCTGGTTGCGACCCATGAGGGCGGTCACACGCCGTTCTGGGCGGACATCACCTCTGCGCTGAACGCCAAGGGCGAGCAGACGGTGTCCGTCATGGCCTACGACGATCCGCTGGAGCTCACCAAGCCGCGGGGCAAGCAGGACTGGCAGGAGGAGCCGCATTCGATTTGGTATCCGCGCACCTCGGGCATCTGGCAGACGGTGTGGCTCGAATACGTCGGCGTGACCTACGTCGAGAAAATCCGCTGGACGCCGCATCTGGACCAGTACGCGCTCAGCTTCGAGGCGCGCATCGGCGGGGAGCCGGTCGACGGCCTCACCGTCGACGTGCTCCTGCTGCACGGCCATCGCGTGCTTGCGCAGGATTCGTACGTGGTCATGGACGGCGAAGCCGACCGGCGAATCGTGCTCTCGGACCCCGGCATCGACGATTTCAGGAATGAACTGCTCTGGAGTCCCGAGCGCCCGACGCTGCTCGATGCAGGCGTGCGGCTGCGGCATGGCGACGTGGTCCTCGACGAATTCCGTTCGTACACCGCCCTGCGCTCGGTCGACGTGGTACGCGACCGCTTCATGCTGAACGGCCGGCCTTACCCGCTCAAGCTCGTCCTCGACCAAGGCTACTGGCCGGACACGCTGATGGCCGCGCCGAGCGACGAGGCTCTCAGGCGCGACGTGGAACTGGCCAAAGCGATGGGCTTCAATGGCGTGCGCAAGCACCAGAAGATCGAGGTTCCGCGGTACCTCTATTGGGCGGACAAGCTCGGATTGCTCGTGTGGGAGGAGATGCCTTCGGCCTATCGCTTCACGCGCACGGCGATCAAGCGGATGGTGCGCGAGTGGGGCGAGGCGATCGAGCGCGATTACAGCCATCCCTGCATCATCGTCTGGGTGCCCTTCAACGAATCGTGGGGCGTGCCGGAGCTGCCGACGCTCAAGTCGCATCGCCACGCCGTCGAGGCCCTCTATCACCTCACCAAGACGCTCGATCCGACGCGGCCCGTGATCGGCAACGACGGCTGGGAAAGCGGCGCGACCGACATCATCGGCATCCACGACTACGATCCGCACCCCTCCCACATCCACGAGCGCTACGGCGCGCAGGCCAACTCGAAGGAACTCTTCGACCGCCGCCTGCCCGGTGGCCGTGTATTGACGCTCGACGGGTACCCGCATCGCGGCCAGCCGATCATGCTCACGGAGTTCGGCGGGATCGCGTATGGGAACCACCCGGCGGTGATGGGCAAGAAGAACTGGGGCTACTCCGTCGCCACCACGCAGGAGGAATTCGAAAAGCGCTTCGTGAGCCTTCTCGAGGCGGTGGCCCTCGCGCCGCTCTTCAGCGGGTTCTGCTACACCCAGTTCGCCGACACTTTCCAGGAGGTCAACGGCCTGCTGACGGAGGACCGCATACCGAAGATCCCGCTCGAGAAAATCCGCGAGGCCACCAGCGTCCGGCGAAATTACATTGCCGGGACGTTCTGACGGCGGCGCGAATGACTGCGACGGTGCATTCGCTGGACCTGACCCGACCCGACGGCCGCCAGCTCACGCTCTACAGCCGTCGGGCGCTCTCGGGCGACTTCGATTCCCCCGCGGCCTTTACGGAACCGCTCCAGGGCAGCCCGCACCTGCGCTGGAACCCATTGCGCGCCGAGTGGGTCACCTACGCTGCCTATCGACAGGACCGGACTTTCCTCCCGCCGCCTGAATACAATCCGCTCGCCCCGACCACGAATGCCGCGCACCCGACCGAGCTTCCACCGGGGGACTGGGAGGTGGCTGCCTTCGAGAACCGCTTTCCCTCGCTGAGCCTTCGGGCCTCGGAAGCGCCCGAGCTCATCGTGCCCACCGCGCCTGCGAAGGGGAAGTGCGAAGTGATCGTTTTCACACAAGACCCGAACTCCTCGCTCGGCGCCTTGCCGCTCGCTCACATCGAACTGTTGATTGCCGTGTGGGCCGATCGCACGACGCGGCTTTCGAAAGCCGGCGGAATCGAATACGTCCTGCCGTTCGAAAACCGGGGCAAGGAGGTGGGCGTAACGCTTCACCACCCGCACGGGCAGATCTACGCCTATCCGTTCGTTCCCCCGGTTCCCGCGCGCATGCAGCAGGCCGCGCTCGACTATCACGCGAGCCGCCATTCGGGCGTGTTGCAGGACCTCATCAGGCGAGAGTTGTCGGAAGACCGGCGCATGCTCTACAAGGGACCGCATGCCGTGGCCTTCGTGCCGGTCTGCGCTCGTTATCCCTACGAGGTGTGGGTGGCGCCCATCGAGCCGGTCGCCACGTTCGCCGCCCTCGGGGAGGAGCAGCGCGCCGACCTCGCGCGGGCGCTCAAGACCACGCTCCTCAAATACGACGGTCTGTGGAACCGGCCCCTGCCTTATCTGATGGCGTGGTACCAGGCGCCGCTCGACGGCAAGCCGCATCCGGAATCGCACCTGCACGCGGAGTTCTATCCGCCGTACCGCACGCGTGACCGACTCAAATATCTTGCGGGGACTGAAATTGCCGCGGGGCTCTTTGCGATGGATGCGCTGCCCGAGGACAAGGCGCGTGAACTGCAGGCCGTCGAAGTGTCGCTTGAGTAGATGAAAAGCTTCGCAGACATTTTCTCCAGGGCCCCGGAAGTTTGCGCCGAGGCGCCCGGCCGCGTGAACCTGCTGGGCGAGCATACGGACTACAACGCCGGATTCGTGCTGCCGGCGGCGATCCCCCAGAAGACCCGGGTCTGTGTTGCTCGAAATGGACGGGACGCATTCGCGCTGTATTCCTCCGACCTTGATGAGCGCTGCGAATTCACGCTCGATACGGCTCCTGCGCCCCATTTTGCAAGCTATGTCTACGGCTGCCTGAAGGAACTCGCCGGGCTCGGCGTCGACTTGCCCACGCTCGACCTGCACATCGAAACCGAAGTGCCCATCGGCGCAGGACTCTCTTCGAGCGCCGCGCTGGAAGTAGCGGTCTTGCGCGCACTGCGCGAATTGCTGTCGGTGACGCTCGACGACGTGCGGATCGCCCAGCTGGCGCAGCGGGCGGAAATCAACTATGCGGGCGTGAACGTCGGCATCATGGACCAGATGGCCTCGAGCCTGGCCACCGGCTCGCGGATGCTGTATCTCGATACCAGGACGCTCGAGCACGAGCTCCTGCCGCTGCCCGACAAGGCGGAAATCCTGGTCGTGCACTCAGGCGTTGCCCGATCGCTCGCGGGGAGCGCGTACAACGCCCGGATTTCCGAGTGTAAGACTGCCGCCGGCATCCTAGGGGTGCGGGCACTGCGGGACGCCCGCCTGGAAGCAATCGCCTCGCTGCCATCACCCTTCAAGCAACGTGCGCGCCATGTCATTACCGAGAACCTGCGGGTAGAGGAGGCCGCGGGACGCGTGAGCGCAGTGCGCTTCGGGCAACTCATGAACGATTCGCATGCGAGTCTGCGGGACGACTACAAGGTATCGGTCCCACCGCTCGACCAGCTGGTGGCCCTGCTCCAGGCGGAGCAGGGCGTCTACGGCGCGAAACTTACGGGTGCCGGCTTCGGGGGTGCCTGCGTTGCCCTCTGCGCCATAGGCCAGGCGCGGGCGGTCTCGGAGTCGGTGCTGCCTCGCTACAAGGCCAAAAGCGGCCTTCCCGGGACGCTGCTCGTGCCCCGCACCCTTAGTTGACTCAACCCGAGGACCGCGAAGCGACCGGGTTGTCGCGCATGCGCGTCGGCAAAGCCCGCTCGCTCCCGGTGGAGGTGGACTCGACTTCGGCCTGCAGTCCAAGCTTGTCGAGCACGTACTGGGACGACTTGAGCGCCGCGCCGACGCACTGGTCCATGTTGTAGTACCGGTACTGCGCGAGGCGACCGACGAACGTCACCCCGGTTTCCGCGAGCGCGAGGGCGGCATAACGCTGGTAAAGCGCTTCGTTGGCGGCGCGCGGCACCGGATAGTAAGGGTCTCCTTCGTCCTGCGGGAATTCGCGCACGATCGAAGTGCCGGTGTGTGCCTGCCCGGTGAGGTGCTTGAATTCGGTGATCCGCGTGTACTCGAAGTCGTTCGGGAAATTGACCGTGCCGACCGGTTGGTAAACGGCCGTCGTTGGGAGGTGCTCGTGCTCGAAGCGGATGGACCGGTACGGCAGCTTCCCGAAACAGTAGTCGAAGAACGCATCCACCGGCCCGGTGTAGACGACATGGCGGGCGCGGACGGTCTTGCGGACCTTGAAGAAATCGACGCCGGTCTGCACGTCGATATGCGGATGAGTGAGCATGCGCTCGAACATGCGCGTGTAGCCGTGCAGCGGCATCTTCTGGAAGCTGTCGGTGAAGTAGCGGTCGTCCCGGTTGGTGCGGGTGGGAATTCGCGCGGCCACGGAGGAGGCGAGTTCAGATGGGTCGAGTCCCCATTGCTTGCGCGTATAGCCGCGAAAAAACTTCTCGTAGAGATCCCGCCCGACCGCATTCAGCACGACATCTTCGCTCGTCCTGAGCGGGTCGCGCGGCTCACGCACGCTTTGGTAGAACGCCTCCACCGTGCTTTCGTCGAGCTCGAGCCTGTAGAGCGCATTCAGCGTGTCGATATTGATGGGGATCGGCACGAACTGCTCGCCGACTTTTGCGCGCACCCGGTGCTCGTAAGGGCGCCATTCGGTGAAGCGCGACAGGTACTTGGCGATATTCGCGCCGTTGGTATGGAAGATGTGCGGTCCGTAGGGATGGATCCGGATGCCGTGTGCGTCGATCGCGTCGAAGGCGTTCCCGCCGATGTGCGGTCGCTTGTCGATGATGAGGACGGAGAGCCCATGGCTGGCGAGCCGCTCGGCAACGACCGCGCCCGAAAAACCCGCTCCTACGATGAAGACGTCGACATTTGCCCTCATTCCGCTCGCCCCGTTGCGGCGAACGCTGTGTCGCCGCTTTGTATGCGGCGGTCCGTGCCGCCTATGTGTATAGCGGAGGGGTGAGTGGAGGGATGAGGCTTGGGACGGCCCGCATGGAGAACCCGTGCCGGGCTGGCCTGGCGCTGCGCTGGATGGCGACGCTCGACGGCGGCCACCATGTGCTTGCGCATGGCGCCCACTATGGCGTCCCACGATGAGGACTCGGCAGAGCGGACGCCTTCGTCAATGCGCTCGACGTCGGGCGTCCAGAAAGACTCGTCGACCGCCTTGGCAAAGTCCTCGGCCGACGTGCCGATCCGGACGACCGGCGTGAAATTGCGTACGACATCCGGGACGGCAGTCGAGACGATCGGCTTGGCCGCGGCCATGTATTCGAGCGTCTTGGTCGGGTTGATGTATTGGGTGGCCTCATTGAGCGCGAACGGCATGAGGCAAACGTCGAAACCCTTCACGAACGAGGGCAGGTCCGCATACTGGCGTTGCCCGAGCCAGTGAATGTTCGGCAACCGCGGCAGCGCCGACGGATCGATCTTCGCGAACGGTCCGACCATCGCGATGGACGCGTTCGGGAAAGTGCCTGCGAGGTGCGCCAGCAACTCGTAGTCGAGGCGCTCGTCGATCACCCCGAAATAGCCGAAGATCGGGCGCGGAAGACCGGCGAGTTCCTTGGGCACAGGAGTTGAGTGCAGGCGCGCCTTGCCGAAATGCGCTATGTCCACGCCGCACCCATGGAAGTGTGTGTTGGCGTTGTGCATCGACTTCGACTCGTAGAGCTTGTAGCCGCCGGTGAACACGACGTCCGCCCGCGAAAGCAGGAGCTTTTCGCGTTGCGCGAGGTCCGAGCTGGCGTACCGGAAATTCGCCAGTTCATCCATGCAGTCGTACACGATGGCGGCGGATGGAACACGGTCGATGAAGAAGGGTGCCGTGATCGGCGAGTAAAACCATTGCACCGGCATTTCGAAACGACCTGCCAGCTCCGGGGCGCTGTGAAGCGCTTGCAGGAGAAGAGGCCGCACTATTTCGCACTGGGCCTGCATGCTCATCGATTGGCAGCCAGGGACCATCGGGACCACCCGAAAGAGGTTTTCTTGCGGACGGCTGATCTCGAGACGGGCTTCGCCTTCCGACGCCATCGCCTCCTCGAGAAAGAGCACCGGGTGGTTCGCAGCGAGGCGGGAGAAAATCTGCTGGGGCCGCTGCCAGACGAAATCCCAGCGGAGATGGCAATGCACAAGGATGGGGACTGCCGGCGTCTTGGTTACGCCCATGATTTAGGTCCGCGAGGTCGAGTGAGTGGGTGACCCGATTGTGGAAACCTCTTGGAACCTAATCTGTGCGCATTCTCACAGAGTGCCTAGCGTGGTTCGCATCCTCTCGATTTGGATGTTCGATCGTTCGTCTAAAGAGTTTTCCAAATCTGGAAAATCAGCTTGCTCAGTTGGGGGTCTTTTTCTTCACTCCGCCCGCAATTTCAGCAGCAGTGGCCTGCGTGCTCGGAGGAGATACGGCTGCACCTGGCGGCGAGTGCGCTTCCGAGGCTTCCAGCGGCTTGTTGGCCGTCGGCGTGATCGTGCTTACGTACGGGCCGGGGTCGACGCACGGTGGCGTCCCAGTGGGCGCCAGGATGACGCCACCTGAAGCCTGCACGCTCCGGCGATAAGCCTCGGCTACCCGATCCTGGACGAGGCAGGTCTGGTATAGCGAGACTTTGTCGCTCCATGCCGTTTTTGCGGCTGCGTCAGCTTGTTTTGCCTTCTCTTCTGCAGGGACGTCCGGGAGTTTGGCAAGCGCGGAACCTGCCACGAGCGTAGAAACCAACGCGACGATAATTTTCATTCCGGTTCTCCGGGTTAACGAGCTGGATTCATGCCCAAGCATCACAGTGTCCGGGTCGCAAGCCGAGAGAACCATCAGCAGAGCCGCTGACAGGACGTCAGAAAACCCCTGCGGTCCGTCAGCGTGAAAAGTCGAGGACCGCGCGGACGACGGTGCCATCGTCCGGATGCCGCTGGATCCGGAAGCCAAGCTTGCGCATCATCGAAAGCATGCCGTGATTGGTGGCGAGGATTTCCCCATAGAGGCTTGGGATGCCGCGCGAGCGTGCGACCAGGATCAACTTCTCCATCAGGTGCAGGCCGATGCCGCGTCCTTGCCACGCATCCGCAATGACGATGGCGAATTCGCATGGACTGGGCCCGCCTTGCGCCTGCGCTTCCATTACGTAGCGTGCCACGCCGATGAGCACTTCGCTCTCCTGTGTCATGACGACGGCGGCGAGGGCCATGTCCCGGCTGTAATCGATCGTGGTGAGCTGCTCGATGTATTCGCGGGAGATGTTGATCGCGCCGCCAAGCAGGCGGTTATACCGAGTCTCTCGCGACAGGCCGTGGACGAAGGCGGACTCGATGTCGCGGTCCGAACGCCTGAGCGGGCGGATGCTGATGCTGTATCCGTGAATGACCTGCCAGGACTCGGCGAGCTCCTCGGGTGGCTCGCTCGACACTCGTGTTCCCCGCTAGAACCTGATCCTGCCGCGCAGCATTTCCGACCACATGACCCAGTCGCCCGCAAAGCTGTAGAACGGGTAGCTGAAAGTCGCGGGCCGGTTCTTCTCGAAGAAAAAATGCCCGACCCACGCGAACGCATAGCCGCACACGAGCCCAGCGAGCAGGAACCAGGGATTCAGGGTGACCGCCGCGGTGACCAGCCACACGAGTCCAAGCGAGGTCCCGACGAAGTGAAGGCGGCGCGAGGTGCGGTTGGCGTGCTCCGACAGGTAGAAGGGGTAGAACTCCTTCATGGTGGTGAATTTCTTTGCGTCCGCTGTCGCTTCAGTGCTCATGCCCGCCTCCGGCTTCTGGCTTACATGTTGGGGTAGTTCGGACCGCCGCCGCCTTCGGGCGTGACCCAGACGATGTTCTGGGTGGGGTCCTTGATGTCGCAGGTCTTGCAATGGACGCAGTTCTGCGCGTTGATCTGCAGGCGCGGGCTCGAGCCGTCGTCATTGCGCACGATCTCGTAGACACCCGCCGGGCAATAGCGCTGCTCGGGCGCGTCGTAGAGCGCCAGGTTGACGTCGATCGGCACGCTGGAGTCTTTCAGCGTGAGGTGGATCGGCTGGTCCTCGGCATGATTCGTATTGGAAATGAACACCGACGACAGGCGGTCGAATGTCAGCACGCCGTCGGGCTTGGGGTAGGTGATCGGCTCGACTTCGGTTTTCTTCTTGAGCGTTTCGTTGTCCGCATGATCGTGATGCAGTGTCCAGGGTGCCTTGCCACCGAACACGACCTGGTCGATGCCGACCATCAAGGTGCCGGTATAGAGCCCCTTGGACATCCACGGCTTGAAGTTGCGCGCGCGGTACAACTCGTCGAAGAGCCACGACTGCTGGAACGCTTCCGGGTACTTGGTGAGTTCGTCTGCCGACCGCCCGGCGCCGAGCGCTTCGAACGCGGCCTCGGCGGCCAGCATTCCGGACTTGATCGCGCAGTGGCTGCCCTTGATGCGCGAAGCGTTCAGGAACCCGGCATCGTCGCCGACGAGCACGCCGCCGGGAACCGTGACTTTGGGCAGCGACTGCAGGCCGCCTGCCGTGATGGCGCGGGCGCCGTAGGCGATGCGCTTGCCGCCTTCGAAGAAGCCGCGGATCGCCACATGGGTCTTGTAGCGCTGGAATTCCTCATACGGTGAGAGGTATGGGTTCGTGTATCCAAGGCCGACGACGAATCCGACGGCGACCAGGTTGTTTTCCATGTGGTACAGGAACGAGCCGCCGTAGGTATCCGACTGAAGCGGCCATCCGGCGGTGTGCACTACGAGCCCGGCCTGGTGCTGCTCCGGCTTGATCTCCCAGAGTTCCTTGAGGCCGATGCCGTACACCTGCGGGTCGGCGTCTTTCCTCAAGCCGAACTTCGCCTCCAGCAGCTTGCCGAGATTGCCCCGGCAGCCTTCTGCAAAGAACGTGTACTTGGCATGCAGCTCCATGCCTTCCTGGTAGGCGTCCGTCTTCTTGCCGTCGCGGCCGACGCCCATGTCTCCCGTGGCCACGCCTTTGACGGCGCCTTTGTCGTCATAAAGGATCTCGGCCGCTGCGAAGCCCGGAAAGATCTCGACGCCGAGCGCTTCGGCCTGTTGCCCGAGCCAGCGCGTCACGTTTGCAAGGCTGATGACGTAGTTGCCGTGATTCTGGAAGCAGGCGGGCAGCATCCAGCCGGGTGTCTTGAACGAACCGCCCTCCGTGAGAAACATGAATCGGTCTTCGGTCACGGGCGTGTTGAGCGGGGCGCCAAGCGTTTTCCAATCCGGGAAAAGCTCATCCATCGCGCGCGGATCCATGACCGCCCCCGAGAGAATATGGGCGCCGATCTCCGAGCCTTTCTCCAATACGCACACGCCGACTTCCTTGCCGCCGGCCTGCGCCAGCTGCTTGAGGCGAATCGCGCTCGCCAGGCCAGCCGGCCCGCCGCCGACGATCACGACGTCGTACTCCATGAATTCGCGTGTCATGCAGCAATTATAATCGCCCGCCATGAATGCTTGGATCCGCCAAACCACCGAATTGCCCGCCGGAATGCGCGCTCAATGACGCCTGACCAGCCCTTGTGGAGCCCCTCGCCAGCGCGCGCTTCGGCGTCGCTTCTCGCGCAATTCATGGCGACTGCAGGCGTGCATGCGGACCGCGCCTTCGCGAGCTACGACGAACTTCATAAGTGGTCGACCGAGGACAGCGCAGCCTTCTGGTCGCTCCTGTGGGACACCGCCGGCGTGATCGGCTCGCGCGGGCCTCGTACGCTCGTCGATGGTCACAAGATGTCCGGCGCGAAGTGGTTTCCCGATGCGCGCCTGAACTTCGCAGAAAATCTGCTGCGCATGCGGGGCGAGAGCGATGCGCTCGTGTTCTGGGGCGAGGACCGAGTCAAGCGCCGGTTGTCCTGGGACGACCTCCATGCGCTGGTCTCGAGGCTGGCGCAGGCATTGAGGGCAAGCGGCGTGCGCAAAGGCGATCGCGTCTCGGGCTACCTGCCGAACCTGCCCGAAGCGATTGCCGCGACGCTCGCCACTGCAAGCATCGGGGCGGTCTGGTCTTCGTGCTCGCCGGATTTCGGCGTGCAGGGCGTGGTCGACCGGTTCGGTCAGATTGCGCCCAAGGTGCTGATCTGCTCGGACGGCTATCTCATCGGCGGCAAGCAAGTCGATTCGCTGCCGGACGTGCGCGCGATTCTCGACAGGTTGCCGACCGTGGCCAGCGTGATCCTCGTTCCCTACTTGAGCGACAAGGTCGACCTGTCTGGTTTGCGGGATGCCGTCACGCTGCAGGCCTTCATCGAGCCGTTCGCGGCGCGCCCGATCGACTATGAGCGCGTCGAGTTCGATCATCCGGTCTACATCCTGTACTCCTCAGGCACCACCGGCGTGCCCAAGTGCATCGTGCACGGCACAGGCGGCACGCTCCTTCAGCACCTGAAAGAGCATCGCCTGCACACCGACGTGAAGCGGGGTGACCGCGTGTTCTACTTCACCACGCTGGGCTGGATGATGTGGAACTGGCTCGTCTCGGGCCTTGGCGCGGAGGCAACGCTTTTGCTTTACGACGGCTCGCCGTTCGTGAACCGCGGAAAAATCCTCTTCGATTACGCGCAGGCCGAAGGCATGACCCACCTGGGCGTGTCGGCCAAGTTCATTGATGCGATCGCGAAGATCCGCCTGCAGCCGCGCGCGACGCACGACTTGGGTACCGTCAGGGCCATCCTCTCGACCGGCTCGCCGTTGTCGGCCGAGAGCTTCGACTACGTATATCGCGATGTGAAAGACGACGTGTGCCTGTCTTCAATTTCCGGGGGCACGGACATCGTCTCGTGCTTCGCGCTCGGCAATCCGATCCTTCCCGTGTGGCGCGGCGAGATCCAGTCGCCGGGGCTCGGCCTCAAGATCGAGGTGTTCGACGAACACGGCCGTGCCCTGCCGCTCGGCAAAGGGGAACTGGTATGCACGCGTCCCTTTCCGTCGATGCCGATCGGGTTCTGGAACGACCCGGACGGCGCGAAATACCACGCCGCGTATTTCGACACCTACCCGAACGCCTGGCGTCACGGCGACTGGTGCGAACTGACCGTGCATGGCGGGTTGGTCATCCATGGGCGCTCGGATGCGGTGCTCAACCCCGGGGGCGTACGCATCGGTACCGCCGAAATCTATCGCCAGGTCGAGCAGCTCGAGGAAGTCGTCGAGGCGCTGGTCATCGGGCAGGACTGGCCGCCGCAGAAACCCAAGGACATCCGCGTCGTGCTCTTCGTGCAGCTGAAGGACGGACTCGTACTCGATGAGGTGCTGGTCGCGCGCATCAAGCAGCAGATCCGCAGCAACACTACGCCCCGTCACGTGCCGGACAAGGTGGTGCAGGTCGCTGCGATCCCTCGCACGAGGAGCGGCAAGATCGTTGAGCTTGCGGTGAGGGACGTAGTGCACGGCCGGGCGGTCAAGAACCTCGAGGCGCTGGCCAACCCCGAGGCGCTGGGTCTGTATAGCGGGCTGCCCGAACTCGCCGTGTGACGCTGCGCCAGCCTATAATGCCGCCGCATTTTCCGATGCGGTGAACACTTTCACCGCCAGATCATCCAGGAACTCCAGGACTACCCGATGAACAAGACCTACCCAAGCGCGACTGCGGCGATTGCGGACATCGTCAAAGATGGCCAGACGCTCGCCGTCGGCGGCTTCGGCCTCTGCGGCATCCCCGAGTCGCTGATCGAGGCTGTGATGCAGTCGGGCAAGAAGAACCTCACCGCGATCAGCAACAACGCCGGCGTGGACGGCTTCGGTCTTGGCAAGCTGCTTGCCACGCGCCAGATCAAGAAGATGATCGCAAGCTACGTGGGCGAGAACGCGGAGTTCGAGCGGCAGTACCTCGCAGGCGAGTTGGAGCTCGAATTCACGCCGCAGGGGACGCTGGCGGAAAAGCTGCGTGCAGGCGGCTCGGGCATTCCGGCCTTCTTCACCAAGACGGGCCTCGGCACCATCGTCGCCGAAGGCAAGGAAGTGCGCGAGTTCGACGGCAAGAAGTACGTGATGGAACGCTCCCTTACGGCGGACCTGGGCCTGGTCAAAGCCTGGAAGGGCGACAAGGCCGGCAACCTCATTTATCGCAAGACCGCGCGCAATTTCAATCCCATGGTCGCGATGGCGGGGCGCATCACGGTCGCGGAAGTGGAAATCCTCGTGGAAACCGGTGAGCTCGACGCCGACCAGATCCACACGCCGGGGATCTTCGTGCAGCGCATCGTGCACAACCCGCATCCCGAAAAGCGCATCGAGCAACGCACGACGAGGAAGGACTGACCATGGCCTGGAACCGAAATGAAATGGCCCGCCGCGCCGGCCTGGAGCTCCAGGACGGCTACTACGTCAACCTGGGCATCGGACTTCCGACGCTTGTCGCGAATTACATCCCGGCCGGGATGGACGTGTCGCTGCAGTCGGAAAACGGGCTGCTCGGCATCGGGCCTTTCCCACTCGACTCGGAAGTCGACCCGGACCTCATCAACGCGGGCAAGCAGACGGTTACGACGCTGGCCGGCTCGAGCTTTTTTTCGAGCGCCGACTCGTTTGCAATGATTCGCGGCGGGCACATCAACCTCGCCATCCTCGGCGCCATGCAGGTGTCGGAAAAAGGCGACCTCGCCAACTGGATGATCCCGGGCAAGATGGTCAAGGGCATGGGCGGCGCGATGGACCTGGTCGCGGGGGTAGAGCGGGTCGTCGTCCTCATGGAGCACACGGCGAAGGATGGCGAGCACAAGATCCTGAAGCATTGCGCGCTGCCGTTGACCGGCATCGGCGTCGTAAACCGCATCATCACGGACCTCGGGGTGCTCGATATCACCGAGAAGGGTCTCAAGCTCGTGGAGCTCGCGCCTGGCGTGGGGGTGGAGGAGTTGGTGAAGAAGACCGGCGCGCCGGTCGACACGAGCGCCCGCAGCTAACACCCTCGGCTGAACGCGGGTCGCTCTCAGGCGAGGAGCGACTTGAGCACCGCTGCGTAGGCGGCGGTAGCGGCTTCTTCGTCTGGGTGACGGCCCTGTTGTACTTTCCACTGTCCGCCGACCATCACGTCGCGGACCAGGCCTTCGGAACCTGAAAACACAGCTGCATTCGCAATGCGGTCGCCCATGCGGCCCGCGATGTCCGGCCGCGCGCCGTCGAGCACTACGAGGTCGGCCCGTTTACCTTTGGCAATGGCGCCGCACGCGCGACCGATCGCCTGCGCGCCACCTGCTGCGGCCTCGAGCCAAAGCGTTGTCCCGACCGCCGGGCTTACGCTGCCAGCAGTCACGTTGCGCCGCTTAAGGACGAGCCGCTGGACGTATTCGAGCAGGCGCAGTTCTTCGAACGGATTGCGGGAGACCTGGCTGTCGCTGCCGATGCCGAAGCGTCCACCTGCCGCGCGGTAGCCGGGCAAAGGGAAGATGCCATCGCCGAGATTGCCCTCGGTTGTCGGGCAGAGCCCGGCCACGGCCCCGCTCTGGGCAAGGCCGCGCATCTCTGCTTCGGTGAGATGGGTGGCATGGACAAGGCACCAGCGCCGGTCGACCGGCAGGTGCTCCAGCAGCCATTCGACGGGCCGCTTCCCGCTGCAGGCAACGCTGTCTTCAACCTCGCGCGTCTGCTCGGCGGCATGAATGTGCACCGGCGCTGACGGGTCGATGGCGGCGAGGCCCGAGAGAAGGTCCTGCAAGCCATCGAGGTCGACTGCGCGAAGCGAGTGAGGTGCGACACCGGCATGCACTTCGGGATTGCCGCCCGCGGCCGAGCGGATCGCCGTGACGATGCACAGGATCGCTTCCGGGTCGGTTGCAAACCTGTTCTGCCGGGGCGCAAGCGGCTTGGCACCGAAGTTTCCGTACGTGTAGAGCACGGGCAGCATCGTGATCGCAATTCCGGCCTCCTTCGCAGCGTTTACGTGGGCGAGTGCCATGCTCGCCGGATCCGCGTAGCGTTTACCGGCCTCGTCGTTGTGCACGTAGTGGAATTCGGCGAGCGACGTATAGCCTGACTTCAGCATCTCGATGTAGGCGAACCTCGCGATTGCTGCCGCATGCTCCGGCGTGAGACGGGCAACGAACGCATACATGAGCTCGCGCCAGCTCCAGAAGTCGTCGTCGGCCGAGCCGCGGACTTCGGCAAGGCCCGCCATCGCCCGCTGGAAAGCATGCGAGTGGAGGTTCGGCATGCCGGGAAGCACCGGGCCCGCGAGCCGTTGCGCACCGGTCGAGGGAGCATCGGTGAGGACCGCATCGATCGACCCGGCCGCATCGATTTCGATGCGCACATTTCGCGCCCAACCAGAGGGCAGGAGCGCGTCTTGAGCGTGATAAGCGGTGATCATCGGCTGCTATGATATCCGCATGTACGACACACTCTGGGTGAACGCGAATCTCGCGACGATGCGCACCGGCGGCGTGCCTTATGGCGCGATCACCGATGGTGCAATTGCCATCAGTGGCGACAAGATCGCGTGGGCGGGGACGCGCACTGAGTTGCCGGATTCGCCCGAGAAGCTCGCCCTGGAAGTGCGTGATGCCAAAGGCGCATGGATTACGCCTGGCCTGGTGGATTGCCATACGCACCTCGTGTATGGCGGCAATCGCGCGAATGAATTCGAGATGCGCCTCGGCGGCGCGACTTACGAGGACATTGCACGGGCAGGCGGCGGCATCGTGTCTACGGTCAGGAAGACACGCGAAGCGTCGGATGCCGAACTGACCGCTACCGGGACCAAGAGGCTCGAACGGTTGTTGGCCGAAGGCGTGACCACGGTCGAGATCAAGTCAGGTTACGGCCTGGATCTGGAGACCGAGCTGCGCATGCTCAAAGTTGCCCGGTCGCTCGGCGAAACGCACCCCGTAACGGTCAAGACGACCTTCCTGGGCGCACATGCCCTGCCCGCCGAGTACAAAGGGCGGGCCGACGCCTATATCGACTTCGTTGCCGATGAGGTCCTGCCGCAGGCCGCCAAAGAAGGGCTGGCGGATGCGGTCGACGTATTTTGCGAGGTGATCGGCTTTACGCCTGAGCAGACCATTCGCGTGTTCGAATCCGCCAAGGCGCGCAACCTGCCTGTCAAGCTGCATGCCGACCAGCGCTCGGATTTCGGTGGTGCGGCGCTTGCGGCGAAATATGGCGCCCTGTCGGCCGATCACATCGAGTTCGCGGGCGAGGCGGGCATTGCCGCAATGGGCGCGGCCGGCACGGTGGGTGTGCTCCTGCCGGGCGCGTTTTACTTCCTGCGCGAGCACCAGCTTCCGCCGGTCGATGCTTTGCGGCGGCATGGCGTTCCGATCGCGCTTGCGACCGACAGCAATCCCGGGTCCTCGCCGCTGCTCTCGATCTTGTTGGCGATGAATTTCGCCTGCACCTTGTTCAGGTTGACGCCCGAAGAGGCGCTGGCCGGCATCACGCGCAATGGCGCGAAGGCACTTGGACTGGGCAAGACCCACGGGACGATCGAAAAAGGCAAGGTCGCGGACCTCGCGTTCTGGGAAGTCGGGTCGCCTGCGGAGCTTGCTTATGCGATGGGCGCGAACCCGTGCGTGCGGGTGGTGCGGGACGGGGTGGAAGCGAAAGTCATTCGATCACCTGGTCGGCGCGGAGCATGAGTTCCCTCGGGATCCTGATGTCCAAGGCAGCCGCGGTCTTCTGATTGATGACGAACTCGTACGTCGCCGGCAATTCCACCGGCAGGTCGGCAGGCCGGGCCCCGCGGAGGACACGGTCGAGTTGCCTTGCCGCTTGCACCCTCAGTTCCCAGATCACCGGGCCGTAGGAAAAAAGTCCCCCGGCATCCGCGAATCCCCGCCAGTCGGCAAAGCTGGGAATGCGATTGGCATTGGCGAATGTAACGATCTGCTGCCGCGCAAACAAGGTCGGGGGCGTCGCGTAGATAACCAGCGCCTGGGCCTGCCAGGCCTTGATGTCCTTGAATGCCTGCTCGAAGTCCTCCGGCTTGGTAACCGGGAACGATTTCATTTCGAGTCCCATGCCCTTCGCAGTGGATTCGATCAGCGGGAAAAGCCCTGGGAACGGTTTGCCATCGATCGTTCGCGTGGCGGTCGGCATCCGGAAGTGGGCGACCCGCTTCGCGCGTGGCGCGACCTGCCTGACGAACTCCAGTTGCTTCACGTACGCCGAATGAAACACGACACCCGTCACATTTCCACCGGGTCTCGCCAGGGTCTCGACGATGCCCTGCTCGACCGGGAAGGCGGCCCCGAAAAAAACCACGGGAATCGTCTTGGTGGCCCGCGCCGCATCTACTGCCGCGTCCGGGCCGTCGGCAAAGAGGACGTCGACATTTTTCCGGATGAGGCCCGCGGCGAGCTCGGGCAAAAGGTACGACTTTCCGTCGGCAATCGCATGTTCAAATCGAATGTTCTTGCCTTCAGTCCAGCCGAGTTTCTCCAGGGCTTGCGTGAAGGCACTCCATGTGGGATTCCTGGATAAGGAGAGGACGCCGATGGATTTGACCGGTGCCTGCGAAGCTGCGAGCCGCGGGGCGAGCGCGCCAACCGCGAGTGCAAGTATTGCGTCCCGCCTGTTAACCAATTGGAAAGTCCTTCTGGAAATTACTGATATGAATCGAAACCGCGTGAGAGCTCGCAGCGGCCTGCGCGAATGATACCTACCATCGGCGCGGCCGATTGCCATTCTGCGCATAATGGCGCCTTATCCCGGGGGGAAGGTTGAACACACGTCGTACTTTGCTGTTTGCGCTTGGCGCAGGTGCGCTGACTGCGCCCTTCCGTGCATTTACCCAGCAGCCCGCAGGCTTGCGCCGCATCGGGATTCTTGGGCCGTCCTCCTTGAAGGCGGCCGGAGGACGGTGGCCCGCTTTCTTTTCCGGCCTGCGTGACCTTGGCTACGTCGAAGGCAGGAACCTGGTCATCGAGTCCCGCTGGGCCGAAGGCAAGTATGAGCGGCTGCCGGAACTGGCCGCCGAACTTGTGCGGCTCAAGGTCGAGGTCATCGTCACGCATGCTGGCGGATCACTGGCTGCCCGACGGGCAACGACGTCGATTCCTATCGTATTCGCCGCTTTAGGAGACCCCCAAGCGTCGGGCATTGTCGACAATCTCGCACGGCCGGGCGGCAATATCACAGGACTGAGCCTTTTCGGCCCGGAAATCACTGCGAAGCGGGTGGAACTGGCCCTGGAAGCGGGGCCGAAGGTCCGGCGCCTCGCATTTCTAGCCAATGGCAACAACGTGGACCTAGCGTCGTCCGGTCGGTTTCAGGCGCTGGAGCAAACCGCCAAGTCGCTGAATGTCTCGGTGCAAAGGGTCGACGTCAAGGATGCCAGGGAGATCGAAACCGCCATTGCGGCGATGGGGAAGCTGGGGATTGGCGCCTTCGTAGTCGATGACGACCCCATGCTGCTTGGCAACTCCGCAGCCATGGCGGCTTCTTCAATTCGGCATCGGATTCCGGCGATCGCTGCGGTTGAATTCGCGGAGGCCGGCGGCTTGGTCGGGTTCGGGGCCGACTTTACTGCGATGTTCAGGCGTGCCGCCACGTTCGTCGACAAGATCCTCAAGGGCGCAAAGCCCGGTGACCTGCCGGTCGAGCGGGCCAGCAAATTCGAGCTGGTGATCAATCAGGGCGCGGCGAAAGCGCTGAAGATGAAGATGCCGCAGTCGATGCTGCTTCGGGCAGATCGCGTGATCGAATGAAAAGCACTCGCCGGAAGGTGATCATCGGGCTCGGGGCAGGCGCTCTTTGGGCTTCCGCACGGGCGTTTTCACAGCAATCCAAAAAGATCTCGCGAGTGGGCTTTCTTTATTTGGGCTCGCGCAAGTCAGCCATGGAAAGCGGCCGGTACGACCTGCTTTTGCGAAGCCTGCGCGAACTCGGCTATGTCGAAGGTAGCAATTACGCCCTCGAGGCACGCTATGCGGACGGCAAGCCGGAAGCGCTCGCCGCAATGGTCGCAGAGCTGGTGAGCGCAAAAGTCGATTTAATTATCGCTACCGGCACACCGGTGTACCGCGCGCTGCAGAAGGCGACGAAGACTATTCCTGTAGTGATGACGGCGGGCGGCGACCCGGTTGCGGATGGGTTTGCTGCCAGCCTCTCGAAGCCTGGTGGAAACTTCACTGGGGTGACCAACCTCGCAACCGACGTCACGCCTAAGGTCCTTGAGTATCTCGTTACGGTCGTGCCGAGGGTCTCGCGGGTTGCAGTGCTGACGAATCCGGCGAACCCAGCCCATACGGCGGGTCTGACGAAGAGCCAGGCCGCCGGCCGGTCTATCGGGGTCGAGGTCGTCGGAATCGACATCTCGACGCGCGAGGGGATTGCGAGCGCCTTCACCAAAATGGGGAGCGCAAAGGTGCAGGCATTCATGCTGCTTGGCGACAACTTCCTGGTTCAGCACAGTCGTGAGATCGCCGGCCTCGCTATCAAGCACCGCCTGCCTTCCATCTACTCACCGGAATACCCTACCGAAGGCGGATTGCTGGGTTACGGCAACGATCCGATCGACAGCTTCAGGCGCGCCGCGCCCTATGTGGACAAGATCCTGAAAGGCGCGAACCCAGCCGATCTTCCGATCGACCAGCCGACCAAGCTCGAGTTCGTGATCAATCTCAAGACCGCGAAAGCCATCGGACTGGCCATTCCCCAAGCTGTGCTGATACGTGCCGACCGGGTGATCCAATGAAAACCTTAAGGGAGATTCTCGTCCGATTCGTTTTCTGCGCACTGCTGCTGCCCGCGATGGCGGTAGCACAGGATTCTGCGAAAACGCTGCGGGTCGGCTGGCTTTCGCCCGGCTCGGTCGAATCGCAGACCGTGTTGCTCGACGTGTTACGCGCAGGGCTGCGGGACGTGGGCTATGTCGAGGGCAAGAACCTGGTGATCGAGAAACGCTGGGCCGACGGCAAGCCCGAGCGTTTGCCTCAATTGGCGAAAGAACTCGCCGCGGCGAAAGTGGTCGCCATCGTCACCGTGTTCACTGCCACAGCCGTCGAGGCGAAACAAGCGGTGAGCGACGTCCCCATTCTATTCACCATGGTCAGCGACCCGGTCCACGCCGGACTCGTGAAGGATCTCGCGCGACCGGGCGGGAATGTGACCGGATTTGCCAGCCTCAATATCCAACTCGCGCCCAAGCGGCTGGAGATCCTGCACGAGATCCTCCCCGCGGCGAAAAAGGTCGCGTTCTTCTACAGCAGTGGCTTGGAGACTGATCGCGGCAAGCTCGAGGCGACGGTCCAGGCGGCGGGCAAGATGGGCCTGCAAGTCGTTCCGGTCGACGTCCAGCGGGTGGCTTTTGCCGAAGCGTTCAAGGCCGCAGCGGCTTCAGGCGCAAAGGCAGCCATCGTCGTATTGAACGGATCGAGTTTCGACGCCCGGCGCGAAATCGTGGGGTTGGCCGCCAAACACCGCATGCCGGCGATCTATGAGGCGCCACCCTTCGTTACTGAAGGAGGATTTCTCTCTTATTCGGTCAGTCAGTACGCGCAGATCGGCCGCGCGGCGGTCTACCTCGATAAACTTTCCAAAGGCGCCAAGGTGGGGGATCTTCCGGTGGAGCAAGCGGCGACGCTCGAAATGGTGATCAACGTTACGCACGCGAAGGAACTGGGTATCCGGGTCCCGGAGTCGATCATGCTTCGCGCTACGCGCGTGATCGAGTAGGGTGGCGTGGAGTATAAAGTCGTGAATTATATTACGTAGAACCAATAGGCAAGCGGGCCACAGGCAGATCAGTATTACCGTTCTATTATATTAATCCCATGCTTGTCTAAGCGCTCCCCGACCCGGCGTTACATACGCTTAGGGGGCACCCGACGGTTTAAGGCGAGTCGGCAAGTCCTACCCGCCATAGCCGTCCGCGGGATCAGGCGCGATCTTGCGCGATCGCCTTCCGCCGACGCCGAACGACGAACCCCATGAGACCCAGGCCGGCCACGATCAGGGCGTTCGTGCTCGGCTCCGGAACCGGCATCATAAGCCCCGAAAACTTCCAAAATCTTGGGTTGTGGTCGGCGCCATCTTGGATGTCCAACACTCCCGAGAAGTTGTAATCAGTGGCGGTCGTGCGAATGACTATGATGTCAGTGCTCTGGTCCTGGATGACCTCAACGGGGTAATCGATATAAGAAAGCATGCCGAACGTGAAGAGGATCTTGTCCCCAGTACTGCTGTAGGACGCATCGAGTACCGGGCGAAAGTTCCCCCCGTGGTCGGGCATCGGATTCAGGCTGACCTGGCTGGTGGTCTGGCCGATCGCGATCGCGGAGTATTGCCAATTGGAGAGGGTAAACTTGGCTATCGCTTGGCTGCCGTGATCAAGGTCGATCCGGTAGAAAAACGTTATCGGGCCGTTGTCGTAGTCCCTTTGGATACCTTGGTGGATGGTTCCGTAGATCCAGCTTTGACTGTCGGCAGGAGTACCGGGGAGGTCCGGGGTCCTGAAAGGGATGCTCGCGGTAGCTCCGAAATTCGTATCCACCAGCGCTGGAAACGTAGGCACTAAAACCTTTTGTGCCGGAGCTATCGGCGTCAATGACTGGGCATGAGAGACCGTAGTCAGGCCGGCGAAGGCCAGCGCGGCGCAGGCGGCGGCGAAAGCAGTTTTCATGTGTACCCTCTTTGGGTGGACAGCAACCAAGTGGCCGCATCGCCCAACACTCTGCTCGGGGCGCTCGGATTGTCGATAGAACAAACGGACCCGGCGCTCCCTCCTACAACGGATAGGACTGAAGCGACTCCTACGTCACCGGTCCCGACTTCGCGGAGCCGGCGAGTGATTCGGTTCCTACCCTGTCCCCAGCCATAGAACGGCAGGTTGATCAGGAGACGGACCGTTTGCTTTTCGAGCGCATGTACGAACTCGAGCAGTACTTCGACGACTTCATGGAATCGGCCGATTCAGAAGCGATCAACCGCCCGCTGCAAGGGGCCCTCAAAGCGCTCGACGGGGCCTGCAACGGTGAGGTGCTCCCGTTGAATGGCGTGCTGCAGAACCTTCACGCCGCTGATCATTGGTTTGAGGAATGCCGCCACGAGGCCGAAGAAGCCATAGCGCACAAATGACCGCGAAGTGAACGGGGGTTCACGCCATTCGTCAAGCTAGGCCGGCTCGTCGTCCGACCCTGGCTCCCGAACGTAGAACTGGCAGCTGCCGTCCCGCAGCGGGCGGAACCCTTTGCGGCAGCACCAACCGATGGCTGTGGACACGGGGATAGGCAGAAGCGCGCAGGTCATGCAAAGGGTACGCGGCGGGCTCAGGTCCTCCGGATCGGCACCAGCGCGGTAGGTGAGTGGACGGGCAGTCATCTATTCAGGATATATGGCTGGAGGCTCATGCCGTGACCCTGGGCCTACGGCGACGCCTGAAAAGATAAGTGGCGTGAATTAGTAAGACGCAGAAAGGAGCAGGAGGAGGCGTCCGCGCTCTGGGTAAATGTCACGAATTACTTTTGGTAGAGCCAATAGCGGTGCGGCTCGTACGCCAATTCATATACTCGTTCTGTTATCTCCAATAGTCACGTGACGTCGATTAACGCCTCGATAGACGTAGTCACCAGAGCATGAACACAGGTCGGATAGTCGTTGACCGTGCCTTGCGAAATGATTCCGCTAGGCGTGCCGACCAAGACCCGATTTAGGCGCACTTCGGCTTTCCATGCCATCCCTGATTTGTGATCTTCCCAGATCGCTTTGTAATCGTAGTAGAGCCCCCCGTCGCGCCTTGTCAGGTACGTTCCAATCAGCGTGTTTTCATACATCGGGAGACTCCTCAGTTCGCCCATTTTTACAACGCTGATGCAGTTGGTCATTAGGGCTTAGGCACTAGTCATACGCTCAGGGTCTTTTGCTTTCCGTCTCCTCAGGAGGCCGAATCGAGTTGAAAGCTCGCCACAGCAGCACGTCATAAACGATTTTCAAGGTGGCACCCACTGCTATCGGAATCCACAAAGCGGCATTGGCCATAGCCACTCCCGCGATCGCAGGCGCCGTCACACGGCCGGCCGCACGAGCAAGCTGGGATATGCCTGCCGCATAAGCTCGTTCGTGTTCTTTGACGATAGCCATCAGGTAAGACTGACGAGTGGGCACGTCCATCTCGGAAAGGCCTTCTCTCAGCACGAAGAGGACCGCGGCCGGTTCGAAGCTGCCAGTGAGAGGAATGGTCAGCAACAAGAGGCTGGACGGGATGTGCGTGAACACCATCGTATTCACCAGCCCGATTCTGGAAGCAAGCCAGGCGGCCGCGAAGTGCGACAGCACCGTCATGGTCCGGCCGGCGACGAACATGAGGGCGAGCGAAGATTCCGAGACGCCGAAGCGTTCATAGAAGAAATAAGCGATCAACGCCGCGCCTATGAATCCGCCGCCGAAAGCGTCGAGCGCGGAAAGCCATGCGAATGTGCGGATCGGCCCGCGGGTTTGCGCAGAGAGCGCAAGAGGACCTGAATGCGACGGCTGTGCTGCAGTGGACAGCCGCGAGTAGAGCAGCGCCGCGACGATGAGCAGCATCCCGTAGAACACGATGACCGCGCTGTACGCGCGCATCTCGGGAATCTCGAATCCGTCGCGCAACAATTGGGGCAGGGCGGCTGCAAGTGCACCGAGCGCTCCGCCGATGTCTTGAAGCGCGTTGTACCAGGCGTAGACGCGCGTACGCTCTCCCGGCTCGGCGGTGGAAGGAAGGATGGCGGTTTCAAGCGCCTGCACTGCGCCGCGGTCAGTGCCCTGGGTGTTTAACATCCCAAAAAACGATGCGTACACGAGCGTCAGCGTATTGGGCGCCCACGCGAGCACGAGGCCCGCGACTCCGCCGAGCAGCGCCAAGCCCACCATGCTGCGCCGCCGGCCGACCCGATCGGCCCAGAACGTTCCGTATACGGTTCCCGCAGCGACGCCCGCCATCCCCGCGGAAAGCACAGCGCCAATTTCGTCAGCGGGGAACCCGCGCTTGGCGAGATAGACGGCGGCCAGCACGCTGATCAATCCGGCGGCCAGTCCGCGGAAAAGTCCGGCTGAATAAATCAGCGTGCGATCGGTCATTGCCCTTGTGTACATGCAGTCCGAAGGGGCCATGAGTGTAGACCGTTCAGCCAATATCCCGGCCCGCCACGCTCGGTAACAATGAATCAGCGCAACCAGGGGGGAGCGCATGGTGCGCAAAGCGACAACGGTATCCGCAGTGTCGACAGCCGATTTTGCATGGCTGCTCGGCAGCCTCTGCCATACGCATCGCATCCCGTGGGATCCAGCTCTCGCGCTGCAGTTTTTTCCCCCGCCTTATTTTCTGGTCACGCTGCGTGAAGCCGGCGCGCAGTACGGCTTTCGCTTCGGCGAAGCCGCGCTCGAGTCACTCGACTGGGCGAAGGCCACGTACCCGCTCATCGCGTTCACCCACAGCGAAGGCGCGCTCAAGCCGGTCATCATCGCAAAGGCCGACGAGGGGCGGATTCTCTATTTCGAACCCGGCTCGCAAGAGGCGCGTACAGCAAAGATGGCCGAACTCGGCGGCCTTTTCTCCCCCAGCCTCCTGTTGGTAGCGCGGGACGCAGAACCGCAGGCGACACTTTCTGCAGAAGGCGGGAAGAAGGCCCTCTTCGGCTTCGGCTGGTTCGCCCGCGAGTTGCTCAAGCACAAGGCGGTGTGGCGAAGCGTGCTCGGCGCCTCGCTGGCGCTGCAAGTGGTCGGGCTCACGACGCCGCTTTTCACTCAGGTCGTGATCGACAAGGTGGTTGTCCACCAGACGACCAGCACGCTGACGCTCATCGCCGTGGGTCTTTTGCTGTTCATGGCTTTTTCCGCAGGCATGACCTGGCTGCGCCAATACCTCGTCCTGCACACGGGCAACCGGGTAGATGCAGTGCTGGGAAGCGAGGTCTTCTGGCATTTGCTTCGGTTGCCAATGCCGTATTTCGAGCGACGGCCCACTGGGACGCTCATCGCGCGCCTCAACGCCGTCGAGACGATCCGGGAATTCCTCGCGGGCGCCGCCGTTTCCCTGCTGCTCGACCTGCCGTTCGTGGCCGTCTTCCTGGTCGCAATGTTCTGGTACAGCTGGCAGCTCACGCTGATTGCGATTGTCGTCCTGGGCCTGGTCGCGCTGATGAGTGTCCTTGTGACGCCGTTGTTGCGTGAGCGGCTCAATCGCCAGTTCCTGCTGGGCGCGCGCAACCAGGCCTTCGTGACGGAATACGTGGCCGGCATGGAGACGGTGAAGGCCCTCCAGATGGAGCCGCACCTTCGCGTCCGCTACGACGAACTGCTCGCCACCTATCTTTCGGCGGGATTCTCGACCCGCCAGGTCTCGAATACCTACAACGTGGTGGCCAATGCACTCGACCAGTCGATGACGCTGGCGATCCTCTGCGCCGGAGCGCTTCTCGTAATGGAAAATTCCGGCTTCACGATCGGCATGCTGGTCGCGTTCCAGATGTTCGCGGGGCGCCTGTCCCAGCCGGTGCTGCGCTTGTCCGGCCTGTGGCAGGAGTTCCAGCAGGCGAGCATTGCAATCAAGCGGCTTGGAGACGTCATGGACGCCCCAGCCGAGTCTTATTCGGTTCTTCCGTCGAGGGCGCCGGAATCGGCGGGCCACATCCGCATCGAAAGCCTTTCCTACCGGTATGGCCCGGACCAGCCCTGGCTGTTTCGCAACCTCTCCCTGGTGCTCGTCCCGGGAAAGATCACCGTACTGACGGGTCCCTCCGGCACGGGCAAAAGCACCCTCGCCAAGCTGCTGCTCGGCTACTACCCGCCCGTCGAAGGTGCGATCCGCATCGACGGACGGGACATCGGCCACCTGTCGGCGAACGAGCTTCGGCAGTATTTCGGGGTTGTGCCGCAGGAGACGGTCCTCTTTTCCGGCTCGCTCTACTCCAACCTCATCGCCGCAAACCCACATGCGGGATTCGAAGAAGTGGTGCGGGCTTGCAAGATCGCCGAGATCGACGACACCATCGAGAAGCTCCCGCAGGGCTACAACACGCCGATCGGTGAGCACGGGGTGGGTCTCTCCGGGGGACAGAAGCAGCGCATTGCCATCGCCCGGGCGTTGCTGAAGCGGCCGAGGATCCTCGTATTCGACGAAGCTACGGCAAGCCTCGACGCTCCGACCGCCGAGAAGTTTGCCCAGACGGTGAACCGGCTCAAAACATCGGTCACGACGTTATTCATTACACACAACGTCCCGCAAGGGCTGGACGTCGACCAGGTCGTTTCGCTCGGTGTCGATGAAGAGCGCAAGGCCGCGTGAACCCGCCATGAAACCCGCCACCTCGCACGATCCGCTCGAGTTTGCGCCGGCGCTCCTGCGCATCCAGTCTTCCCCACCGGCGCCATTGGCCGGCGCCTTTCTCACGGGGCTCGTGCTCATGCTCGTGGCGCTCCTTGCATGGTCCGCGATCGGCAGGCTCGACATCGTCGCAGTGACCGACGGAAAACTGGTCCCGTCGGGCTACCTCAAGATCGTCCAGCCCTCGGAGCAGGGCGTCGTCAAGGAGATCCTGGTGGCGGAGGGCGAGCGCGTGAGCGAAGGCCAGGTGTTGCTCAGGATGGACGCCGTGCTCGCGAGCGCCGACGCAACCTCGCTCGCCAACGATTTCTACTCCAAGCGCCTCGCGCTGAGACGCATCGACGCGCAGCTGGCCGGCCTCCCGATCGCCCGCGAGCGAGACGATCCGCCCGGCCTTTATGCGCCGGCGCTTGCGCAGTACACCGCGAACGTCACGGCCTGGCAAAACGCGCTCGGCCAGGAGCGGGCTTCGCTTGCCAAGGCGACGCACGACCTGGATAGCGCGCGGGAGATCCATGGAAAGCTGCTCGGCATCCTGCCGCATTACAAGGCGCAGGAAGCAGCCTTCGAAAAGCTGGCCAAGGGCGGATATGCCGGCGCGTTGCTTGCGACCGACAAGGCGCGCGAGCGCATCGAGAAGGAGCAGGACCTGCGCTCACAGCAGTTTGTGATGCAGTCGAACGCGGCGTCGATCGAGCAGTCGGAGAAAAGGATTCTTCAACTGACCGCCGACTATCGCAGGCAACTGCAGGCCGAGCGCACGGATACTGCAGTGCAGCTTGAGAAGGCCCGGCAGGAGCTGGCGAAGGTCGCGCACCGCCAGCAACTCCTCGAACTGAAGGCGCCGCAGGCGGGGCTCGTCAAGGACTTGGCCACGCACACGCCGGGTACAGTGGTGTCACCGGGCACGATCCTGATGACGCTCGTGCCGCAGGGAGAAAACCTGAGGGCGGAGGTCTGGGTGTCGAACCAGGATATCGGCTTCGTGCGGCCCGGCCAGCCGGTCAAGGTGAAGCTCGCCGCTTTCCCGTTCCAGAAATACGGGATGGTCGATGCGCGCGTCGCGCAGGTGAGCGGGGATGCTACCGAAGCTGCGAGCGCCAATACCCGTTCCGATGCCTTGTTCGGGCGTGACCGCCCTATGGGCGCGCTGGCCTTTCGCGCTATTGTCGAGCTGGACACCCAGAAGCTCGAAGCGGGCGGGGCGCGCTATGCCTTGTCCCCGGGCATGCAGGTTGTGGCCGAGATCAAGCTCGGCGAGCGCACGTTGCTCGAATACCTGCTCTCACCCGTGCAGAAAGTCATGCACGAAGGCGCGCGGGAGCGCTAGCTCAAAGCTTCTTGCCGGTGCGCTGCTCGTACTCGGCCGCGAGCTCGGCATTGGTCTTGTAGTGCGCCACCTTGCTGAAGAACACCCGCTTCCAGGACTGCACGCGCCAATTTGCGTCCTTCACCTCCGTGTCCCAGTAGTACTGGGCCAGCTTGAGGTTCTTTTCCTGGTCCATCTCGAAGAAGATCTTCGAGCGGGATCCGCCGAACATGTAAAGCTTGCCGTCGATGACCTTGTAGCTGTCTGTCTCGCCCGCGATGGGCACCGCGTACACCATTCCGTTCGAGCAGAATCCACCGAACTGCGGCGCGTACTTCGCGGGGCTCGCAATGAACAAGCGACGATTCTCTTCGCTCGCGAACCGGTAGGTCACGCCATCGTGCTCGGCCTTGAGATCGGGCTTGCCCGGCACCGGCCGGGCCTGGGTGAAGTAAGAGATCGGATCGTTGCCGCGCAGCATGAGGCGGGCGTCCGGCCCGTCGGAAATCACGTTCATCGAGCCGCACGCCGAGAGCAGGGCGGCAAAAGCAATTACGAAAGAAAGCCGGACAGCTTGCATGGTGGAGCCCCTTTTAGCCGCAGATGCCGACGTATCCACAGGCGGTGCAGTAGTCGCAGCCATCCTTGCGGATCATGGTGTGGTTGCCGCACTCCGGGCACGCCGTGCCCTTCATGACCGGCGCCGAGCCTGGCGCAGTCGCTTTTTCGGCAGCGTCTACGTGCGTCACGGGAAAGCCGTCTTCGCGCAGGATGCCGAGCATTGCGTAGCGGTGGATGATCAGGCGCGCGACATATGCAACGGTGGAGGGCCACGTCTGCTGGCGCTTCTCGCCGGGGACGAACGCCATGAAATCGCCGAGCGGCTCGGGGTAATCGATGAGTTTCCTCAGCTTCATGCCTATCCAGGCCGGGTCCACAACGCGCATGTCGAGCGACAAGATCTTGCACAGTCCATCGAAGGCGCGCGGATATTCTCCCGAGAGCCATACCGAATAAGGACGGGTGAGGCCGTCAGGCAGCGTGATCTCCTTTAGGCCGAGCACGAAATCGTCGCCTGTCCCGGGATTGAGCACGTCGACCGTCCATGACATGGTGCCGTCCGTGCCGGTCTTGGGTTCCTTGAGGCTGAACATCGCATCGAGCACGGGCGTCGCAGTGCCTTCCACGAGCGCGCCAAGCTGGTCGACGCGCAAGCGCACGACCTGGGCGAGCGCGGACACGACCGAAGGCATGCGCCGGATCTCGCCATGCGGGGGGAAAGCCATGTCGAAAGCGTCGTCGCCGGCGGCCTTCGACAGAGACTCGAGCTTGAGCCGCAGCCAGCCGGCGTCGTTCGCGCGCATGTCCATCGACAGCGTCTTGGCCAACGCCCCGATCCCGCGGGGCTGCTCGGCGCCGTTTACCCAAACTTCGAAAGCGTGCGGACGCCCCGAGTTGGAGTCGTCCGTATCCACGTGGCCCACGAACACGGCAAAGGTGCCGTGCGGATGCTCGATCATGTAAGTCCAGGCCGGATTGCCTCCGGCGAGGTTCGGACGGCCGGGCCACGCAAGGCTCGAAAGCACGGGTGCTGGGACGGACTTGATCGCGATCCGGCGATTGCGGTCGTCCTGCCTGAAATCCTGCGGCTTTTCCTTCTCGACCGGCTTGTCCACCGAGAGGATCGAGCCGAGCACGCTGTTCGGCCGATAGGTCGCAAGGCCTTTCAGGCCCGACTTCCACGCCTTGAAGTACAGGTCCTGGAATTCCCCATACGGATAGTCCTCTGGCACGTTCACCGTCTTGGAAATGCTCGTGTCCACGAAGGGGGCAACAGCCGCGACCATTTCCTCGTGCGCCGAGGCCGACAACTCGAGGGCCGTGACGAACCAGGGAGGCAGGTTCGCGACGTCGCCCCCCTGTGCCCGATACCGCCGCCAGGCGTGGTCTTCGACCGGGAACTCCTTGAGCGAGCCGTCCGCCATGCGCTTCTTGCGGGTATAGGTCCAGGAGAAAGGCGGCTCGATGCCGTTCGAAGCGTTGTCGGCAAAGGCCAGGCTGATGGTGCCGGTCGGCGCAATCGAGAGCAGGTGCGAGTTGCGAATGCCGTGGCGCCTGATCGCGGCCTTGATGTCGTCCGGCAGGCGGGCCGCGAAGCTGGTGCCCGAAAGGTAGAGGTCGGCGTTGAACAGCTTGAACGCCCCGCGCTCGCGTGCGAGTTCCACGGACGCTCGATACGCGCAGTCGCGCATGGCTTGCGAAATCTTCGCGGCCATCTCGCGTGCTTCGGCACCGTCATAACGTAAACGCAGCATGATGAGCGCATCGCCAAGGCCGGTGAACCCCAGCCCCACGCGGCGCTTGGCCATGGCCTCCTGGTGCTGTTGCTCGAGCGGCCAGGCGGTGACCTCCAGCACGTTGTCGAGCATGCGCACCGACACCTCGACGACTTTCCCGAATGCGGTGAAATCGAATGTCGCTTTCTCGGCGAACGCATCGGTCACGAATTTCGTCAAGTCGATGGACCCCAGGCAGCAGCAACCGTAAGGCGGCAGCGGCTGCTCGGCGCAGGGGTTGGTGCTCTCGATCGTTTCGCAATAGTTGAGGTTGTTGTCCCGGTTCATGCGGTCCAGAAACAGGATGCCCGGCTCGGCATGGTCGTACGTCGAGCGCATGACCTGGTCCCACAAGTCGCGTGCGCGAACCTTGCGATAGACCCAGGCGCCATCGTCCCGCTGGTATGCGCCGGATTCGAATTGTTCCTTCCCCGGCCGCGCTTTGTGCGCGAGCTCGACCATCGAGTCGTGCTCGACCGCGAGCATGAAAGCGTCGGTCACGCCGACCGAGATATTGAAGTTGCTCAGTTCCCCGGTGTCTTTGGCGTGGATGAATTCCTCCACGTCCGGATGGTCACAGCGCAGGACGCCCATCTGCGCGCCACGGCGCGCGCCGGCCGATTCCACCGTCTCGCAGGAGCGATCGAAGACGCGCATGTAGGACACGGGGCCGCTTGCCCGCGAGTGCGTTCCCTTGACCTCGGCGCCCTTGGGCCGGATCGATGAAAAGTCATATCCGACGCCGCCTCCACGGCGCATCGTTTCCGCAGCTTCCTGCAACGCCGTATAGATGCCGGGCCGTCCGTCGACGAGCTCGGAGATCGAGTCGCCTACGGGCTGCACGAAGCAATTGATGAGCGTGGCCTGCATCTGGATGCCGGCCGCCGAATTGATGCGACCGGCCGGGATGAAGCCGTCGTCCTGCGCCTGGCGGAATCGCCGCTCCCAGTGCTGCCGGCGATCTTCATTTTCGACCTGGGCGAGGGCGCGGGCGACGCGAAGCCGCACTTCGGCAACGGTCGATTCCTTGTCCTTGGCGTACTTCTCGACGAGGACGTCGCGGCAGACTTCCTGCTCGGCCGCGACTGCGGCGCTATGGGAGGCGAGTTCGTTCATGACCTGTTATTTTATACAGTAAGGAGGCGGGACGGGGGATGCGGATTTTAGGCGCTTTTGCGGCACCGCAACAAGGACGCGCGTACCAACCGCGCGCCGGGTCACCTCACGCCGCAACCGACTGGGTCGAGGCGGCGGGCATGTGCGGCGAAGTGGCGGTCTCGAGGTCCTTGCGGGCTTTCTTGAGCATGTCCGCAACGTCGGCGTGGCCGAATCGCAAAGCAAGCTCCACGGGGGAGTCGCCTTCCTTGGTGGTCAGGAGTGGGCTCGCGCCATTTCGAAGGAACAACTCGACCATTTGCGGGTTGCCCTTCATGGCAGCGTAAGCCAGGGGCGTGTAGCCGTTGTCGTGCATCAGATTCGGGTCGAAATCCATGCTGATGACCTTCTGCGCATAGACGAGGTTGTTCTTCTCGATGGCGTAGAACATTGCGCGAACGCCTTCGGCGCTTTTCGTCCGAGGCTTGGGCTCGAGGCCGGTCGGCATAAGCTTGACGACGTAGTTGATGAGCGAAATGCCGACCAGCACCACCAGCGCCAGGATGAGCGGCACCTTCGAGACGTTGAACCGCTCGGCGATCTGTTCCGGCATGTTGGCCCCGGCGATCAGCAGCACGACCGCGAGGAAGAAAAAGAACCTCAGGTAAAGGAACAGGCCGAAGATCACCGTGCAACTGAGCGCGGCGATCAGGTAATTTGGGTTGAGCTGGTATTTTTCGAGGAAATCGCTGGGAAGGTTGGCAAGGATGGCGGTGGCCGCGATAAGGCCCATGAGCACCCATTCGCGCAGGCGCATGCGCGCCAGCAGATCGTCCTTGTCCTTGGCCATGACAACTCCCCCCTGTCTCATTGCGTAAGCCGCCATTCTGGGCAAGCGCCCTCGCTCTGGCAAGTAGCCCCGGCGGTTGGGCCGCCGGCATCGAAGGGGTAAGGCGGGGGGTAAAATCGCATTATGTCAAAGGCATTTACTCGCGAAAACGACGACCTCGAGGACGATGAGCCGGTCGAGCCGGCTCAACCCTCCGTCGACCGGTACTACATGACGCCGGCCGGCTACGACCGCTTGCGGACCGAACTCAAGCACCTGGTCGAAGTCGACCGGCCGGAGGTCGTAAAGACTGTGTCGTGGGCTGCGTCCAACGGCGACCGGTCCGAGAACGGGGATTACATCTACGGCAAGCGGCGCCTCAGGGAAATCGACAGGCGGGTGCGCTTCCTGATCCGGCGGCTGGAGAATTCCGAGGTCGTTCGCTCGGCCGGCCGCGACTCCGACCAGATTTTCTTCGGCGCAACCGTTACGGTTCGCTCGTCCGCAGGTGGCGAGAAGACCGTGACGATCGTCGGGCTCGATGAAGTCGACACCTCCCGCGGGCGGGTCTCCTGGATTTCACCGATCGCCAAGGCGCTCATCAAGGCGAAGGAGGGTGACGTAGTGACCCTGCGAACGCCGGGGGGCAACGAAGAACTCGAAATACTCGAGGTGAAGTACCTCTCGATCGATTGACCTGCACGGAGTACGGCAAATGAGCGTGATGAAGGAGTTCAAGGAATTCGCCATCAAGGGGAACGTGGTCGATCTCGCGGTCGGGGTCATCATCGGGGCGGCGTTCGGCAAGATCGTCGCCTCGATGGTCGAAGACCTCATCATGCCGCTCGTAGGTACGCTGCTCGGCGGGTTGAACTTCGCCGCGCTCACCGTGCAGGTCGGTCAGGCCACCATCAAGTACGGCAAGTTCCTGCAGACCTGCGTGGATTTCCTGATCATTGCCTGGGCGATCTTCATGGCGGTCAAGCTCATCAACCGCCTCAAGCGGCGTGAACCGGCCGCTGCCCCGCCGATGCCCGCGCGCGAGGAAGTGCTCCTCGAGGAAATCCGCGACCTGCTCAAGGCACGGCCTATTCCTTGAAATCGCCCGCCTTGACGATGGCGAGCTTCGCCACGTCGAGGTGGCGGCGCATTGCGTCGCGCACCTGGTCCGGTGTGAGTGCCGCGAGTTTTTTCTCGAAGTCGATATCCCAGGCGAAAGTCCGGTCCAGGTAAGCATAGAGGCTCAAGCGCCCGAGCAGGTTGCGGTCCTGGATTCGACCGGCGCGGCGCGCCTCGAGGTAGCCGCTCTTTCCCGCCGCAACCTCCTCGGGCGTGAAGCCTTCACGCAGCACGCGCTCGATCTCCTCGCGCACAGCGGTCTCGACTTTCTGCTTGTTCTGCGGCGCATAGATCGAGGAAACACCGAAGCTGCCGGACTCGTCGAGTTGCGAGGCGGAGAAAGTCGAATAGGTCCCGTATGACAAGCCTTCCTTCTCGCGCACCCGGGCCGACAGGCGTCCCGTGGAAGTCCCGCCGAGCAAGTAGTTTCCGAGCACAAGCGCGGCGAAGTCCGGGTTGTCGTCCCGTATCTTCAGGTTGGCGCCGGCGCGCAACACCGCATTGGCCTTGTCGGGCGTGCGCACTTCCGTGGCCGTGCCGGGACGATCGAAGTAGCGGCTCGGAATGCGCTCATAGCCGCGCGGCGATTTCCAGCCGCCGAACAACTCCTCAACGAGCTTTGCCACTTCATCGGGATTGAAATCGCCGATCGCGACGAATTCCGCACGCGTCGCGCCGACGAAATCGCTATAGCACCGCTGGGCATCTTCGAGCGTGACCCGCTGCAGCGACTCGATGCGCTCGTCCGTCGTCGGAGTGTAAAGCCAATGTCCTTTAGGGTAAGGCGAGAGATAGCGCCCGAGGCTCTGGCTTGCGATCGTCCCCGGATCGCTGCGCTGGCTTTCAAGCCGCGTGATGGCCGCGCGCTTGAGCTCGGCAAATTCACTGGGCGGGAAGGCCGGCTCCTTGATGACTTCGGCCACCAGCCTCAAGGTGTCCGCGAACTGTGCGCGCTTGGTGTCGATACCCGCGCCTTCTCCGCTGACCGATACGTTCGAGTTGAGCTTCTCGAAGGCGTCCTGCAATTCTGCCCGCGTGTGCTTGCGCGAGCCGCGCATGAGCATGCTGTCGCTCAACGTGCAGGCTGCTGCACGGTTTGCCTTGCTCGCTTCGTCGCCCCAATGCAGCGCGAGGCTCGCCACCACGTTTCCACCCCGCGTCTTCTTGGGTAGCAGGACGACGCGAATGCCGTTCGAGAGCGTTTTGCGCACGAGCTTTGACTCGATGTTCGCAGGCGACGGATCGAAGGCGTCCCCGAGTTCCGGCGTCTTGCCTCCCGTGTAGCCGGCGAGCGCCTTGGCGAGATCCGGCACCGGCGGGATCTCCGCGCGCTCCGGACGCTCGGTGGGCAGGAAGGTGCCGAGCACCCGGTTGGCCGGCTTCAGATAGGTCGTGGCGACCCGCTGCACGTCCTGCAGCGTCACATTGCGCACCCTATCCCGGTAAAGGTAGAAAAGCCTCCAGTCGCCGGTCGCGCTGTATTCGGACAACGTCGAGACCAACGCAAGCGAATCGCTTTGGATCTTCTCGAAATCGTTCAACAGCGAAGTCCTTGCGCGCTCGACCTCTTCGGCGCGGATGGGCTCGGCCGCGATGCTTTCCACCGTGCCGAGCAGGGCATCGCGGGCCGCGTCGATCGCAGACGTCTTCGACAGGCCCGCGCTGAAATACATGAACCCCGGATCGTGCAGGGAACTCTCGCCGCCCGAGATCCCGCTCGCGAGACCCTTTTGCACGAGGGCGCGGTGCAGGCGGCCGGTGGGCTGCGTCGCAAGCAGGTGAACCAGCATATCGATCGCGGGGTAGTCCTCGTGCCCGCCTGAGGGTACGCGATAAAGGGCAGCAGCCATCTGCGTGTCGCCGGCCCGCCTGAGGATGACGCTGCGCTCGCCGTCCTGCGTCGGTTCGGTCGTATAGAGGGCGGGGAGCTTCCTCTCCGGTCTGGGGAGGGGGCCGAAGTGCTTCTCCACCAGAGAGAGTGCCTGTTGCTCATTGAAGTTGCCGCCGATGGCAAGAACAGCGTTGTCCGGCTGGTAGTGGGTTTTATAGAAGGCACGCAATCGGTCGATCGGAACGTTTTCGATGTCGGACCGCGCGCCGATGACCGCGTTGCCATAGTTGTGCCACGGAAAGGCGATCTGCATCATCCGCTGGCGCAGGACCGAAACCGGATTGTTCTCGCCGGATTCGAACTCGTTGCGCACGACCGTCATTTCACTGTCGAGATCCGATTTCCTCACGAAGGAGTTCACCATCCGGTCGGCTTCGATCTCGAGGGCCAGCTCGAGATTCGGGACCGTTGCCCCGAGCGTCTCGAAGTAGTTCGTGCGGTCGAATGAGGTGGTCCCGTTGAAGCGCACGCCCAATCGCGAAAACTCCTCCTTCAGCTTCGGATGCTTCGGCGTGCCCTTGAAGAGCATGTGCTCCAGGAGGTGGGCCATGCCTTTTTCACCGTACCCCTCATGGCGTGAGCCGACGAGGTAAGTGATGTGCACCATGACTGAATCGACCGAGCTGTCCGGAATCATGAGCACCCGCAGCCCATTGTCCAGTCGGTACTCGGTGACGCCTTCGACGCTCGTGACTTTCTGTGGCGAGGCCGCGAGCCCGGGCTGGAACTGCAGGGCGATCAGGCCGGTGAAAGCAATGCGAAATAGCATTTTCATGAAAGTCATTGGCGGGTCGTGGGGTCGGGTTCTTGGGCGGGGATTTGATCGGCACTTGGCCCGTTGGTTCAAACGGGCAGGCGGCTGGTCACGGAACGGCGGATTCTACCGGGTGGCTCTTGAAACCGGCCCCGGCGCCCCAACCTGCGCCCAGACCGTAGTATCCAATCCATTCAAGCCATTCAAGCCAATCGAAGAGGCCAAGCATGTCCGAGACCGCCACCCGGGAGACCCTGGGATTCCAGGCAGAGGTGAAGCAGCTGCTCAAGCTGATGATCCACTCGCTCTACAGCAACAAGGAAATCTTCCTGCGGGAACTCGTCTCGAACGCATCCGATGCAGCGGACAAGCTTCGGTTCGAGGCCCTCGCCGACAATTCGCTTTACGAGTCGGACCCCGACCTCAAGATCCGGGTTGCAGTCGACAAGGACGCAAGGACGATCACGATCTCGGACAACGGCATCGGGATGTCGCGTGACGAGGTGATCGCGAATATCGGCACAATCGCCAGGTCAGGGACGCGCGAGTTCCTCGACAAGCTCACGGGCGACCAGAAGAAGGACGCCAACCTCATCGGCCAGTTCGGCGTCGGCTTCTATTCCTCGTTCATCGTCGCAGACAAGGTCACGCTTGCAACGCGCCGGGCGGGCTTGCCTGCCGATCAGGGCGTGCAATGGGAGTCGGACGGCGGCGGAGAGTATTCACTCGAGCCGGTGACCAGGCCGGGTCGGGGTACGGAAATCACCCTGCACCTGCGAGAAGGCGAAGACGACCTCCTCGAGCCATGGAAGATCAAAGGGATCATCCGCAAATATTCCGACCACATCAGCCTGCCGATCGAGCTCAAGGGAGAAGAAGCTGCGGTCAATCAGGCGGGCGCATTGTGGGCGCGGCCCAAGGCGGACGTCACCGAAGAGCAATACAAGGAGTTCTATGCGCATGTTGCGCATGACCCGGAGCCGCCGCTTGCCTGGACGCATGGCCGCGTTGAAGGCCGTCAGGAGTACACCCAGCTGCTGTATATCCCGGCCAAGGCTCCCTTCGACTTGTGGGACCGTCACCAGCGGCGCGGAGTCAAACTTTACGTTCGCCGCGTGTTCATCATGGAGGACGCCGAGCACCTGATGCCCGGCTACCTGCGGTTCGTGCGTGGCGTGATCGACTCGAACGACCTGCCGCTGAATGTGTCCCGCGAGATCCTGCAGGAAAGCAAGGATGTGGAGTCCATCCGCGGGGGCGCCACCCGGCGGGTGCTCGCGCTGCTTGAAGATCTCGCCGAAAACCAGAAGGACAAGTACGCGACGTTCTGGAAGGAATTCGGCCGCGTTATCAAAGAGGGCGTGGGCGAGGATTTCGCGAACCGGGAGCGCGTTGCGAAACTGCTGCGCTTCGCGTCCACCCACACCGACAACGCTGAAGAGACGACGTCACTTGCGGATTATGTCGGTCGCATGAAGGTCGGGCAGGACAAGATCTACTTCGCGACGGCCGAGAGCTTCGCGGCGGCGCGCTCGAGCCCGCATCTCGAAGTGTTCCGCAAGAAGGGCATCGAGGTCCTGCTGATGCACGACCGCGTGGACGAATGGCTGGTCGGCAACCTGCCCGAGTTCGAGGGCAAGCAACTTGCGTCGGTGGCGCGCGGCGGTTTGGACCTGGGCGACGAGTCGGAGAAGAAGGAAGCCGAGGAAAAAGGCAAGGAGTTCGGCGAACTCACGACCCGCATCAAGACTGCGCTCGGCGCGAGGATCAAGGATGTCCGCGTCACGATGCGCCTTACGGAGTCGCCTGCTTGCCTCGTCGCCGATGAGAACGACATCGGGGGCAATCTCGCAAGAATCCTGAAGGCCGCGGGCCAGAAGGCGCCGGAATCGGCGCCCATCTTGGAGATCAATCCCTCGCACCCGATCGTGCTGCGCCTGAAGCACGAGGAAAAGCGCTTCGACGACTGGGCCGCGTTGTTGTTCGAGCAGGCGCTGCTTGCCGAAGGCGGCGAACTCGAAGACCCCGCCGGGTTCGTCAAGCGGTTGAACGGCTTGCTGCTGGAGCTCTCTACTTAAATTCGAAAAGGGGCCACGCTTAAACCTTACAAAAAGGGGCCAGGCTCAAACCTGAC
>JANXRZ010000270.1 GCA_025352885.1 Pseudomonadota bacterium | reverse complement strand
GGAAGCGGGCGGCAGCGCAGCGCACGACCTTGACCGCTTCCTCACGACGCTTGGCACGATTGCATCGGCTTCGCCGCTGCTCGGGTTGTTCGGCACGGTCATCGGCATGATCGAGATTTTCGGCTCGCAGGGACCCACCGGCACCAATCCGCAGCAGCTCGCGCAGGGCATCTCGATCGCGCTCTACAACACCGCGTTCGGCATCGGCATCGCCGTGCCGTCGCTGATCTTCTTCCGCCATTTCCGCAGCAAGGTCGACGGCTTCGTGGTCGAGATGGAACGCTCTGCGGCCAAGCTGGTGGACATCGTGCACGGCGAGCGCGTCGACTTCAAGGGCCCTCCCGCAAAATGAAATTCCGCCCGGGCCGGGTCAGGGAGGAGCCGGAAATCAACCTGGTTCCCCTCATCGACGTGATGATGGTGATCCTGATCTTCCTCATGATCAGCACGACCTACTCGAAATACACCGAGCTGCAGATCAACCTGCCCACCGCGGACGCGGAGAAGCAGCTCGAGCGGCCCAACGAAATCACGGTCCTGGTGAACGCCACCGGCCAGTACGTCGTCGACAAGACGCCGGTTACGTTCACCACCGTCTCCGCGCTCTCTGATGCGCTGCGCCGCGCCGGCGGCGACCGCAAGGACCCGATCGTCGTGATCAGCGCCGACGCGCTCTCCTCGCACCAGTCGGTGGTGCGGGTCATGGAAGCGTCGCGGGTCGCTGGCTACGCGCAGATCACGTTCACCACGCAGGGCACCGCGAAGTAACCGGCCGCCCGGGATCAATCGGGGCCCGCCCATCGCCTACGAATCCCTTGCGGGCCATTGGTACCGCGTGTCGGCGCTCACGCGGATCCTGGCTCCTTTGTCGATCCTGTTCGGTGCGGCCGTGTTCGCGCGCCGCGCCCTCTATCGCCTCCGCTTGCTCCCCTCGGTACGCATCGGCATCCCGGTGATCGTCGTCGGCAACATCAACGCCGGGGGCAGCGGCAAAACGCCGCTGGTGCTCTGGATTGCCGGGTACCTGAAAGCCGGCGGGTGGCGGCCCGGCATCGTGAGCCGGGGCTACGGCGGGCGCAACGCCGAGCTGGGCTTGGCCCCGGTCGAAGTAAGCATCGCTTCGGATCCTGCGGCGGTCGGCGACGAACCCTTGTTGCTCGCGCGCCGCTCCGGCAGCCCGGTGTGGGTCGGCGCGGACAGGGTGGCGGCGTGCCGTGCGCTGCGCATCCAGCATCCCGAATGCGACGTGCTCGTGCTCGACGATGGGCTGCAACACTATCGGCTCGCCCGCGATGTCGAGATCGCAGTGGTCGACGCGAGGGGGTTCGGCAACGGCCGCCTGTTTCCGGCCGGGCCCTTGCGCGAGCCGGTGTCACGCCTGGCAGGGGTCGACGCGGTTGTCTGGAATGGCACGGAGGGCGCAAAGGGATATCCGATGCGGCTCGATGGGAGCGAATTTGTGAGGCTGGCCGATGCGGGCCGGACGGTGGCGGCGACTGCGCTCGGTTCCACGCGCGTTCATGCGGTGGCGGGCATCGGCGATCCGGCGCGCTTTTTCCGCCACCTCGAGGCGCTCGGTCTCGAAGTCGTGCCGCATCCGTTTCCGGATCATCACGCGTTTGCCGCTTCCGATCTCGATTTCGGCGACCTCCTGCCGGTCGTGATGACTGAAAAGGACGCGGTAAAATGCAAGTCGTACGCGTCTTCGGCCGCAGGGCAACGGCTGTGGGTGCTGCCGGTAAGCGCCGAGCTCGATCCCGCGTTCGGCGCACTGCTTGAAGAAAAACTGCGAGGCAAACCCAGTGGATCCAAAGCTGCTTGAAATCCTCGTCTGCCCGATCTGCAAGGGGCCGCTCGTTCATCGCCGCGACGCGAAGGAGCTCGTATGCAAGGCCGACCGCCTTGCCTACCCCATCAAGGACGGGATACCGGTGATGCTCGAGGAGGACGCGCGCAAGCTCGATCCGCTGGAAGAAATCGCGTGACCGAGTTCACCGTCGTGATCCCGGCCCGCTACGCGTCGAGCCGGTTTCCCGGCAAGGTGCTGGCCGATATCGCCGGAAAGCCCATGGTGGTGCGGGTGGCCGAGCGTGCGGCGCAGAGCGGCGCCAAAGCGGTGTACGTCGCCACCGACGATCCGAGAATCGAACGGGCGTTGCGCGCGCACGGCATCGAATCGATCGCCACGAGCGCATCCCATGCCACCGGCACCGACCGGATCGCGGAAGTCGTACACAAGCTCGCGCTCGGCGACGACGCCATCGTAGTCAACGTCCAGGGGGACGAGCCGCTCATCGATCCGCACCTCATCGCCGGTGTCGCCGCGACCCTCGAAAAAGCCGGCGAAGCGGCCGTCTCTACCGCCTGCCATCCGATCCGTCTCGCGGAGGAAGTCTTCAGCACCAATGTGAACAAGGTCGTGCTGGATGCGCGCGGCTTTGCGCTGTACTTCAGCCGCGCGCCGATCCCTTTTGCGCGGGACGCATGGGCCGGTGCGGGTCCGCGGGACGCCCCCGACGGCCTGCCCTGCTACAGGCACATCGGCCTCTACGCGTACCGCGCCGGGTTCCTGAAAAAATACGCCGGGCTCGCGCCCAGCCCGCTCGAGGAATTCGAGGCGCTGGAACAGTTGCGCGTCCTTTGGCATGGGTACCGGATCGCGGTCATGATCAGCGAAACCGCGTCGCCTCCCGGGGTGGACACGCCCGAAGACCTCGAGAAAGTGCGTACACTCGGGTTCAGCGGCGTTAGCAGGCAGAAGAAAAAACGCGGCTGAGACGAACCAAGGGGAGGCAACGGATGCGACTCATACTGCTCGGCCCGCCGGGTGCCGGAAAAGGCACGCAGGCCACGTTCATCAAGGAAAAGTTCGCCATCCCGCAGATTTCCACCGGCGACATGCTGCGCGCGGCGGTCAAGGCGAGCACCCCCCTTGGCCTGGCGGCGAAAAAAGTCATGGACTCGGGCGCGCTGGTTTCCGATGACATCATCATCGGCCTCGTAAAAGAGCGTCTCAAGGAGCCGGACTGCGGCAAGGGTTACCTCTTCGACGGTTTCCCGCGCACGATTCCGCAGGCCGACGCAATGAAGGACGCCGGCGTGACCCTCGATTTCGTGCTGGAGATCGACGTGCCCGACGAGGACATCGTGCTGCGCATGAGCGGCCGCCGCGTGCACCTGGCCTCGGGCCGCTCGTACCACGTCAAGTTCAACCCGCCGAAATCCGCGGGCAAGGACGACGTCACGGGCGAGCCCCTTGTCCAGCGCGTTGACGACGAGGAGGCCACCGTCAAGAAAAGGCTCGACGTTTACCACTCGCAGACCCAGGCGCTGGTCGAGTACTACAGCAAGTGGACCGCAAGCGGTGACGCGCGCGCCCCGAAGTACTTCAGGATCTCCGGCATCGGCTCGGTGGAGGCAATCAAAACAAGGGCTTTCGAGGCCCTGAGGTGATGCGAAACCTCATGATTTCCTGCTAGAATTCGCGACTTTCTTGCGGGCCTCCCAGCCTGCAATTCAGTCAGCAACTAAGCGGTTCGGCAAACAAGGGGAGTAAGCCATGCAACAGATCGTCTTCGCGCTTGTCTGCGCGCTCATCGCCATCGGATACGGCGCCATCTCCGCAAAGTGGATCGTGTCGCTGCCGGCGGGCAATGCGCGCATGCAGGAGATCGCGGCGGCCATCCAGCAGGGCGCCAAGGCTTACCTGAACCGGCAGTACTCGACCATCGCGGTCGCGGGCGTGGTGCTGTTCCTGATCATCGGCCTGGTGCCGGGCCTGGGCTGGTCGACCGCGGTCGGGTTTGCGCTTGGCGCGGTCCTTTCCGGCTTGGCGGGCTACATCGGCATGAACGTCTCGGTGCGCGCCAACGTGCGCACCGCGCAGGCGGCCACGCAGGGAATCGACGCCGCGCTCAACGTCGCGTTCCGCGGCGGTGCGATCACCGGAATGCTGGTGGTGGGCCTGGGCCTGCTCGGGGTGGCCGGATTCTTCGCGGTGCTGCTCAATTCCGCCCCGCACGGCATGGGCAAGACCGTTGACCTGCACACCGTCCTGCAGCCGTTGATCGGCCTTGCCTTCGGCTCGTCCCTGATTTCGATCTTCGCGCGCCTTGGCGGCGGCATCTTCACCAAGGGCGCCGACGTCGGCGC
>JANXRZ010000261.1 GCA_025352885.1 Pseudomonadota bacterium | reverse complement strand
GCACGATCTGGCAGCGGCTGGGGCTTTAGTCCGTGCCCCTGTTCTTCGGGTCGGCGAGATATCGCAGGAGTGCGTCCGCACCGCTACCTGCCGGGACTTCTCCGGCGGTACAAAGCAACAATCGGCGTTTCGCCCACACGGCGGACAGGTCGCGTACGGCCACCTTTTCAGACGCCAACCGAACAGCCGTTACGCGCGGCACGACGGCCACCCCCACACCTTCACCCACCAGGTCGACGACTGCGTCGAGCGTGCGCACGCGCGCGCGGTGATGCAGTCCCCGCCCGTGGTTCAGGGCCTGCTTCTGGAGAAACCGGCTGAGCGCACTGTCCGCAGATAGGCCGACAAAGGATTGCTTCAACAGGTCGGCGAATTCGATTTTTCCCCTGGGCATGCGACTCCCCGTATCGGGCACCAGAGCGACGAGGGGATCGTCGCGAAACGGACGCGTGAGCAAGCCTTGCGTATCGACATAATCGGCAACGATCCCGATATCGGCGCGTTCCTGGCGCATTGCGGCAAGCACGTCCTGGCTGTCGAGTTCGCGAAGGTCCAGGTCGAGGTCTTGGTGCTCAGCCAGGAAGGGGCCGATCAGCCGCGGCAAGTGCTCGGCGAGCGCGGCGGTATTACATAACAGGCGCACAGTGCTTCGCACGCCATGCGCATGGCCAGCCATGTCCGCATGCAATGCTTCCATCCCGCGCTGCAGGCGGCCCGCATGCTGGAGCATCGTGCGGCCCGCGTCGGTCAGCGTTACGCCCTTCTTCGAGCGATGCAGGAGTGGGGCACCGATCGCATGCTCAAGGCCTTGGAGCCGGCTGCTCGCGGCGGCCAGCGACAGGTGAATCTCACGCGCACCGGCGGTGATCGATCCGCCCTCGACAATGGCTGCGAAAAGCCGGAGGTCATAGGGATCGATGCGGTAGGTGTGCGCCGGCCGTACTCGTGCCATTGGAACGATCCTTCGGATTTTCCGAAGGATACCTCAGCCGATGTGCGATGGACGTCTTCTGCCCGTTTGGCGACCATGCATTATGGAAGCGACATTGGGCGGTCTCGTCGGACTCGTGTTCCTTGCCGCGGGCGCCGTCAAAGGCGTGTCGGGCATGGGATTGCCGACGCTTTCAATGGCGCTGCTCGGGCTCTTCATGCCGCCGGCCGCCGCGGCGACGCTCATGGTCCTGCCCTCGCTTGCGACGAACGTCACGCAATGCATAGGGCCGCACGCGAAGTCGCTTGCCCGCCGCATCTGGCCGATGTGGCTGGGGCTGGTCGGCGGCACCATATTCAGTCCGTTTGCGGGCCTCGCCGGTTTGGGCGAAGGCGCGAGACTGCTGCTCGGAACGGTGCTGCTCGTCTACGGGGCGTGGGGCCTGACCAAGCCTTCGCTCCCGGACATGCGTGCGCATCCGATGCTGGCAGGAGGCGTTGCAGGCGCGCTGTCTGGATTACTGGCCGCCTCGACCGGCGTATTCGTCATGCCGCTGGTGCCCTATCTGCAGACCCTGCGGCTGTCGAGCGCGGAACTCATCCAGGCGCTGGGCCTGACTTTCATGATCGCCACGCTGGCCCTAACGATCCGGCTGGGCCACACGGGTGTCGCGACGATTTCAGCAGATCTTGCGAGCCTTGCGATCGCAACCGGTGCCGCATTCGTGGGCCTGTTCGTCGGCACGGCGCTCAGGAACCGGATGCAGCCCGCGGTCTTCCAGCGGGCGCTCTATACGGTCTTCTGCCTGCTGGGCGCGGTCATGATCGTCCGCGCACTCTAGCGCCCGGTGAAGTTTGGTTTGCGCTTCTCGGCGAAGGAGCGCACTGCCTCGCGATGGTCCTCGGTCTGGAAGGTGGCCATCTCGAGCGCGAATGACGCGTCCATGATGAGGTTGACCTTGTCCTTGATCGCCTTGTTGACCGCCAGCTTGGTCCAGCGGATCGCCCACGTCGGGCCGTCCGCGAGTTCCTGTGCGAGGGCGCGGGCTTTTTCAAGTACCTGTTCGCGCGGCAGCGAGTAGTTCACCAGTCCCATCTTTTCCGCATCCCGGCCGGTAATGAGGTTGCCGCGCATGAGGAACTCCTTTGCGCGGTTCGGACCGACCAGCATCGGCCAGATCACTGCGCCGCCGTCTCCCGCAACGAGCCCGATCTTCACGTGCGGGTCGGCGATGCGCGCGTCCTCGGCGCAGACGGTGATGTCGCAGAAGAGGGCGACCGTCGCGGCCAGTCCGATGCAATCGCCATTGATCGCGCAAATGATCGGCAGCTCGCAGTCGAGGATGTTGTTGACGATCTTGCGCGCGCTGCGCGGCTCGATCATCTCGCCCTCGGCAAACACGTCGCCACCGGGCCGCTCCGTCATGCCTTTCACGTTGCCGCCGACGCTGAAATACTTGCCGCTGCCCGTGAGCAGCACGGCGTTGATTTCGGTGTCCTCCGCCAGGTCGCGCCAGATGTCCTGCAGCTCGTGGTGGAACTGCCTGTCGATCTGGTTGCGGGTGGCGGCGCGATCGAGGGTAACCGTGGCCAGCTTGCCGGCCTTTTCGATCTTGAGGCACTGGTACTTGGAGTAATCGCTCATGAGGTCGCTTGACACGAATTATGATCTGACGACTATAATTGGTTGAACCATTGAAATCAAGTCCGGAGAAGCCTCACATGCCGTATTTCAACGACACCCAGCTCGCCATGCGCGAGGCCATCCGCCGCATGGTCGACAAGGAGATCCGCCCCATCGCCGCGGAAATCGACGCGACCGACAAGATCCCCGAGCGCATCTTCCATCTCTTCGGCGACATGGGCCTCATGCAGCTCTGGGTGCCGGAAGAGTACGGCGGCCCGGGAGGCGATCTCACTTCCGTCTGCATGGCGCGTGAGGAGATCTCCCGGGTGTCGGAGGCCTGCGCGCTGATCGCCGGGATGAATTCGATCGGCGTGATTCTGCCGCTGCTCCACTTCGGGACTGAAGAGCAGAAGCAGCGCTGGCTGCCCGAGGCCGCCAAGGGCCGGATGTGGACCGCTGTTGCCATGACCGAGCCGGAGTCCGGGTCGGACGTCGCCTCGATGAAATCGCGCGCGAAGAAGGATGGCGCGAGCTGGATCCTCAACGGCCAGAAGTGCTACATCACCTGGGGCAACATGGCGCACTGGATCCTCGTCTTCGCGCGAACGAGCGGTGAAAAAGGCTTCCAGGGCATCAGCTGCTTCCTGATGGACACGAAGAGCCCCGGGTTCCGGGTCGGCAAGAACGAAAAGAAGATGGGGCTCAACGGCGTGCCGAACGTGCAGATTTTTTTCGACGACGTGCGCATCCCCGAAGAGAACATGATTTGCGAGGAAGGCAAGGGCTTCACGACCTGCATGCGGATCCTCGACATGAACCGGCCGACCGTCGGCGCGGCGTCGGTAGGCGTCGCCCAGGGCGCGCTCGACCTCGCCTTGCAGCACGCGAAGGACCGCAAGCAGTTCGGCCGCGCCATCGGGCAGTTTCAGGGCCTGCAGTTCATGCTGGCCGACATGGCCATCCAGATCGAGGCGGCTCGCGCGCTCGTGTATGAATGCGCGCGCCAGGTGGATGCGGGCGATTTTTCAAGGCTGTCTGAGATGGCTTCCATGGCCAAGTGCTTCGCCAGCGACACGGCGATGAAAGTCACGACGGACGCCGTGCAGATCTTCGGGGGCGCGGGCTACATGAAAGACGTCGGGGTCGAGCGCTTCATGCGCGATGCCAAGATCAACCAGATCTTCGAAGGCACCAACCAAATCCAGCGCGTGATCATTTCCCGCCATCTTCTCGGGATGCACTGATGGCCGGGACGGCGTTCCGGCCCGCATTTCAACCAGTGGCCACGCGCCGGGCGTTCGAGGAAATCACCTCGCAGATTCGCGACCAGCTCGCGCGCCAGGCGCTCAAGACTGGCGACCGCCTGCCGCCGGAACGCGATTTGGCCGACCAGTTCGGCGTGTCCCGCAACACGCTGAGGGAAGCATTGCGGTCGTTAGAACTCTCCGGCCTGCTCGAGCTGAAGAAAGGCGCGACCGGCGGGGCTTTCATCCGCGAAGGCGGCGGAGACGCGGTGGTCGCCGGCCTCTCGGATCTGTACCGCCTGGGCAACATCCGCCCGGAGCATCTCACGGAAGCGCGCATCCTCATCGGGACCGAAGTGGCGCGCCTTGCCTGCGCACGGCGCACCGCCACCGACCTCAAGGCGCTCGAAGCCAACGTGGCGGAAGCTGAAGCGGCCACCAAGGCCGGCGACCTTGGCCGTCGGGCCGAAATCCACTACGCATTTCACTCGCTGCTCGCGCGTGCGGCCAAGAATCCGGTGCTCATCATCCTCACCGATGCGCTCATGGAGATGACTCGCCACTTCGTTGAAGCGGTCGGCTACCAGCCCAATCCGTACGTGATGCCTTCCCGCAAGCGCTTGCTGGCCGCGTTGCGCGTAAAAGACGGCGAAGCCGCCGCCAAGGAAATGGCCTCCATGCTCAAGCGCCTCCAACGGTTTCACCTTGCCCTCTACGAAGCCGTGTCCAAGGACAAGCGCAAATGAGCGGAACGCTGGAAGGCCTCCGGGTACTGGATTTTTCGGCGATGGTCGCGGGTCCCTACTGTGCCCGCCTGCTTTCAGATCTCGGCGCCGACGTCGTGAAGGTCGAGCCGCTCGAGGGCGACTACATGCGGGGGCGCGAGCCGCTGCGAAAGGCCGAAGACGGCACCGCCCACAGCGCCTATTTCGGCAGCCTCAATTCCGGGAAGAAGAGCGTCGCCCTCGACCTCAAGACACCAGAGGGCAATCAGCTCGCGCTGGACCTTGCAGCGAGGGCCGATGTCATCGTCGAGAATTTCCGGCCCGGCGTCATGAAGCGCCTCGGCCTGGACTACGACACGATCGCCGCCCTCAATCCGCGCGTCGTCTATTGCTCGATTTCCGGCTACGGCCAAGTGGGGTCGTCCGCCGGACTGCCCGCCTACGCACCGATCATGCATGCAGCGTGCGGCTACGAGATGGCCACCATGGCATACCAGAGCGGCGTCGAACGTCCGCTCAAAAGCGGCATTTTCATCGCGGATGTCCTCTCGGGTTCGCTCGCGTTTGGCGGGATCAGCGCGGCGCTCGTCAAGAGGGAGCGCACAGGCGAGGGCGAGTACGTCGACGTCGCGCTTATGGACAGCATGCTCGGACTGCTCGTCTACGAATGCCAGGAGGCGCAGTTCCCTGCAAAATTCCAGCGGCCCCTGTACCGGCCTATCAAGGCGCGCGACGGCTTTCTGATCGTCGCCCCGATCTCACCGGCCAACTTCCACGACATGGCCAAGGTGTGCGGCCACCCGGAGTGGACGGTCGACCCCCGCTTCATGGGCATCGAGCGTGCGCGCAACTGGGAAATCCTCATGGACATGCTCGACCAGTGGGCAGGGGAGCGGAGCGTGGACGAGTGCGAGCAAGCGATGCTGGAGGGGGGCGTGCCCTGTTCGCGTTACCAGACGGTCGGCGAAGCAATGGAAAGCGAGGCGGTCAAGACACGCGGATCTTTCGGCACAGTCCGGGACGGCGCCGGAGAGTTCCTCTCGCCGAATCCGGCCTTCAAGATGCGCAATTCGCAGGCGCAGGTGAGAGTTGAGATTGACCGGCTGGGCGCGAGCAATGCAAAAGTCATTGCCGCTTGGCTGGGTCGTACTTAAAAAAATGGAGGCAACATGGTCGTGAAATTCAGGATGCTGGCCGCTGTTGCAGGTTTTTCTTTCTGCGCGGCCGCGCAAGCGCAGGGCTTTCCCGCGAAGCCCATCAGAATCGTCGTGCCCTATCCGGCCGGCGGCACCACCGACCTCATGGCCCGCGCGCTACAGGAGCCCATCCAGAAGACGCTCGGCCAGCCCGTCATCGTCGACAACAAGCCCGGGGCCGCCGGCGCGATCGGGGCGCGAGAAGTTGCGCGCTCACTGGCCGATGGCTACACGCTGCTGTTCTCGAACAACGGCCCCTCCAGCACCACGCCGCTGCTGGTCAAGGATGCGGGGTACGACGGGCTCAAGGATTTCGCGCCCGTCTCGCTTGTTTCGACCGCGCCCTTGTTCGTTGTCGTGAATGCGGCGGTTCCCTCGAACGACCTTAAGAGCTTTATCGACTATGCGCGCTCGCAGCCCAACGGCCTTGAATATGCCTCCGCCGGCATTGGGTCACTCGGCCACCTTGCGAGCGAACTGTTTGCGCGCATGGCCGGCATCAAGATGATCCATATCCCCTACAAGGGACAGGCGCCCACGTCGAACGCCGTAATGACCGGCGAAGTGAAAGTGCTGATTACGACGTCTTCCTCCGCGATGAACGGCTACATCACCGCCGGCAAGCTCAAGCTGCTCGGGGTTTCGACGCCCGAGCCTTCGCCGCTTGCACCGGGTGCGCCGATCGTCTCGAGCGTACTGCCCGGCTACAAGGTGGAAATCTGGTTCGGGTTGCTAGCGCCGGCTGGCACGCCCGCTGAGGTAGTTTCAAAGCTCAACGACGCGGTCAGCAAGGCCGTGGCGCTGCCCGACCTGCAGCAGCGGTTCGTCAATTTCGGCGTGATCGCGACCGCGGGATCGCCCAAGCGCCTCGGCGACCTCATCGCCGACGAAGTGCCGCGGTGGACGCAGATCGTGCGCGAAGCCAACATCCGCGCCGAATAACGGATGCTGGCATTGGGCGCGAAGGCGCCCAATACTTTAAGCCGCCTTCTTCTTTCTCTGAGCGTCCTTCACATGCATCTGCGCGTAGGCGCCATGCGCGGCGGATTCGGCGTCGCCGATATGGATCGGCAGGCCCATGTCGACCAGCACTGAACCGAGTGCCGACAGGCAGACCATGACGTTTTCGGGGCGGCACGAATAGCCCATGAGCCCGAAGCGCCAGATCTTGCCCGCCAGAGGTCCGAGGCCGGCACCGATCTCGAGGTTGAATTCGTTGAGCAGCCGCTTCCTCACCTCCGCTTCGTTCACGCCCTCGGGACACAGCACCGCATTCATCTGCGGCAGCTGGTATTTCTCGTTCACGAGGAATTTCATGCCCATCGCCTCGAGCCCGGCCTTAAGCGCCATGTGGTGGCGCGTCGCGCGCGCCCAGGCGTTCTCCAGGCCTTCTTCGCGGATCAAGAGCAGCGCTTCGTGCAGCGCGAAGAGTGAATTCGTCGGCGCCGTATGGTGATACGTGCGCGTGGTCGCGCCCCAATAACCGAGCAGCAGGTTCATGTCCATGAACCAGCTGTGGATCTTGTCCTTGCGCGCCTTGACCCGCTCGACCACCTGCTCCGAGAACGACACCGGCGACAGGCCCGGCGTACAGGACAGACACTTCTGGCTGGCTGAATAGATTGCGTCGATGCCCCACTCGTCAACGAGCACCGGTGTGCCGCCCAGTGATGTCACCGCATCCACAATGGTCAGCGCGTTGTAGCGGTGCGCTATCTCGACGAGGGTCTTGGCATCCGACTGGACGCCCGTCGAGGTTTCTGCGTGCACGAACGCCACGACCTTCGCGTCGCGATTAGCTTTGAGCGCGTCTTCGAGTTTTTGAGGTGTGACCGGCTCGCCCCAGGCATCTTCGACCACGACGGCCACGCCGCCCGCACGCTCCACGTTCTCGATCATGCGCCCGCCGAACACGCCGTTCCGGCAGACGACGACCTTGTCGCCCGGGGCCACCATGTTGACGAAGCAGTACTCCATGCCGACCGACCCCGGTCCCGAGACCGGAAACGTGAGCGGGTTCTTCGTCTGGTAGGCGTAGCGCAGCAGCGACTTCAGCTCTTCCATCATCTCGACGAAGATCGGATCGAGGTAACCGATGGCCGGCTGGCTCATCGTCGTGAGCACGCGCGGATGGATCTCCGTCGGACCGGGGCCCATCAGCGTGCGTTGCGGCGGGTGGAAAGACTGGATTCGCTTGGTTGGCGCAAATTTGGACATCGCATCGCTCCCGAAAACGGCGCCGGCGAAATCGTCGGGCCGTGACTTCACTCGTACAGGCTTTCTCGCGGCGGCATCGTTAAGCACTTCGACGGCGAGGATCCTTCCGCCGGTCAGTTGCTCGACTTCCATGGCCCATCGCGCCGGCACATACCCGGTCTTCACCCAGTTGTTGACTACCGACCGGTCGAGCTGGAAGGCACGCGCGACGTCCGCCTGGCTCCCGAAGATCTCAACCAACCGCTCCGCACTATTCATTGGCCAATTGTAAGCGACAAACTCAGTTTGACAAAACAGGATTGGTGTTTCGCATAAGCGATTGACCGAGGGTCGAGTCCGCGTAGCATTGGTTCATTGTCCAAACAACTGTTCTTACATCGAACGCCCCGACCGATCCGGAGAATCGCCCATGAAGGCTGGCCAATCCGTTGAATTCAAGCCCGAAACAACTGCAGAGGCCTACCTCGCCCTGCTCGCGTCGCGTGACGTCGACTATCTTTTCGGCAACTCGGGTACCGACTTCCCGCCGTTGGTGGAGGCCCTGGCCAAGGGGCGCGAACTCGGTTGGCAAATGCCGGAACCGATCATCGTCCCGCACGAAAACGTGGGCGTCGCGATGGCCCATGGCTATTACATGGTTACCGGGCGACCCCAGGCCATGATGGTCCACGTGGGGCTCGGGACCGCGAACTCGATCAATGGCCTCTTCAACGCGGCGCGCCAGAACATTCCTATCCTGTTCACCGCCGGCCGCACGCCGATCACCGAAGGCGGCCAGCTCGGCTCGCGCAACAACTACATCAACTGGGCGCAGGAACAGTTCGACCAGGGCGGCATGCTCCGCGAATTCATGAAATGGGACTACGAGCTGCGGCACTCCTCGCAGATCGAGTCGGTCGTCGACCGCGCGCTGGCGATTGCAAAGAGCGAACCGTGCGGACCCGTGTACCTCACGTTGCCGCGCGAAGTGCTGGCTTCAAGCATGGGCGACACCAAGATCGGCAAGCGCACGACCATCTCGCCGATGAGCCCGCCCTCGGCCGACCCCGAAACGCTGGACGAGGTCGCGAAGCTGCTCGGCGCCGCGAAGACCCCGCTGATCATCACCTCGAACGGCGGGCGCACGGTCGAATCGTCGCAGGCCCTCACGCGGCTGGCCGAGACCTACGCGATTCCCGTCATCCAGTACCGGCCGCGGTATCTTGCGCTGCCGACTGAGCACCCGATGAATTGCGGGTACGACCCGCACGGCATGATTCCCGATGCCGACCTGATCCTCGTGATCGACAGCGACGTGCCGTGGATCCCGGATACCGCGAAGCTCAACCCGGCCTGCACGATCGTGCACCTCGGGACGGACCCACTCTTTGCGCGCTACCCTCTGCGCGGATTCAGGACCGACATCGCGCTTGCCGGCAGCCTCGCCCCGACGCTCGACCGCTTGTCCCAGCGCACGGAACGCCATGCGGGCGCGGCGACGAAAATCGCCGCGCGCCGTGCGGCGGTCTCCCAGCAGTCGGCCGACTTCCGCCTGCGCATGCGCATGCCCCGGGGAACGAATCCGACCTCCGGGCAGATTTCCACGAAGTGGATGACCCATTGCATCAACGCCGTGGCCGACCACAACACGATCATCATCAACGAGTACCCGCTGGTGCTCGAAGAGCTCACGATCAACGAGCCCGGACGCTATTTCTCGCACCCGCCCTCCGGCGGCCTGGGCTGGGCCATGGGCGCGGCGCTCGGCGCCAAACTCGGGCGGCCGGATGCAACCGTCATCTGCGCGATCGGCGATGGCGCCTACATGTTCGGCAATCCCACCCCGACGCATTTCGTCGGCGAAGCGCATGCGCTGCCGGTGTTGTACGTGATCAACAACAATGCCCGCTGGGGCGCCGTGCACCGCGCAACGCTCAGCATGTATCCCAAAGGCCATGCGGCCAAGGCCGAGAAGCCGCCCTTCTCCGTCCTCGAGCCCTCCCCGCGATTCGAGGAGATCGTGCGGGCCAGCGGCGGCTACGGCGAGCGCGTAGAGGACCCGGGCGACATGCTGTCCGCCCTCAAGCGCGCGCTGAACGCAGTGAAGAACGAGAAGCGCCAGGCAGTGCTCAACGTCTGCACCGAAGTGAATTACGCGCGCACGAGCTGAGTGTCGTCTCCACTCCATCCTATGAAGAGGGTATCGAAATGAAGGTGCGTTCCCTAGCCGCGGCCGTGCTGCTCGCCGTGCCGTGCCTCGCGCACGCGCAGGCCTTTCCGTCCCGCCAGATCACGATCATCGTGCCCTACCAGCCCGGAGGCACCAACGACATCATCGCGCGCACGCTGACGCCCAAGCTCAGCGAAACGCTCGGGCAACCCGTCGTCGTGGAGAACAAGCCCGGCGCAGGCGGCAACCTGGGCGCGGCGCTGGTCGCGAAGTCCAAGCCCGACGGCCACACGCTGCTCATGGCGCCGGTCGGCGTCCTTGCGATCAACAAGTGGATCTACAAGGACATGGGGTTCGATGCCGACAAGGAGATCGTGCCGATCATCAACACGGGCTCGGTGCCGAACATGCTGCTGGTCAACAACTCGGTGCCCGCCTCGAGCGTCAGAGACCTGGTTGCGCTCGCGAAAGTGAAGCCCGACGCAATCAACTTTGCGTCGATGGGCACCGGCACCACAGGCCACCTCTGCGGCGAAATGTTCAAGATGGCGGTTAACGTGCAGGCCACGCATGTGCCGTACAAAGGCAGCGCGCCCGCCTTGCAGGACCTGCTCGCGGGGCAGGTGCAGATCATGTTCGACAACCTCCCGACGGCCTTGCCGCGCGTGAAGAATGGGCAGCTGAAAGGGCTGGCGGTCACAAGCCTCAAACGCACTCCGCTCGCGCCGGAAATTCCCACGATGGATGAATCCGGCGTGCCGGGATATGAAGCCACCGCGTGGTTCGGCGTGGTCGGCCCGGCCGGGATGCCCAAGCCGGTCGTCGACCGGCTGAACGCCGAGTTCGGGAAGGCGCTCAAGGACGCGCAGAACGCCCAGAAGCTCGAGGCGCAAGGTCTGGCGATCATTGCGGACTCGCCGGAGCACTTTGCAACCTACGTAGCTGCCGAATCGCAGAAGTGGCGCAAGGTGGTGGTGGCTTCCGGCGCGAAGGCGGACTGAAAGTACACATGGTTGAACACTTTTCCCCGGAGGACCGCCTTTCGGCCGCGCTCGACCCGAAGTCGGTCGCCATCATTGGCGCCTCGGAGAACCCGGAAAAGATCGGCGGCCGGCCGATCAAGTACATGCAGCGCGCCCAGTACAAGGGCCGCATTTTTCCGATCAACCCCAATCGCGCGGAGATCCAGGGCCTAAAGGCGTATCCGGATATCGGTGCGGTGCCTGAGGCGCCGGACCTTGCGATCGTCGCGGTGCCTGGCTTGGGTGCGGTCTCGGCGGTCGCCGCTTGCGCAAACCGCGGCGTCAAAGTCGTTGTGGTCATCACCTCCGGCTTTGGCGAGATGGGGGAAGCCGGCAAGAAAGCGCAGGACGAGATGGTGCGCACCGCGCGCGCGGCGGGGATGCGCATCGTCGGTCCGAACACGCAGGGCATCGCGAACTTCAAGACAGGCGCGATCGCGACGTTCTCGACCATCCTGAGCGAATTCAAGCCGCAGGATGGGCCGGTCGGCATCGTGAGCCAGTCGGGCGCCATGAGCGTCGTGCCCTACGCGTTCCTTCGCAAGCAAGGCATCGGCGTGCGCCACACGCACGCGACCGGCAACGAGAGCGATCTGACGGTGGCCGATTTTGCGCTCGCCGTCGCGCTCGATCCGGAAGTGAAACTGCTGCTTCTTTATCTTGAAGCGATTGCCGATCCGGCCCGTCTCGCGCAGGCGGCGCTGGTGGCGCGCGAGCGCGGCCTTCCCATCGTGGCGCTCAAGGCCGGCGTGTCGGCGCGCGGCGCGGCCGCCGCAAATTCGCACACGGGTGCGCTTGCGACGGAGGACCGTGTCGTGGATGCGTTCTTTCGCCAGCACGGCATCTATCGCGTGCCGGACATCCGCAGCCTCGTAAACGCCGCCGACCTATACCTGAAAGGTTGGAAACCCGCCGGCCGGCGGCTCGTCGCCATCAGCAACTCCGGCGCGTCCTGCGTGATGGCTGCCGATGCGGCGGAGAAGCACGGCCTGACACTGGCGCAATTCGATGACGCAACGCGCGCCGAGTTACGTGCGGCGCTGCCGGACTTCGGCTCGTCCGGCAACCCGATCGACCTTACCGCGGCGCTCCTGACCAACAACCGCATGTTCAGCGACATCCTGCCCGTCCTCGCGCGGCGCGATGCGACCGACGCCGTGTTCGTCAGCCTTTCGGCTTCGGGCGCCGGCTACGACGTGCCCCAATTCGTTCGCGACTGCGCGGACTATGTGAAGCAGACGGGCCGGCCTCTCGCAGTCGCAGCGCCGCTCGATTCGACCGCGCAGGCGTTCCGTGATGCCGGCCTTGCCGCCTTCGCCCACGACATCGATGCGGTTTCGGCGCTCGGGCAATTCGTCCATCACGGCGAACTCATGCAACGGCCGACACCGAAAGCGGCTGCATTTCCGCCCGTGTCGCTCCCGGTGGGCACGAACCGGTTCCTGTCCGAAGCCGACAGCCTGGGCCTGCTGGCCGAGCACGGCTTCCCGGCCGTGCCCTTCCGGTTGTGCCGCACCGCCAAGGAAGCCCTCGCTGCTTTCGAGGCGCTCGGCAAGCCGGTCGCGGTCAAGGCCTGCTCGGCTGCGATCCCGCACAAATCCGAGCACGGCATGGTGCACCTCAATTGCAGGACACCGGCCGAAACGATGGGAGCGTTCGAAGACATCGTCCAGAAGCTTGCGGCTGCGAAGGTCGTGGACGGCGCGGTCATCGTCGCGCCCATGCGTCGCGCCCAGCACGAGTTCGTCGTCGGCGCACGCGTTGATGCCCGCTTCGGCACGCTCGTCATGCTCGGCGACGGCGGAAAGTACGTCGAGGCCCTGCCCGACATCGTCCTCCTGCGCTATCCGTTCGGCGAAGAAGAGGTGCTCGAGCGCCTGCACACCTTGCGCATTGCGCCGTTGTTCGCGGGCGTGAGGGGGGAGCCCCCGATAGCGCTCGGCGCACTGGCAAAACTCGCCGTGCGGCTTGGCGCGCTGATCGAAAGCGCCGGCGGTTCGATCGCGTCCATCGACCTCAATCCGGTCATGGCCGGCGCGCGGATCGAAGACACGATCATCGTCGATGCGCTCATCGAGAGGGCGGCCGCGTGACACCCCATCCCGGCTTCCCGATCACCGCGCGCGAGTCCGGCGGCCAGTTCGTCGAGGCGTTTGCCCGCGGCCTGCTCGTGATCATGGCCTTCGGCGAAGGCCACGAGCGCATGACGCTCTCGCAGGTCGCCCAGCGGGCCGGCCTCACGCGGGCCGGGGCCCGGCGCTTGCTCTACACCCTTGAGCAGCTCGGGTTCGCCGGTCACCAGGAGCGCCTGTTTTTCCTCACGCCGAAGATCCTGCGGCTGGGTTACGCGTACACGTCGTCGTCGCCCTTCTGGGGTTACGCCCATCCCATCCTCGGCCAACTCGTCGGCGACGTGCAGGAGACTTGTACGCTCGCGGTGCTCGATGGCACCGAGATCGTTTACGTGATCCGCAACTCCGTACGCTCCGTCGTCAGCGGCGGGTCGGTCGTCGGCACCCGCCTGCCCGCGTACGTCACCTCAATGGGGCGCGTGCTGCTCGGCGGCTTGCCGGAGCGTGAACTCGACGAATACTTCGAGCGCGCCAACCTGCAGAAATACACCGAGCGCACGCTCACCGACCGGCAGGCGTTGAGGGAGGTCATCAGCCAGGACCGCGAGCAAGGATGGTCCTGGATCCAAGGCGAGCTCGAAGAACATATCTGCGGCCTTTCGGTACCCGTGAACGATCACGAAGGCCGCGTGTGCGCGGCGCTCAACATCAGCGTGAATTCGCTCCGCATGACGAAGGAGATCGCGCTCAATACGATGCTGCCCAAGCTCATGATCGCCGCCGAGCAGCTGCATCGCGGGCTCGAGCTGCGCGCCGGCTGAAGTCAGACCGTAGTGAAACAGGCGGCCCCGCGGCTTGCCTGAGTTCCGGCGTCGCAGGCAGACTCGCGCCATCCCCTCCCCGGAGCACGCCATGCTTAAATTCACCGCCAACCTCACCATGTTGTTCAACGAGGTCGGCTTTCTCGAGCGGTTCTCGCTCGCCGCAAAGGCGGGATTCAAGGGCTGCGAATTCAAGGACCCCTTCGCGTATCCAAAGGCCGAAGTCGTCGCCGCCGTGAAAGACAGCGGCCTGAAGCCCGTACTCTTCAACATGCCGGCGGGCGACTGGAAGGGTGGCGAGCGAGGACTCGGGTGCCTGCCCGGCCGCGAGAAGGAACTGCGCGAAGGCGTCGCCACCACCATCGACTACGCGCTCGCACTCGACTGCAAGCTCATCAACCTGCTTGGCGGCATCCCGCCGAAAGACGCAGACAAGGACGAAATCAGGGAACTCTTCGTCAGCAACCTGCGCTATGCGGCGGGCGAACTGAAAAAGCACGGCATGCGCCTCGTGATCGAGCCGGTCAACACATACAACTCACCCGGGGTGTTCCTCACAAAAACCGACCAGGCCGTCGACATCATCCGCGACGTAGGCGCCGACAACCTCGGCATCGAATACGACGTGTACCAGGCGCAGCTCATGGAAGGCGACCTCACCAACACGATCCGCAAAGCTATGCCGCTCATCTGGCACATGCAGGTTGCGGACGTGCCGAGCCGCGCCGAGCCCGGCACAGGCGAAATCAACTACGACCATGTTCTCGGCGTAATCGAGGAGGCCGGCTACCAGGGCTGGATCGGCTGCGATTACGAGCCCTCGACGACGACGCTCGAGAGCTTCGGCTGGATGAAAAAGTGGAATCCGACGATCAAGGGGCGCTGATTCGCCGGCGGCGTTGACGCTCCGACGCCTGGACGAATAAGATACAGTTGTAGGTAATCTGTATCGAAATTCGATACAATTCCAAGGAGCACATCTATGCCGTTCCGCACCCTCCGCCGCCGCACGCTCCTCCAAGCGGCCCTGCTCGGCCTCGCGGTCGCGTTCTCCGGAAGCGCCACCGCCCAGAAATACCCGGATAAGCTCATCCACCTCGTAGTGCCCTTCGCCGCCGCGGGCTCGACTTCGATCCTCGCCCGGCTGGTGTCGCAGTACCTCTCGCCGCAATACGGCCAGCAGATTGTCGTAGACAATAAGCCCGGCGCGGGCGGCCACCTCGGCGCCGAGTTCGTCGCGAAAGCCCCGCCCGACGGCTACACGCTGCTGCTCGGGACCATCGGGATCCATGCCGCGCATGCGCTATACCCCAAACTCGCCTACGACCCGGCCAAGGAACTGCAGCCGGTCATCATCCTCGTCGACCTGCCGCTGGCGCTTGTGGTGAACCCGGCATTCCCAGCGAAATCCGTCCAGGAATTTCTTGCAATGGCCAAGGCCAAGCCAGGCGACATCAATTTCGGCTCCGCCGGGCCGGGCTCCTCCACGCACATGACCGGCGAACTGTTCCAGCTCATGTCCGGTGTGAAGCTCACGCATATCCCCTACAAGGGCAGCATGCCGGCGGTGCAGGACGTCATGGGCGGTCAGACGCAGGCGATGTTCGAGCAGCTGCCGACCATCCTCCCGCAGATCCAGGCCGGGCGCCTGCGCGCCCTCGGCGTGACGAGCAAGGGCCGCGCCCCAAGCCTGCCCGCGGTCCCGACCATCGCGGAGTCCGGCGTGCCGGGCTACGAGTCGACGGCGTGGTTCACGATCGCGGCGCCCGCGAAAGTGCCGGGCCCGATCATCCAGAAACTTAACGCCGACATGAATGCCATGCTCGGGAACGCCGACTTTCAGTCGAAGCTCAAGGACCTCGGCATGAGCGCGGTCGGCGGCAGCACGGAGTTCGCGTCGAAGTACTACGCGACCGAGACCGAGAAGTGGACCAAGGTAATTCGCGCCGGCAACCTCAGGGCGGAGTGATGCAACCCTTGTTCTCGCGCCGCATCGCCGGCGCCCTGTTGGCGCTTCTGGCGCTCCTGCCGGTCGCAGCGTTGGCCGACTATCCCGATCGACCCATCACGATCGTCGTTCCCTTCCCGCCCGGCGGCTCGCCCGATGTCCTGGCCCGGCTGCTCGGCCCCAAGGTTAGCGAGGTGCTGAAGCAACCGTTCCTTGTCGACAACAAGGGCGGCGCGACCGGGGCGATCGGCCTTGCGCATACGGCGAAGGCCGCGCCCGACGGCTACACGATCGTCATCGCGACCGCGAGTTCGCTCGGCACGAATCCTGCGGTCGCCAAGGTGCCGTTCGACCCGGTGAAGGATTTCACGCCGATCGGCCTGATCGCGCTCGAACCCATGGGCCTCGCCGTCCACCCGTCGGTCAAGGCGAGTTCCGTGCGCGAGTTGATTGCGCTAGCGAAGGCAAAGCCCGGCGGCCTCAACATGGCCTCGTTTGGTACCGGCTCCGTTTCTCACTTGTCCGGTGAGCTCTTCAATTCCATGGCCGGGACGAAGATGACCCACGTGCCCTACAAAGGCGCGGCGCCAGCGACGGCGGACCTCATGGCCGGCCAGGTCGACCTCATGTTCAATTCGATTTCCGTCTTCGTCGCGCCGGCCAAGGCCGGCAAGCTGCGCATGCTGGCGACCGCGGGCACCTCACGGTCCCCTGCCCTTCCCGACCTGCCGACGGTCGCCGAATCCGGCGTGCCGGGGTTCGAAGCCGCCACCTGGCATGCGTTGCTCGGGCCCGCAGGGCTGCCACCGGACATCGTCGCCCTCCTCGCCCGGGAATTCGGGCGCGCCATGAACCTGCCGGAGATCAAGGAGAAGATTTTTGCCATGAGCCTCGAGCCGCAGGGCATGAACCCCGCGCAGCTGTCGGCCACCCTGCAGCGCGATGTCGCCAAGTGGAAGCGCATCGTCTCCGAGGCGAACATCAAGCTCGACTAACGCACCGATACGCGGGATCAACACGCGGGCCCAACTACCAGGAGAAGCAACGATGTACGTCGAAGAACGCATGTACCAGCTCCACCCGGGCAAGGTGCCCGAGTATTTCCACCATTACGAGACGCACGGCATGCCCGTGCAATTGCGTCACCAGCCTTACATGCTCGGCTACTACACGCCGGAGATCGGCCCGCAGAACATGGTCGTCCACATGTGGGCGTACGACGACCTCAACCAGCGCGAGCGCTGCCGCACGGCGCTCTTCGCCGATCCCGAGTGGCAGTCCTATCGCCCGAAAATCCATCCGCTCATCATGAAGATGGAGACGCGCATGATGAAGTGCGCGCCATTCTTCCTCGAGCGCCTGAAGAAGATGCTCGCCGCATCCAAGGCGTGATGAACCGGCGCGCACTCGTCGCGGGCGCGTTCACGGCCTGCACGCTCTTCGCTCCGGCGGTGAGCGTCGCGCAGGAGTTTCCTTTGCGGCCGATCCGCCTCTACGTGGGTTTCACGCCGGGCACCGGGATCGACGTGGTCGCGCGCATCGTCGCGGGCGAGGTCTCGAAGAGCATCGGCCAGCCGGTCGTGGTGGACAACCGCGCGGGCGCCGGCGGCAACATCGCGGGCGACGCGGCGGCCAAGGCCGCACCGGACGGCTATTCCCTGCACTGGGCCGCGCCGGGCTCCGCAGTGATCAATCACCATCTCAACAAGTCGATGCCTTATGCGTTCAAGGACCTTGCACCGGTCTCGCTGATCGGCATCGTTCCGCTCGTGGTGATCGTGCCCACGGCCTCCCCCCTGAAAACACTGGCCGACGTCGTGAATGCGGCGCGGACGGACCCGGGCAAGTTAAGCTTCGGCACGCCCGGCGTCGGCACTTCCAACCACATGGCGACCGAGCTCTTCCTGTACAGCGCCAAGATCAAGGCGACACATATCCCGTACAAAGGCTCTGCCGCCAACCAGGACCTCCTCGCCGGCAGCCTCACCTTCATCTTCGATTCGATCACGACGGCCACGCCATTCATCACGGGCGGACGGGTACGCGCGCTTGCCGTTACGACCGCCGTCCGCTCGCCGATGCTGCCGGACGTGCCGACCATCGCCGAACAGGGCTACCCGGGCTACGACGCAGCCAACTGGTATGCGGTGACCGTGCCGACCGGCACGCCGGCGCCCATCGTGCAAAAGCTCAATGCCGAGTTCGTCAAGGCGGTTCGCACACCTGACGTCGAGAAGCGCGTGCAGGCGCTCGGCGTGATCGTCGCCGGCTCCTCGGTGGAGGACCTGCGCAAGTTCCTCGATGCGCAGTACGAATCGATCGGCCGCGTGGTGAGGGAAGCCGGCATCCGGGCCGACTGAGTTGGTGCCCGTGTTCTCCCTGAAAGAGGCCAGTTCGGTTGCACGGGAACCCGAGATCGCTGCGGCCATCGATGCGGTCGAACGCTACCTGCAGTTGGCATCCGGTCCGAAAGTGTTTCGGGGTACCCAGAACGCGGACAGCGGTGAAGCCGAAGTCGCCGCCTACCGAGGCCTCGGCGGTCTTGGCCTGGCCTCTGCACTGAATCCTGAGGCATCAGGGGGCTCGGGCTTTCCCCCGGGCGTCGCGGCGCTCATCGGCGAGCGGCTTGGATGGACGCTCTCGCGCGAGCCGTTTGTCGAAAACGTGATCCTGCCTTCGACCCTGCTGCGGCGGCTGGGTGCGCCGCCCGGCAACGATTCCGAAATCGCGTGCGTCGCTTGGCAAGAGAGCGGTTTTTGCTTCCCGGAAGCGAGCGCGATCCGCACCACCGCGACCGTGGAAGGCCGCGGCTATCGCCTGTGCGGAACAAAACGCTTCGTGATGGGTGCCCGGGCAAGTATTCGCCTTTTGGTCTTGGCCCGCCTCGACGGCGCCCCCGCGATCCTCTCGGTAGCGTCGTCATCCGCCAAACGGGAAGATAAGCACCTGGCGGACGGGTCGACATGGTCGGATGTGGAATTCGACTGCGCGATCGGACACGCGGATGTGCTGGCGCGCGGGGACGACTGCATCCCCGCCCTCACCTTCGCGCTCGATCTCGCCAATCTCGCGCTCGCCGGCCTGCTGCACGGCCTGCAGTCCCGCATCCTCACCATGACGCTCGAGTATCTCGGCACGCGCGAGCAGTTCGGCAAGCCGCTCGGCAGCTTCCAGGCGCTGCAGCATCGCGCGGTCGAGTTGTACAACCATGCGCAGATCGCCCGCTTCCTGCTCGGCGAGGCGGTCGATGCGGTGGGACACGATGTTTCCCCGCAGGTGCTGGCCGAATACGCCAGCCGTGCGAAGGCGAGGACCGTGGACTCGGCGGCGCGCATCGCCAGGGAAGGCATCCAGCTGCACGGCGCCATCGGCTTCAGCGACGAATACGATCTGGGCCTCTATGTGAAGCGCATCCTGGTGCTGTCGGCATGGCTCGGTGGTGCAACCTGGCATCGCCGCCGTTACGCATCGCTCGACGCTGCCTTGGGCGAGGGCTGAACGTGGACTGGAATGCACTCACCGATGACCGGTTCCGGACGGAAGTCCGCACGTTTATCGAGGCAACCTGCCCGTCCAACCTGCGCAACCACCCTCGCCGCATTCCGCGCTGGGAGACGACACGCGAGTGGTACCGGGCGTTGTCGGCCAAGGGATGGATCGCGCCGAATTGGCCGACGGCCTACGGCGGCATGGGCCTCACCGCCTCCAAGCTGCTCATCTTTGTCGAGGAGCTCGAGCGCTGGGGCGTGCCGCGCATCTACGATATGGGACTCTTCATGCTCGGGCCGATTTTGATTCGCCACGGGACCGCGGAGCAGAAAAGCGAATACCTGCCGCGCATCCGGTCGGGCGAGCACCGCTGGTCGCAAGGCTATTCCGAGCCGGGCGCAGGGTCCGATCTCGCGAGCCTGCGCACGACCGCCGAGCAGGATGGGGACGGCTACGTCATCAACGGCCACAAGACGTGGACGACCTTCCTCGACGACGCCACACACATGTTCCTCCTTGCGCGCACTAAGAAATCCGAGCGCAAGCAGGACGGCATCTCGCTGTTCCTCGTCGACCTCGAGACGCCCGGCGTCACGCGTCGGCTGATCACGACCATTGCCGGCCACGCAGAGCTCGGCGAAGTCTTCTTCGACAACGTGCGGGTGCCCGCGAAGAACATCGTAGGTCCGCTGCACGGCGGCTGGTCGGCCGCCAAGGATCTGCTCGAGTTCGAGCGCATCAACAACGGCAGCCCCAAGCTCGGACTCTACGTTCTGAACCGGCTGGACGAGTACGCAAAATCAAAGGGCCTGCTGGACGACCAGGCGTTCGCCGATCGCCTCACTGCGCTGCGCCTGGACCTCCTCGACCAGTACTGCGCCTACCGGCATTTCTGCGCGCTGTTGAAAGCCGGGCGCACGCCCGGGCCCGAAGTCTCGATGCTCAAGATCTGGTCGACCGAAACCTACCAGCGCCTCGCCGAATTGTTCCTCGAAGTCACCAGCGAAGAAGGCGTGGAGGCCGACCGCCTCGACGAGGCCGGCAGCCTCGCGGCGCTGCGCCTGTATTACCGCTCCCGCCCGGCGACGATCTACAGCGGCAGTTCCGAGGTGCAGCGCAACCTTTTGGCCAAGCGCGTACTGGGGCTCGCGTGAGGACGCATCCGATCGTTTCAGGCCGGGCGCTTGGCGATAAGCACCCTTTTCTCGACCGAGTACACGAGCACACCTTCGTGATTGGTGACATGGTCCTTGAACAACACGATGCCGCTGCGGGGCGATTTGCTCTCTTTCGACACGACCTCGACCTCGGTGCCGATGGTGTCGCCCGGGCGCACGGGCGCATGGAAGGTGGCCTTGTCGCTCGACAGGTGCGCGACGATAGTCGTACGGAAAAAGGATTCCGTCATCGCGGTGGAAAAACTCATCGTCAGGGAGCTGGGCACGATGCGCCCGCCAAAGCGGGTTTTCTTCGCGTAGTGCTCGTCGGTGAACATCGGCGTGTGGTAGCCCACGAGCGCGCAGAAGAGCACGAGGTCCGCCTCGGTGATCGTTCGGGTGTAAGTCGGGTAGCGGCGGCCGACTTCGAACTCCTCGAAATACATTGACATGATCCGGCTCCGATTGCGTTGGGCTGCGATCCAAGTTTATGCGAAGGGCGCCAGTACGCGCGCCGATTCACGTTGCGTTTCACAGGTTCAACAACCGGCCCCGGGGCCACAGGACTCGAAATGTCACAGTACGCATTGACCGAGGACCAGAAGGCGCTGCGCGAGGCGACGCGCAAGTTCGCGCAGGGCTATCTCGTGGCGGCCGCGGCCAAAACGGAGCGCGAGGGGACCGACTTCCCGGTTTCCGCGCTCCAGGAGATGGCGAAGCAAGGGGTGCTCGGCCTCGACGTCCCCACTGAGTATGGCGGCCAAGGCCTCGATACGCTGAGCTGCGCCGTGATCCTCGAAGAACTCGCCGCCGGATGGTTCTCCTCGACGATTTTTGCGATGAACCTGGCAACCGGCCCGCTGCTGGCCGCGGGGTCGCCGGAGCAGAAGCGCAAATTCCTCGGCGGCATCTGCAACGGCACCGTCGTGCCCTCCTTCGCGCTGACGGAGCCCGCGGGCGGGTCGGACGCCGCCAACATCACCACGCGCGTGACACGCGAAGGCGGCGAATACGTGCTGCGCGGTCAGAAGATCTTCATTACCAACGCCCACCGCGCCGACGTGATCATCGTGTTCGCTCGCTCGTCTGCCGATGCGCCGCGCGGCAAGGGCATCTCCATCGTGCTGGTCGAGAAAGGCACCAAGGGCCTGCAGATCGGCCAGCGCTTCGAGACCATTGCGCATACCTCCAACCCGATCTGGGAAGTGGTCTTCGACGATTGCCGAGTGCCGAAGGAGAACCTGATCGGCGGCGAGGGCGAGGGCTTCAGCTATATCCAGAAGGATTTCGCCAAGATCCGCGCGTGCTATGGCTCGCGCTGCGTCGGCGTTGCGCAGGCCGCGATCGACTATGCGCTCCAGTACGCGGTGGAACGCAAGGCCTTCGGGCAGACCGTGGCCTCGTTCCAGGGCATTCGCTTCAAGGTGGCCGACCTCATCACGAAGATCGAGGCGGCCCGGCAGCTCTCCTACCGCGCGGCCGCGCTGGCCGACGAAGGCCACGCCGAAGCGCCGGTGGCCGCTTCGATGGCCAAGATCTTTGCAAGCCAGGTCGCCGTGGAAGCCACCGGCGAGGCGATGCAGATCATGGGCGGCCATGGTCTGCTCAAGCTCCACCCCATCGAGCGCATGTATCGCGAGGCGAAGCTCTTCGAGATCGGCGACGGCACGAGCGAGGTGCTGAAGCTCCTCGTCTCGCGGCACGCCAACCGCCGCGCCACCGACCGGCAGCCGGCGCGGGTGGACTGACTCCATGAATCTCGCAGACCTCATCCAGCATCACGCCCGGCGACGACCGGCTTATCCCGCAATCGTTGCGCGCGACCGCACCTGGAGCTACGCCGACCTCGACGCCGCGGTCGACACCGCGGCCCTCCGGCTGCTCGAGCGCGGCGTGAAGTGCGGCGACATCGTCGGGATCGCGCTGGGCGATACGCCCGAGCACCTTGCGTTCCTCTTTGGCATTGCGCGCGCGGGGGCCGTCATCCTGCCGATGGACAAGCGTTGGACCGAAGCCGAGAAGCAGCGCGTGGCCGTGCACTTCGGCGCGAAGCTCACGCTGATCGATGCGGGCGACGCCGCGATAGAAGGAGTCGCGTGCGAGGCCGTCGAGGTTCCCCTGAAGGTCGGTAGCGCAAAGCCACCTGAAAGCCCGAAAGGCGAAGGCCTGGGCTTCGTGCTGTCGCTTTCTTCGGGCACGACCGGCCGGCCCAAGGGGCCACTGATCACGCACACGAACATGTACCACCGGTTCCTGATCTACTACATCACGCTGACCTTCACCGAACACGACCGCTTTGCCTGCGCGTCGCCGCTTTACTTCAGCGGCAGCCGTGGGTTCTCGCTCTGCGCCCTGTACGCGGGCTCGACCGTCGTGCTCCTGCCCCCGCCGGTCAGCGCCGCCAAGCTGATCGACGAAGTGAACGACTACGGTTGCACGACGGCTTTCATCGTCCCGACGATCGTGCGGCGGATCATCGATGCCAGCACCGCCGAAGGGTTCTGCTATCCGAAGCTGCGGGTGCTGATCTCGACCGGCGCCGCGCTCTTCCCTGAAGACCGGGAGCTTGCGATGAAGAGGATCACGCCGAACATCATCAATTTCTACGGCTCGGCCGAAGGCAGCGGCATCTCGGCGCTGACCTCCGCGCATCCGCCCGAGAAGTCGCGCTCGGCCGGTGCAATCGTCTGGGGCACCGAGGTGCGCGTGGTCGACGAGGACTTCGACGACCTCCCGCGAGGCGAAATCGGGCGCATCTGCTACCGCAGCGGCGGCAGCGCGCGCGAGTTCTACCGCGACCCGGAAGCGAGCGCCCTCGCCTTCAAGGACGGCTGGTATCTGCCGGGGGACCTCGGTTACGTGGACGCCGACGGCTTCGTCTACATCACCGGCCGCGAGAAGGACATGATCATCCGGGGCGGGGTGAACGTGTACCCGAACGAGATCGAGAGCGTCCTGCTCGGCCACGAGCAGGTCGCAGAGGCCGCCGTGGTGGGCGCGCCCTCGGTCGAACTCGGTGAGGAGGTCATCGCCTTCGTCACAACGCGCCAGCCGATCGAGGCGGACGTCCTTCGTACGCTTTGTGCCAAGCAGCTCGCGCCGTACAAGGTCCCCAAAACCATATGCGTGCTGCCGGAGATGCCGCGGACCAACGTCGGCAAGATCGACAAGCAGCGCCTGAGGAACAGCCTCAAATGATGCTGCACAAATCCATGTCGATCCTGCGCGCCTTGCGAGACGCCGAGACTAACGGCTTGCAGGCGGGCCAGATCGTCGAGGCGACCGGCATGAACCGCATCACCATGCACCGGCTCGTGAAGACGCTCGAGCGTGAGGGGCTCGTTGAGCGCGACACCTCGCGCCATTACCACCTCGGGGCGCAAGCCTGGCTGCTCGGCATGGCGGCGAACCGGCGCTTCGACCTGAATGCGCTAGCCGGCGATTCGCTCGACCGGATCGAAGCCGAGACGCACGACACCATCTACCTCCTGCGCCGCGTCGGGGACGACGTGCTCTGCGTCGCGCGACGCGACGGCACCTACCCGATCAAGTCGCTGGTCATGGAAGTGGGCAAGACGTACCCGGTCGGCGTCGGCGGGGGCGGGCTCGCGGTGCTGGCCTCGCTCGATCCGGCAGAGACCAAGGAAGCGCTCGAGCGCGTGCGCGATCGCCTGCACGCCTACCCGAAAGTCACCCTCGCACGCATCCGCAAGCAGCTCGAAGAAGCCCGCAAGACCGGCTACGCGTTCTGGCCGGCCCTGATTTCCGAAGCGCTCGTGGTAGGCGTGCCCATCCTCGGCCAGGACAAGCGGCCGGTGGGCGCGTTGAGTTGCGCCGCGATCAAGGAACGCCTCGGGCCAACGCGTCGCGCCCGCGTCGCCTCACTGCTGAAGCTGGAAGCCATGCGCATCGAGCGCCGCATGAGCGGCGCGAAACTGGACAAACGCACATGATCATCGATGGGCACGCGAGGCCTCTCGCGGCCGCATTTCGACGGCCATTTCTTCGCCCGCAATGAATCGTTACCAGTACACAAACTGCCCTGCGAGCCGCTCCGCTGTTAGGTCTACGAAACTTAATTGGCCAGATTTCGCTCCGGGCCGATGCGCCCCACGAGCGGCAGTTTCACCGCCGGATCGAAAGGATTGAGGCCGAAAGTCAGCCCGAGTACGTTGAGTTCCAATCCTTCCACGCCGCTGACCGTGACGGCCAGCAGGCCTGCGACGCTCGCCTGCCCACCGCCGCCGCTGGGCGCCGAGCCGAAGACGCTCTGGTTGTAGTCCTTGCCGATTGCCGTCGGGGGCAGGTCGACCTGGAGTTCTGGCACGGCGCGCGTGATCCATGCCGTGAAGGTGTTGGAGTTCGGGCCCGGCCAGACCGTGTACTCGCCTTTCCAGGGATAACTGCTCACCGCCGCCTGGATGCGCGGGATCAGCGCCTCGGCCGCCTCGCCGCGCTTGTCGGCCAAAAGCTCCGGGCTCGAGCCGTACCAGCGGGCATCCGGTGCACGCGTATGGATCGCGACCACCGAATCGTTCCAGCGCGCGCGCCAGCCGATCACCTCGTAAACCGTGTAGTTGCTGGCGTTCGCGGGCTTGGTCGCCACCCAGGTGTGGACGCCAAAGAGGCCGCGCCAGCCGAAGGTCCGGGCCGAATACACCTGCACGATCGCCTCGCGCACGGTCGCCGGATCGGGTGCAGTGCCGATGGGCTCGTGGCTGGCCGTGCGCCAGTCGCTGCGCAGGCTCGCGCAGCCGGTGGCCAGCGCAATGAGTCCGATGACCCCGAAGAGCAGGCGGCGCAAGAGAGTTTCGATGGGCAGTCGCATGCGGACTACTTTACCGCTTCGTTTCGGGGCGAAACGTTTCGAGATGTGACAGCCGGCCTCAGGCTTCCTCGGCCAGGTCCGCGAACTTCGGCTCGCGGAACGTCTCCGGGTCGAAGGCCTTGTCGCCTTCTTCGCTTGCTACGCCGGTCGCCGTAAGGCCGGCAAAGTCGAAGAGCGAGCGGTCCATGAGATGCGAGGCCCGCACGTCCGTGAGCGCGCGCAGGATCGATTCGATGCGTCCGGGGAACCGTGCCTGCCAGTCGCGCAGCATGCCGCCTACGACCTGACGCTGCAGGTTGGCCTGCGACCCGCACAGCGTGCAGGGGATGATCGGGAACTGCTTCAGCTCGGCGTAGGCGATGAGGTCCGTCTCCGGCACGTAAGCCAGCGGGCGGATCACCACATGCTTGCCATCGTCCGACACGAGCTTGGGCGGCATGGCCTTGAGCTTGCCCGCATAAAAGAGGTTCAGGAAAAAGGTCGCAAGGATATCGTCGCGATGGTGCCCAAGCGCAATGCGCGTGGCGCCCAGTTCCCCCGCCACCCGGTAGAGGATGCCGCGCCGCAGCCGCGAGCACAGCGAGCACATCGTCTTGCCCTCGGGAATGACGCGCTTCACGATCGAATAGGTGTCCTGCTCGACGATGTGAAACGGCACGCCGCGGGCCCGCAGGTACTCGGGCAGAACGTCTTCCGGAAACCCGGGCTGCTTCTGGTCAAGGTTGACGGCGATCAGCTCGAAGCTAACAGGGGCTTTTTCCTGCAGCGCCATGAGCACGTCGAGCATGCCGTAGCTGTCCTTGCCGCCCGAGAGGCACACCATTACGCGATCGCCCTCGCCGATCATGTTGTAGTCGACAATCGCGTCGCCCACGAGCCGGCGAAGGCGCTTGGCGAGCTTGTTCGCCTCGTGGCCCGCCTTGCGCGGATCTTTGCGCGCAGCCGGGAGGATGCGGATCGGCTGGGAGCTCATCAGATGTTGATGCTGCGTCCGCCGTCGACCGCAATGATCTGGCCGGTGACGTAAGGCGCATCGATGGCGAGGTACTGCACGGCGCGCGCGATGTCGTCGAACTCCCCGAGGCGCTTGAGCAGCGTGTCCTCGATGATGTGGCTGCGCACTTCCGGCGGGAACTGGCCGTCTTCTGGCCACGCGATCGCCCCGGGCGACACGCCGTTCACGCGCACCTCCGGCGCCAGCTCCATTGCGAGCGACCGGGTCAGCGCGGCCAGCCCTGCCTTGGCAATCGTGTAGACGATGTACCCCTTGAGCGGCCGGTCGGCATGGATGTCGACGATGTTCACGATCGAACCGCGCGTCTTGCGCAGTTCCGGCGCCGCGGCCTGCGAGAGCAGCAGCGGTGCCTTCACGTTCGCGCCCATGAGTTCTTCCCAGCCTTTGTCTTCGATCTCGCCGAGTCCGGTGGGAAAGAAGCTCGACGCATTGTTCACGAGCACGTCGAGTCGCCCGAAGCGCTCGATCGCCGTGCGCACGAGCAACTCCGGGGCGCTGTGCGCCAGCAAGTCGGCCTTGATGCGGCGCGTGCTGTCTTTGCGCACGGCGTTCAGTTCCGCTTCGAGCGCCGCGGCGTCTTTCTCGGCGCCCCGGTGGTGGATGAGCACGTTCGCGCCGCCGGCGTGCAGGCGGCGCGCAATGGCTGCGCCGACGCGGCGCGCGGCGCCGGTCACGAGGACCACCTTGTCCTTCAGGTCGTTCATCGGGCAGGCGCGCCGGTGTGTGGGAAGTAATGCGGGTTGGAGAATTGCGGATTTTACCCAAATGGGGGACGATCCCCGCCCCATGTTGCGCCCCTCCCCGCAGTTGCCCCTGCCTGACGCCGCTGCGCTGGACGCGAGCCGCGCGCTGGTGAAGCGCATCGAGGGTGAGATTGGGGCGCGCGGAGGGTGGCTGTCCTTCGCCGAGTACATGCACCTCGCGCTCTATTCGCCCGGCCTTGGCTACTACACGGGCGGGGCCGAGAAGTTCGGCGCCGCGGGCGATTTCGTCACCGCGCCCTCGCTCGGTCCGCTCTTTGCCCAGACGCTCGCAAGGCAGGTCGCCGATCTCCTGGGTCAAAGCGCGCCCCGCATCCTCGAATTCGGCGCGGGCGGCGGCGAGCTGGCCGGCGGGCTGATTGCCGAACTCGAGCGCCTCGGGTGCCCGGTCGAGCAGTACGCGATCCTCGAGCCTGGCCCCGAGTTGCGGGAGCGCCAGCGGGCGGTGATCGGGAAGCTTGCACCGGCGAGCCTCGGACGCGTCACCTGGCTCGAGACCTTACCGGAGCGCTTCAGTGGCGCGATGATCGCCAACGAAGTGGTCGACGCGATGCCCGTTCATGCGCTCGCCTGGAGGCCCGAAGGCCTCTTCGAGCGCGGCGTGTCGGTCGAAAACGGCACCCTCGCGTGGGCCGAGCGGCCCGCGACCGGCGCACTGCTGGACGCGGCAAAGGCGCTGCCCGTCACACCGCCTTACGCAAGCGAACTCAACCTCGCCGCGCGCGGCTGGATGGCCTCGATTGCCGACTGCCTGGAACGCGGCGCGCTTCTGGTCATCGACTACGGCTTCCCGGCGAGGGAGTACTACCACCCGCAGCGCGCGACCGGCACGCTCATGTGCCACTACCGCCACTACGCGCACACGGAACCGTTCCTCTATCCGGGCCTGCAGGACATCACGGCGCATGTCGATTTCACGGCGCTGGCCGAAGCCGGCGTCGCGGCGGGACTGGACACGTTGGGCTACGCGACCCAATCCGCCTTCCTCGTGAACTGCGGCATCACCGAAGTCCTCGCGCGGACGGATGCCGCCGATGCGCGGACTTATGCGCCGCTGGCGACGAGCGCCAACAAGCTGCTCTCGCCGGCCGAGATGGGCGAACTCTTCAAGGTGCTCTGCATGGGACGCGGCATCGAGGCGCGCCTCATGGGGTTTGCACGCGGCGACCGGTCGCACACGCTCTGATGCGCTGGCTTGTCGCGCTGCTCTTGATCACGGCTGGCCCCGCGCTCGCGGCCGACGAAACCGCCGCGGCCCGTAAGCGCTGGGCGGACAGCCCCTACGGCCCGATGCTCGAGCGCATCCTGCCGCCCGGATTCGAGCCGTCGATGCTGCCGCAGCGCGCATCGCCTGGTGCGCGCCTTGTGCAGCGCTACTGCGTGCAGTGCCACCACCTGCCGAACCCCGCGATGCACGAGGCCGCGAAATGGCCGCCTGTGTTCGAGCGCATGGTGGTCCGCATGGAAGGGCGAGGCAACATGGGCAAGCTCATGGCCGACATGATGGCCGGTGTGGCTGCGCCGAAGCCCGAAGAGGCGCGCGTGCTTGTCGCCTACCTCACGCAGCACGCCCAGAAGCCGCTCGATCCGGCGCGCATCCCGGAAATCAACTCGCCTACAGCCGAAGCGTTTCGGCTGGCCTGCCAGCAGTGCCATGTGCTGCCCGATCCGAAGCGCTACACGGCCAAGGAATGGCCGGCCGTCGTGGCGCGCATGGAGCGCAACATGGAGTGGATGAACCGGGTGGTGGGGTCCGCGCCCAGTCGCTCTGAGCCGCAGTTGCGCGTCGACCAGATCAACGCCTTCCTCGCCAAGCACTCCAAAATGCGCTGACACGCCTTCGATATGTACGGCTACGCACGGAAGTACGTTTCTTTTGCCTCCATCCTTCCCTCCTCGCGTGCGCACGTAATGAAGGAAGCTCCATGAGTGAAGAGATGCCGGATTTCTCGAACGTCCAAAGCGGCTCCAGCTCCACCGCGACGAAGATCTACGAAGTGGTTTCCGGCGACAGCCTGTCGAAAATTGCCAAGCGCGAATACGGCAACGCAAACCACTGGAAGCTGATCTACGAAGCCAATCAGGACATCCTCAAGGATCCGGACAAGATTTTTCCGGGCCAGAGGCTGAAGATCCCGTCGCTGTGAGGCGCCGCATGACCCGAACCTGGAACACCTAATGCAAACCAAACTCGCCCTTGGACTCCTGGCGGCCTTGATGCTCACGCTTGGCGGCTGTGGCAAGAAATCTGAAGCGCCGCCCACGGCGTCGACGCCGGCCCCAGCCGCGACTGCGGCCCCTGCCGGCGTCACGGTAAGTGCAATTACGCTTGGCAACGCGCTAGGCGCGAACAAGAAAGTAACCAGCCCGGCCGATAGTTTCGGCACGAAGGACACGATCTACGCATCGGTGGACACTTCAGGTGCCGGCACCGCTGCGCTCAAGGCCAAGTGGACCTACCTTAAGGGCGGCAAGGAAGCGCTGGTCAAGGAAGACACGCAGACCATAGCGCCCTCGGGTCCGGCGACGAGCGAGTTTCATGTGAGCAAGCCGGACGGCTGGCCTACGGGTGACTATCGGGTCGAGGTCTTCGTCGCGGACAACCCGGCGGGCACCAAGAACTTTACGGTCAGATAATTACCCGCTAGGCGGGCACCGCCATACCCCGCACCACCGCCGGCCGCCGATTGATCGTGTCGTACCAGCGCTTCACGTTCGGGAATTCGGCCAGGTCTACCTTGTGCCACTCGTGCCGCGCGATCCAGGGGAAGGTGGCGATGTCGGCAATCGAGTACTCGTCGGCGAGGTAGGCCACCTCGGCCAGCCGCTTGTCGAGCACGCCGTACAGGCGCCGGGTCTCATCCGTGTAGCGCTTGATGCCGTAGGGCACCGGCTCGGGCGCGGCGCGCAGGAAGTGGTGGGCCTGCCCGAACATCGGGCCGACACCGCCCATCTGGAACATGAGCCATTGCAGCGCGATGTACTTGCCGCGCGCCGCCGTGGGCAGGAACTTGCCGGTCTTGCCGGCGAGGTACACGAGGATCGCGCCGGACTCGAAAAGCTTGAGCTCTTTCCCGTCGGGCCCTTTCGGATCGACGATGCCGGGGATGCGGTTGTTCGGGCTGATCGAGAGGAACTCCGGCTGGAACTGCTCTCCCTGGCCGATGTTCACCTTGTGCACCGAATAAGGCAGCCCGCACTCCTCCAGCATTACCGAGACCTTGCGGCCGTTCGGGGTGCTCCACGTGTGCAGTTCGATCATCTTCTGCGTCATGTTCGATCCGGCCCGGTTTGCTGTCAAAGGAGCGGCAGTTTATCCTGAACCGATGCTCAAATGGCTCCTCACTACGCTGCTCGCGCTCATCGTTTTCTCGGCCGCGATGCCCTGGCTCGCGCGGCGTTTCGGCGTCGGCAACATCCCCGGCGACATGCGCTTCAAGGTGCGCGGGCGGGAATACATGCTGCCCCTTGCGAGCACCCTGCTGCTTACAGCCGTGGCCTGGCTGATCGGCCGGATTCTCTAGTCAGGATCACGACAAGTAAGGAGGGGGTACGGGGGAACAAGGTTCCCCCGTACCGATCCTTCCGGCGACTATTCCATCGACAAGCGGAAATTTTCCGCACGCACGCGCGAGCCCGCTTCTTATAATCCGGAGCGAAATGAAAAGAATCCTCGTCCTGTTCGCCAAAGACTGGGACCGGCTTGAATTCAGCCGGCCCGAGTACCGCGGCAAGTATGAGTTCATCCACGAGGGGTTCGACCTCTTCCGCTTCCCGGACAACGCGCGCCTCCTCACCTTCGACGTATTCGCCTACATCAACTCGCTCGCCCGGCGCTTTCGCCGCGAGCGCCTCGACGGCATCGTCAGCAACAACGAGCAGTTCGGCGCGGTCATCGCCGCGGTGCTGGCCGAGAAGCTCGGCCTGCCGGGCAACGACCCGCGAGCGGTGATCACGGCGCAGCACAAGTTCTTCGCCCGCCAGCAGTACGCGCGAATCGCGCCCGAGGCCACGCCGCGCTTTGCCGCTTTCCCGTATGCCCTCAAGCAGCGCGACGACCTGCCTTTCGAGCTGCCCTGCTTCGTGAAGCCGGTGAAGGCGACCTATTCCGTGCTCGCCCGGCGCGTGGACAGCTTCGAGGAACTGCGCCGCCATTTGTCGTTCTGGCCGTTCGAGAAGTTCATCATCAAGCGGCTCGTGAAGCCGTTCAACGACCTGATGTCCTGGTACACCGACTGCCGCGTCGATACCCACCACATGATCGCCGAGGAGCTGCTCGACGGCGTCCAGCTGAACGTCGATGGATATGTCCACGGGGGCCGCGTGACGACGCTCGGCGTCATCGACGCCAACATGTACCCTGGCACGCAGGCGTTCGCGAGTTTCGAGTACCCCTCGCGCGTGCCGGCCGACGTGCGTGAGCGCGTGACGGCCCTTGGCGAGAGCATCGTGGCCGGCATCGGCTATCGCCACGGCTTCTTCAACGCGGAATTCGTCTGGAACCCGGATTCGGGCCGCATCAGCCTTATCGAAGTCAATCCGCGCATGGCTTCGCAACTCGCGTACCTGTACGAGTGCGTCGACGGGATTAACCTCTACCACTTGAACCTGGAACTCGCGGTGGGCAACACGCCGCGCATCGAGCGCGAGGCGCCGCGCTTCGGCCACGCGGCGAGCTTCGCCATGCGCAAGTTCGACGGCAAGCCGCTTGCCTCCGAACCCACGCGCGAGGCCCTTTCGCAGGTTTCCAGCCAGTTTCCCGAGGCGCGGCTGATGCTGTACCTGAAGCGCGGGGCGTCGCTCGCCCGCGAAATGAAGTGGCTGGGCAGCTACCGGTATGCGGTGGTCAACATGGGCGCGGCCAACCAGCACGATCTGCACCGGCGCTACGCCGACATGCGGGCGAAGCTCTTCAGGGAATAGCCGGCAGTTCCTTCAGTTTCTCGGCGATCGCGCGGCCGACGCTCATCTGCGGATCGGAGGGCGGGATGAGTTTCTCCGCGATCTCGCGTTCCGCCACGGCCTTGGCCGCGATCGGGAAAGCCTCGATGAAGGACTTGGCCTGCGGCAGGGCTTTGCGAAAGTACGCCTCGCCGAAATGCGTCCAGTCGTTGCCGCTCTCGCACCCGAACGACTGCCGGTCCGCGGCGGCGGCCGTGATGATGAGCGTGGTGTCGCCCTTGAGCGGGTTGATGAAGCCGCCCGAGTAGCAGGCCGAGATCACGAGCACGCGCCACTTGATGCCCGCCTCGTCGAGCGCACGCGCAAGCACCGCCGGGTTGACCGGCGCGAGCTCTAGCGGCGGCGCACTGGCCGACAGGCCGTGGCCCTGGTCGCCGTGAGCGGTCACGTACAGCAGCAACACATCCTCGTCCTTGTTCATGCGCGCGGCCACGTGGGCGAGCGTGCGGCGCAGGTTCGTCGCCGTGGCGATGGGGAATTCGTTCACGGTGGCAGGATTGCTGATCAGCGAGATCGAGTGCCCCTCCGTCCCGAACCCACGGTCGACGATGTCCCGGACCGAACGCATTTCGCGCAGGAAGACGTCCTGGCTGCCGTCCGGCGCGAATCCGACGAAGTAAAGCTCGGTGACCCCCGGCCGGCCGGGCCGGATGGCTTCGAGCTGGCGCTCGATCAGTTCGCCCTGCGCGTGGAAAGCCTCTTCGCTCGTAAGCGCCGCCGGCGCCGAGTGCTGCGGATCGGGCACCCACAATTCGGGCCGGGGGAGGACCAACAACGAGAGCGCCATCAGCGTCGTAATGACGATCGCCGGCACGGGCAGCTGCGTCCAGGTCGCGCCGGTGCACACCACGATAGCGCGCACGGCGACCAGCCATCCCCAGGCGAGCAGCGCGACCCACAGTAAGAACTGCGTCTGCGGGTCCGTCTGCGCGCCCAGGAGCGCGGCGCCCGCGAGTTCGAAAGCGAGGTCGCTTGCAGACAGGCTGACCGCCATGAGCAGCATGAGCGAGCCGTTGCGCCGCGCGGTCGCGATGAGCAGGCTTGCAAGCAGCAGCAGCGGGATCTGTGTGAGATAGAGCGCAATCGCCGGCGGGTTGAGCGTCCCGCCATTGGCCTGCAGCGTATTGGCCACCAGCCAGGCGAACAGGTTGAAAACCGTGAGCAACGCGAACTGGCCGGGCGTGGCGCGAAACTGCGACCAGGTCACCGGCAGGAAGAGGGCGAGCCGTGTGCCGGCCGAAATGTTGCGCACCAGCCCGGACAGGAACCGCTCTTGCATCAGTTGGCGAAGCCTTTCTGGATTGCGTCGAGTCGCGCGGCATCGATCGCTTTTGCAATGCCGCCCGGTGAATCGGCCGTCGCGGCCACTGCGCCGGCATCGATCGCCGCGGCCGCGGCCAACGCCTGGCGGGCCCGGCGGGCACCGGCTTCGACTTCCGGCGCTGCGAGAAGCGCGGTCCTCAACAAGTCCTCGAAACGTTCCTTGCGGCGAAAGCCATCGGCCAGCTTGAGCAGCGAGAGAAGTTCGGCGGCCGTGGCATGCGCCGTCCCAGTAATCGATTCGCGGCAACGGCACGCGAGGACGGCCAGCTCGCGATCCTCCATCGGCGCCCGCCACCGCGTGCAGAGCGAACCCAATGCTACTTCGCACCCGGAGCGCGTGAACCACGCAAAGAGCGCGAATCGCACCGGCTGCGATGCGGCCTGCGCCGCCGCGCGCTCGAGCGCGGCGAACACCGCTTCGCGGGTCTCCCCGACCATCAGCGCAGCGATTTCGGGCGCGAGCCGCGCCAGCGCGCCGCACGTCTCGAGCACGCGGAGCATCTCGCCCGGATGCGGTTCGAGCAACCCACGGGCAAATTCCTGCCACACGCGCTCGGCCACCAGGAAGTCGGCCTCACCGGTTTCCACCATGCGTTTCATGAGCGCCATTGTTTCGTCGGCGACGCGAAAGCCGAACCGCGCGGCGAATCGCGCCACGCGCAGGATGCGCACGGGGTCTTCGGCGAAGGCTTCGCCCACATGGCGCAAGAGGCCGGCCTTGAGATCGGCTTCGCCCCGGAAAGGATCGACGAGTCCGCCTTCCGCGTTTCGCGCCATCGCATTGATGGTGAGGTCACGCCGGCCGAGATCGTCCCGCAAGGTCACGTCGGGCGCACTATAGACGGTGAACCCTTTGTAGCCCCGCCCGCTCTTGCGCTCGGTCCGCGCGAGCGCATATTCCTCATGCGTCTCGGGATGCAGGAATACGGGGAAATCCTTGCCGACGGGGCGATAGCCGAGCGCGGTCATTTCTTCCGGGGTCGCCCCGACGACGACCCAGTCGCGATCGACCACCGGCAGGCCCAGCAACGCATCGCGCACCGCGCCGCCGACAACGTAGGCTTGCATGCCGCGATCAGCCGTAAGGCTCGAACTGCGCGAGCGTTTGCGGCTCGGTCGCCGCATCGGCCATCCACTCGCGCAATGGCGGGAGCGCCAGCACCGCGTCTGCATAGCCGCGACAGGTGGGCGGCAGGTCCACTTCGTAGGTCCGAAACCGCAACACGACCGGCGCGTACATCGCGTCGGCGACGGAGAACCGGCCGAAGAGGAACGGCCCCCCCGCCCCGTGCGCCGCCCGGCACCCCGACCACATCCTTACAATGCGGTCGATGTCGGCGAGCGCTCCCTCGGTGCGCCCCTTGCCCGGGTGGCGCTTGCGGATGTTCATGCTCATGTGGGTGCGCAGGTTCGCAAAGCCCGAGTGCATCTCGGCCGAGATGGAGCGCGCATGTGCGCGTGCGTCCGCCTCGTCCGGCCACAACGCGGGGTGGCTTTCGGCGAGGTATTCGCAGATGGCGAGCGAATCCCACACGCTCAAGGCCGGCGCCGGCGCCCGGTCCACCACGAGGCACGGGACTTTGCCGGCGGGCGAATGCGCGAGGATCTGTTCTCTGGAGCCCGGTTCGTAGAGCGCGATGCGGTGCTCGGTAAACGCGATGCCCGCCACTTTCATCGCGAGCCACGGCCGCAGCGACCACGATGAGTAATTCTTGTTGCCGATGACGAGGGTGAATCCGCTCACGTAGACCTATCGGTGAGCCCGGCTGCGAAACGCCCCCAGCCTTTCGTGCGGTGCGGTGTGCGCCATGTACAAAGGGGCCACCGCTTCGAGGGCGGTGGGCGCCACGCCGAACGGCAGGGGCTCGTGCGACACGCTGGGCACGCGCATCGAATCGAGGTTGTCCCGCGTGAGCAAGCTGCCGGGGAGGTTTTCGAGGATCAGCGCCTGCAGGCGGGACAGCCCTTCGCCCAGGCCGAAGACGAGGCGTCGGCGCCCGGTCAGCCGGCAGACATAGCGGACGAGCTCGATCAGCGAATATTCACGCGGGCCGCAAAGCTCATAGCGCGTCGCTTGCGCATCCCGCCCGCCAAGGGCGCGCGCAATCACCTGCGCGACATCGCCCACATAGACCGGCTTGAAGCGCGCATTCGGGGAAGCGACCGCGAGCACCGGGCTGAAGCGTGAGAGGTGGGCAAACAGGTTGAGAAAGCCGTCCTCGGGCCCGAACACGGGCGCCGGACGAAAGACGGTCACTGCAAGATCGTCCGCGGCGAGCACGACCTTCTCGCCCGCGGCTTTGGAGCGCAGGTACTCGCTCGGTGCGTCCGGCGAGGCGCCCAGTGCGCTCACATGAATGAGGCGCTTGCCCCCCCCTGCGGCGCGGCAGGCGTTCACGATGCGGCCCGGCAGCTCGACATGCGTGGCCATGAAATCCGGCCCGTAGCGGTCCTCGCCCTCGCGCGCGAGCCTGGCGCGACGGCTGTGCAGCACGCCCGCAAGATTAATGACCACTTCGCATTGCCTTGCGTACGATTCGATCACGCCCGGCGCGTTGACGTCGGCCTCGACCACGTCGACGGTCGGCAGCAGGATGAGGTGCTTGGCGCGCTCCCGCCTGCGCGTGGGCACGATGGCGCTGATGCCCTGTGAAGCGAGCACATTGAGGACATGGCGGCCGATGAAGCCCGAGCCGCCGATCACGAGGACTGTGCCGATTTTCATCGGTAAATTATGGCAGGTCCGAATTCGGTTTGTCGGCGGGGCTGCGCGCCGGGATCACCCCGAGGCGGGCTTTGAGGGTCGCGCTCTTGCCGTCCAGCAGCGTTGCGTACCAGACCGTATTCGCCATCACCTTCTTCACGTAATCCCGCGTCTCCTCGAAAGGGATGCTCTCGACGTAAATGGCGCCTTCCAGCGGCCGGAGGTCGCTCTTCCACCGGCGGGCGCGTCCCGGGCCGGCGTTATAGCCCGCCGACGCCATGACCGCATGGCCGAGGTCGTCGTACACCAGTCTCAGGTAGCGGGCGCCCAGCGTCACATTGGTATCGATGTCGATGACACGCGCGGGATTGATCTGCATCCCGATTTTTTGCGCGACCCAGCGGGCCGTGGCCGGCATGAGCTGCATTAGGCCCTGGGCGCCGGCCGACGATTTGGCCGTGGCGATGAAGCGGCTCTCCTGGCGCGTCACGCCGTAGAGCCACGCTTCCTCGACGCCGAAGGCCTGCGCCTGCGCGCGGTACGTATCCCGAAAAGGGGCAAGGAACCGCACCCGGAAGTCGTGCACGCTCGTGGTCCGCTCGGCCGTGTTGATCGTGCGGTCATACAACTCGAGCCGCCGAGCGACCTCGGCTGCGGCCAGCAACTCCGGATCTTCCATGTTGCGGATCGCGAAGTTCCACTCGCGCACGCCCTCGGTTCGCAGCCCGAGCCTGAACAGTTCCATTGCCCGCGCGATCCCCGGATTGCCCCGGGCCTTGGCGAGTTCGTCTTCGCGGATCGCGGGCGGCACCGGCGGAACGGTGACGGCCTGGGCGAGTTCTTCGCTCGCAAGCATCCCGTAGAAATGCGGCTGGCCGGCCAGGCGCAAGAAGTAGGCGCGCGCGCCATCGGCTTTGCCCTGCGCGGCGAGGCTGCGTCCATACCAGTAGTGCCACGCCGTGTCGGCATGCGCGCCGACCGACATCGAGTCGATGGCGCTTGCCACCATGGTCCAGTCGCCCGCACGCAAGGCGGCGCGCGCCTTCCACGCCAGCTGATCATCGGTGAGCCAGGCCCCGGCGGCGCGGCCATACCACTCGGCCGCTTCCGGGTAGAGGCGCTTGGCGCCCTCGAACGCGACGCGTCCCCACAGGTGCGACCGGTCGGCTGGCGGCAGCTTCGCGCCGAGGCCCGAATTGATGAATTCGGCCGCGACGCGGGGATCGCTTTGCGCGAGCCGGACGATCGCGTACAGGACCATCTCCCGCGTCGACTGCGTGCCGAGGCTCTCGGGCGGCTTCGCCAACAGCTTGGCGGGAGCAGTCGCCGCCGCGTTCAGCAATTTCTCGTCCGGACGCTCGGCCTGCGGCAGGTACTCCATCGTGCGGCGGGCCGCGTTGGCCTGGCCGGTTTCGAGCAGCAACCGCACGCGCTGCCAGACCTGGGGAAGCGTGAGCCGGCTGCGCGCGATCGCTTCGTTGGTCACCAGCGCGCAGCCTTCGGGCAGGTCTTTGGCCTCCAGCCAGTATTGGGAGGACTCGTCGATCGCCGTCAGGTCTTGGCGCGCGATGCGTGAGGCGAGTGCGTAGCAGCGAATGTCGGCGTCATCGACAACCAATGGCGCCAACTCGAGGTCGAACGTCTGCCACTCGCGCCGCTTGCCGAGTTCCTTCAGCCACCCGGCGCGCAGGCGATCGGCAAGATAGCTGCCGGGATATTTTGCAAGGTAAGCGCGCACTTCTGTGGACGGCATCTCTTCGAGACGCAGCCTGAGTTGCCAGAACTCGGCGTACGGGAGAAGCGGATGGCTCCCGAGCGCGGCCGTATAGCGCGAGAGGCGGATCGGGTCGCCGGCGCGAAAAGCCGACTGGGCGCCGAGAAAGGCGTCGTCTGCGGGCGCGCCCTGGCTCGGCGCGACCACTGCGAACGTGCAGGCAAAGCCCGCAATCGCCGCTGCTATAGTGCAAAAATGCTTCCTAATCATAGGGAAAGAATGATACAGCCAGACAAGTACGCAGGATGGGCAAAGTGGACCCGGAAAGCCTGAAACGCTGGCGAAAGGCCGAGCGCGAGCGGCTCATCGCCGCACGGCTCGCCGTGGAGGCTGGGACGCTCCAAGGTTTCCGGCGACTGATCGACACGCACCTGGAGCGGTCGTTCCCGGGCCTCGCGGCGAGCCTCGTGGCTTTCTGCTGGCCGTTCAAGAACGAGTACGACCCGCGCTTTCTCGCCCATCACCTGCGGGAGCAAGGCGCGCGAACGGCTTTGCCGGTGGTCGTCGCGCCGCGGCAGCCACTCGTCTTCCGGTTATGGAAGCCCGGCGACGAACTGGCCAAGGGTGTCTACGACATTCCCTATCCGGCGCACGGCGAGCCGGTCGTCCCGGACGCGGCGCTGGTGCCCATGAACGGGTTCGACGAAGGCGGCTACCGGTTGGGCTACGGCGGGGGATTCTTCGACCGCACGCTGGCGAGCCTGCGCGCCAACGATCCGAAGCGGCCGGTGGCGATCGGCGTCACCTATGAACTGGCGCGCATGGAGACGATCCATCCGCAGTCTTACGACATCCCGATGGATTACGTTGCAACGGAGCGCGGCGTGTACCAGCGGATTGACGGGAAGCTCGTGCTGCTCGAAGCGACCGGCGGCGCGGCGCCGGGGTATGCGTCGCCGGCGTGTCTTGCTCATGAGATCGCGCCGGACTACTTCGGCGACACGCCGGTCAAACCTGATTCCTGAACATTCAGTTCTGTAGAACCAATCGCCGTCCGGCGCTCCGGGCAGTTCGTATTACCGAACCGCTATAACTAACCCTGGTAGCGCCGCTCGCCGGCATTGCGCAGCCACACGCGAACGATGTTGCGCTTCTGCGCGGGATCCTCGTAATCCTCGAATCCCGTGCGGCGGTGGCAGAGCTCACGGTTGTTGGCGTACTGCAGTTGCCCGCGCTCCAGCGTGAAGTTGAAAGTGAGCTCGGGCTTGGCGAAGACCTCTTTGAGCGCGGCTAAGGCGGCCTTGGCCTCATCGTCCATGGGCTCGTTTTGAAGCGTGTAGCCGCTCTGGATCTGGAACAGGCCCAAGCGCGCGCGCAGGCGCTCGTCGTGATCCGCATCGTACGAGAACATCGGCTCGCAGATGACCTGCGGCTCGTCGGGTCGGTATTCCTTCTGGCGATCGAACCAGAACTGGCGGTACAGGCGCGGCAGGACCTCGGGGTGCGTGCGCAGCAATTCGTTATGCACCGTGTAGAAGCTGATCACGTGGCTGATGCCGCCTGATTTTGCGGGCCGCTCGCACAGCAGGCCGACATATTCAGGCGGCGTGGTGTTGTACGAGTTGTCGTTGTGGAAGTACTGCTCCATGTTGGTCTGGTCGGGGCGCACACCCGAGCCTGCCGCGGCTTTCTGGCCGGTGTCGCGCACGTCGTAGATCATCGTGCCCGTGAGCTTCTGCTCCACCGGCCGCGCAAGCATCGAGGAGAGCACCCAGTAGAGCGAGCGTCCCACCTCGTTGCCGATCTCATCCATGGGAAGGCGGTCGACTATCGCGAAGCGCACGCCGTCATCCAGCACCTTGCGCACGTCGTCCATCAGGCGGCGGCAGGCGGGCATCGGGAACTTTTGGACCTCGAGCTTCTCGACCGGCGTCGGGTTCGCGCGCAGCGTCGTCGCGGCCGCGCGCACCTCGTCCAGGCACTCGGGAGTCAGCCGGAAGAGCCAGTCCTCCTCCTTGAGGTCGGCGCGGGTCCAGGCTTTCTTGCCCTCCACCCTCCGGTCGAGGACCTTGATGTTGGCGTCATCCCGCTTCATGCGCGTCCCTTCCAGTAGGCGGCTAACCGAGAAACAAACGGTACGCCGGGTTGCGGCTCTCGTCCACGTAAGGATAGCCGAGCGCAGAGAGGAATTTGCGAAACGCCGGCATCTCCTTTTTCGGTACCTGCATGCCCACGAGCACCCGCCCGTAATCGGCGCCGTGGTTGCGATAGTGAAACAGGCTGATGTTCCAGTCGGTGCGCATGCTGTCCAGGAATTTCATGAGCGCGCCCGGCCGCTCCGGGAATTCGAAGCGGTACAGCAACTCGTTCTGCGCCGCGGCCGCATGCCCGCCGACCAGGTGGCGCACGTGCAGCTTGGCCATCTCGTTGTCCGAGAGGTCCAGTGTCTTGAGGCCGTTCCGTTCGAGCGTGCGCACGATCTTCGCCGCTTCGCCCGAGTCCTGCACCTGCACGCCCACGAAGACATGCGCCTCCTTCGGGTCGGCGATGCGGTAGTTGAACTCGGTGATGCTGCGGGCGCCGAGCGTGGCGCAGAAGCGCTTGAAGCTGCCGGGCTTCTCGGGGATGCTCACGGCGAAGATCGCCTCGCGATGCTCGCCGACCTCGGCGCGTTCGGCCACGAACCGCAGGCGGTCGAAGTTGGTGTTCGCCCCGCAGGCAATGGCGACAAGCGTCTCACCCTTGATGCCGGTTTTTTCGACGTAGGCCTTTGCACCGGCCACGGAGAGCGCGCCGGCCGGCTCGAGGATGGAGCGTGTGTCCTCGAAGACATCCTTGATCGCGGCGCAGGTCGCGTCCGTGTCGACGAGTATCATTTCATCGACATATTTGCTTGCAAGGCGAAACGTCTCCTCGCCTACGCGCTTGACCGCAACGCCGTCGGCAAAGAGGCCGACGTGCGATAGCGTGACGCGCTTGCCTTGCGCGAGCGAGCGCGTCATTGCGTCCGAGTCGACCGGCTCGACGCCGATCACCTTGATCTCCGGCCGCACGCTCTTGATGTAGGCCGCAATGCCCGAGATCAGCCCACCGCCGCCTACCGCGACGAAGACTGCGTAGATGGGCTTCGGATGCTGGCGCAGGATCTCCATGCCGATCGTGCCTTGCCCTGCGATGACGTCGGGATCGTCATACGGATGCACGAACGTGAGGCCGCGCTTTTGCTCCAGCTTCTTCGCGTGCTCGTAGGCCTCGTCGTACGAGTCGCCAATCAGTATGACTTCGGCCCCGCGCGCGGCGACCGCATCGATCTTGATGCGCGGCGTGGTGACCGGCATGACGATGACCGCGTGGCTGTTGAGTTTCTGCGCGGCGAGCGCCACGCCCTGCGCGTGATTGCCCGCCGAGGCCGCGATCACGCCGCGCTTCAATTTGTCCGCCGAAAGACCGGACATCTTGTTGTAGGCGCCGCGCAGCTTGAACGAGAATACCGGCTGCATGTCCTCCCGCTTGAGCAGGACCCGGTTGCCGATGCGCGCAGACAGGCTGGGGGCAAGCTCCAGAGGCGTTTCGATCGCGACGTCGTACACGCGCGCGGTGAGAATTTTCTGCAGGTAATCGCGGGCCATGTGGCGCTTCTGGGGGCAAAAGGGCGACAAGGGTAGCAAGAAGCGCCGCCCGCCAACAAGGAATAGGGATGCTGGAGTGGATTTCGCCGGAGTACGGACTGGGTGCCCTGTTCTTCGCAAGCCTGCTTGCATCGACCGTCATTCCGCTTTCGTCGGAGGCCGTGCTGTTCGGTTTCCTCAAGCTTTATCCGGACGAGCTCTGGGCGGCCCTGGCCGTTGCAACGCTTGGCAACACGCTCGGCGGCCTCACGTCTTACGCATTGGGCCTCGTGCTTCCGCAGCGCGTGCAGGCGAAGCTCGATCCGCGCGTGCTCGACAAAGTCAGACGCTACGGCAGCCCGCTCGTGTTCTTTGCCTGGCTGCCGGTGATCGGCGACGCCCTGTGCATCGCCGCTGGCTGGCTGCGCCTCAACTGGATCGCCGTCACCGCCTTCATGGCGATCGGCCGCTTCCTGCGCTACTGGGTCGTCGCCCAAGGCGCCGTACTTTAAGTGGGGTCAGAGTCGAATGCGGTGTGCGGCAAATCGACTCTGACCCCAAATGTTGCAAACCGTATTCGACTCTGACCCCGATTGTTGTTAGTCGACGCGGATTTTGGCGCTTTGGATTACGTCGGCCCACTTCCGGCGGTCGGCCTGGATGGTGGCCTTGAATTCTTCGGGGGTGCCGGCGAGCAATTCCATGCCGTTGTCGGTCATGAGCTGGATGAATTTCGGCTGCTTTGAAATCGTCTGGATCGCGCGGTTCCAGAAGGCGGTCCACTCGGCCGACTGTCCGGCCGGGCCGACGACGCCGAACCAGTTGCTGATCTTGAAATCGGGCAGTGTTGCGCTGATCAGCGGGAGATCCGGAAAAAGCGGCGAAGCACGCGGGGCGCCGAACCCGAACGGCCGCAGGCCGCCGCCGCGAATCTGGCCGAGGAACTCCGGCATGTTGCCGAACATCATCGTGGTCCGCCCGCCGACCATGTCGAGAATTGCCGGCGCGCCTCCGCGATAAGGCACGTGCAGGATGTCGACGCCCGCGAGTTTCTTGAAGAGCTCCCCGGACAGGTGCTGCGACGTCCCGTTGCCCGAGGACGCGTAAGTCAGCTTCCCGGGATTCTTCCTTGCATAGTCGATCAGCTCGGGCACCGTCCTGAACGGCGCCGATTGGCCGACGACGAGCATGTTGTAGACGCCCGCAAGGTTCGAGATCGGCGTGAGGTCCTTGTCGACATCGATCGTAAGCTTTTGTCCCGGCATGACCGGCGCAACGCTCATGACGCCCATGGGCGCGAGGAACAGCGTATGGCCGTCGGGCGCCGCACGCGCGCACGCCTCAGCCGCAATGAAGCCACTTGCGCCGGTACGCTGCTCGACGATCACCTTTTGCCCGACGACCGGGCCGATTGCCTCGGCCATCAAGCGCCCGAGCAGGTCGGAGGTGCCCCCCGGCGGAAAGCCGTTCAGGAAGCGCACGTCGGATTTGAGTTGCTGCGCGCCCGCGGGCAAGGCGGCCAACGCGCTGAGGGCGGCAAATGCTGCGAGCAGGGTGCGACGGTTCATTCGAGTCTCCTTGGATTTTCAGGCTGCGGCTCTGATGGCCGCTCGGCGTGCCGGAATTCTACCGGCTCAGGCGGCTTCGAGTTTCGCCACCGCCACTGCGAGCCACTTGACGCCCTGCCGGCCGAAATTCACTTGCACGCGCGCATCGTTCCCCTGCCCTTCGGCGTCGACGATGACGCCGCTGCCGAATTTTGGATGCACCACGTTCTGGCCGACGCGAAATCCGCGCCCGCCCGAGCCCGACTGGCCGAAGCTTTTTTCTTTTGCAATCGCCGCCGAGGAGCGCGTGTTGTTCCACGAGCCGAAGCCGCCCGAAGCCTGCTGCTGCGCGCGCCGCTCGGAGAAGCGCGGCGTGAGCCACTTGAGGAGTTCGTCCGGGACCTCGTCGAAGAAACGCGACGGCAGGTTGTAGCGTGTCTGCCCGTGCAGCATGCGCGTCTGCGCGAACGACAAGTACAGGCGCTCCCGCGCGCGCGTGATCGCAACGTAGGCAAGGCGCCGCTCTTCTTCCAGCCCGTCGCGCACGGGCAGGCTCTGCTCGTGCGGAAACAGCCCTTCTTCGAGCCCCGTGATGAAGACGGCGTTGAATTCGAGGCCCTTGGCCGAATGCACGGTCATCATCTGCAGCGCATCCTGGCCGTCGCCGGCCTGGTGCTCGCCGGCCTCGAGCGCCGCGTGCGAAAGGAATGCAGTGAGCGGATCGACCACTGTCGGATCGGTCGTCTCGCCGGTTGCCATGTCGACAATCGTTTCATCGGAATCGAAGGCCGCCGCGGCGTTTACGAGTTCAGCAAGGTTCTCGATGCGGTCGGCGCCTTCGCGCTCGCCGTTGTAATGTTCGACCAGACCGCTCTTCGCGATCACATGGTCGACGAGCTCCGGCAGGGGCAGGCCGCGCGTCTCGCTTCTCAGCTCCTCGATGATCGAGCGGAATGCCGACAACGAGTTGCCCGCCTTCCCGCCAAGCGCACTGATGGAGGCGTAGAGGCCCGTGGTGGCCGCGCGCGCCGCATCCTGCAGCGCTTCCATTGAGCGTGCGCCGATACCACGCGGCGGAAAGTTGGAGATGCGCAGGAAGGCGTTGTCGTCCTCCGGGTTCTCGATGAGGCGCAGGTAGGCGAGCGCATGCTTGATCTCCGCGCGTTCGAAAAAGCGCAGGCCGCCGTAGACACGGTAAGACACCCCCGCGCTGAAGAGCGCGTGCTCCAGCACCCGCGACTGGGCGTTCGAGCGGTAGAGCACCGCCATGTCCTTGTACTGCATGCCGTCGCGTGACAGCCCCTGCACCTCCTCCACGAGCCAGCGCGCCTCGTCCGAATCGGACTCGCCCTCGAAGACCCGGATCGGCTCGCCGGACCCCGATGCGGTCCACAAGTTCTTGCCCAAGCGATTGGCATTGTTCGCGATAAGCGCGTTCGCGGCGTCGAGGATGTTGCCGTGCGAGCGGTAGTTCTGCTCCAGCCGCACGACCTTCTCGACTTTATAGTCGCGCTCGAAGTCGGCCATGTTGCCCACATTGGCGCCGCGAAATGCGTAGATCGACTGGTCGTCGTCGCCCACGGCGAAGATCGCCGTCTCCGGCCCCGCCAGCAGTTTCAGCCAGCGGTACTGGAGCTTGTTGGTGTCCTGGAACTCGTCGACGAGGATGTGGCGAAAGCGCTCGGCGTAATGCGCGCGGAGCAGCTCGTTTCGCGAGAGCAGTTCGAAGCTGCGCAGCAGCAGCTCCGGGAAATCGGCCATGCCCTCGCGCTGGATCTGCGCGTCGTACGCGGCGTAAATCTCGATGTGGCGGCGCGAGAGGTCGTCGGTCGGCTGCACGTTCCCAGCGCGCAGGCCTTCTTCCTTGTTGCCGTTGATGAACCACAGCACTTCGCGCGGGGGAAACTTGTCGTCATCCACGTCCATCGCCTTGAGCAGGCGCTTGACCACCGCAAGCTGGTCGGCCGTATCGAGGATCTGGAAGGATTGCGGCAACCCCGCGTCGCGGTGATGGATGCGCAGCATGCGGTTGCACAGGCCGTGGAAGGTGCCGATCCACATGCCGCGCGGATTGACGGGCAGCATCGCCGTGAGGCGCGTGAGCATCTCGCGGGCGGCCTTGTTCGTGAAGGTCACTGCGAGCAGGCCCGCCGGCGAGACGAATCCGCTCTTGATCAGCCACGCGATGCGCGTGGTAAGGACACGGGTCTTGCCGCTGCCGGCCCCCGCGAGGATGAGCGCGTGCTGCCGGTCGGGAAGCGTGACCGCGGCGAGCTGCTCGGGATTGAGGTGTTCGAGATGAAGGGACAAAGCGCGCGGATTATAGCAACGCACCCCTGCGCCGAAGGCCGTCCGGCACAGGGATTCGGCTATAATTTTCTACTTATCCCGCCGAATTTATTCCACTCGTCCGCTAACCGAATCCAAAACGGCAGCGGATCCACTTTGCCTCGCCCCATGCAAGAACGCTACGCACCGCAATCCATCGAGCGAGACGCCCAGTCCGACTGGGACGGCTCGGCTTCCTTTCGGGTAACCGAGGATCCGGGCAAGCCCAAGTATTACTGCCTGTCGATGTTCCCCTACCCCTCGGGCAAGCTGCACATGGGGCACGTGCGCAACTACACGATCGGCGATGTCCTTACGCGCTACTACCGCATGCGCGGCTTCAACGTGCTGCAGCCGATGGGCTGGGATGCGTTCGGCCTGCCCGCAGAAAACGCCGCGATGGCGAACAAGGTGCCGCCGGCCAAGTGGACCTACGACAACATCGCCTACATGCGCACCCAGCTCAAGAGCCTGGGATTCGCAATCGACTGGACACGCGAGCTCGCGACCTGCTCGCCCTCCTATTACAAGTGGAACCAGTGGCTGTTCGTGCGCCTGTTCAAGAAGGGCCTCGCCTACAAGAAGACCGGCGTGGTGAACTGGGATCCGGTCGACCAGACGGTGCTGGCGAACGAGCAGGTCATCGACGGCAAGGGCTGGCGCACCGGCGCAACTGTGGAAAAGCGCGAGATCCCGATGTATTTCCTGCGCATCTCGGCCTACGCCGAAGAGCTGCTCAGTGCGCTCGACGGCATGGAGGGCTGGCCGGAGCAGGTCAAGCTCATGCAGAAGAACTGGATCGGGAAATCGGAGGGCGTGCGCTTCGGGTTCCCGTACGAACTCGCCGGCGATAAGAAACAGCTCAACGTCTTCACGACGCGCGTCGATACCATCATGGGCGTCACATTCTGCGCGGTTGCGGCGGAGCATCCGCTGGCCTTGCACGCGGCCAAAACCAATCCGGCGCTGGCCGCATTCATCGAGGAGTGTAAGCAAGGCGCGGTGATCGAAGCGGAGCTCGCGCAGCAGGAAAAGAAAGGCATGCCGACCGGGCTGTTCGTGACCCACCCGATCTCGAACGAGCAGATCCCGATCTGGGTCGGCAACTACGTCCTCATGAGTTACGGCGACGGCGCCGTCATGGGCGTCCCGGCGCATGACGAGCGCGATTTCGAGTTCGCACTCAAGTACGGCCTCGCGATCAAGCCCGTCATCCGACGCGTGAATGAAGGCGCCGCGGGCGATACAGTGCCCGCACCGTGGAAGGCGGAGTACGCTGAATACGGCACCAACATCAACTCAGGCAAGTACGACGGCCTCGACTTCAAGGCCGCCGTCGATGCGGTATCCGCCGACCTCAAAGCAAAGAGCCTCGGCGACAAGCATGTTCAGTGGCGCCTGCGCGACTGGGGCATTTCCCGCCAGCGGTACTGGGGCTGCCCGGTGCCGATCATCCATTGCAAGGCCTGCGGCGACGTGCCGGTGCCGGAGAAAGACCTGCCCGTGGTGCTGCCCGAGGACCTCGTGCCGGACGGCACGGGCAATCCGCTGGCCAAGCTCCCGTCGTTCTACGAGTGCAAGTGCCCTTCGTGCGGCAAGGATGCGCGCCGCGAGACCGACACCATGGACACCTTCGTGGATTCGTCCTGGTACTTCGCGCG
>JANXRZ010000251.1 GCA_025352885.1 Pseudomonadota bacterium | reverse complement strand
TGATGTGGCCGGGATTGCGGCGGCGATGCTTCTTCATGCCGCGCTCGGCGAGCGTCGCGATGGCATCCCTGACCATGTCCGGGCTGCCGCACAGCATCACTTGCGAAGTCTCTGCGGCGAGGGGCACGCCGGCACGCTGCTCGAGCGAGCCGTCCTCGATGAGGGCCGGGATCCGGCCATGGAGCACCGGCGGGCTGGCAGCCGGCTTGGCACTTGTGACCTGGATGAAGGAAAACTGGTCCGGGTGATCCTTTGCGATCCCGGCCACCACTTCCCCATACACGAGTTCCTCGAGGTGGCGCGCGGCCTGAACGAGCACCACCTTCTCGAACCGCTTCCAGGGCGTCTCGGTTCGAAGGATCGACAGGAAGGGGCCGACGCCCGTGCCGGTCGCCAGCATCCAGAGGGTGGCCGCATCGAGGACTTCCGAGAGCACGAGAAAGCCGGCCGGGTTCGGGGCCACGAATACCTTGTCGCCTGAGTCGAGCGCAGCCAGGCGCGGCGAGAGCGGGCCCCCTGGAACGATCGCGTAGTAGAACTCGAGCGGCGCCCCCTGCGGCGGATTCACGAACGAATACGGCCGCGCGACGCGCTCTCCTTCGATGTCGAGTGCGAGACGCGCGAACTGGCCGGCTTCGAAGGGCAGCCTCGGCGCCTCGATCTTCAGGCTCAGCAAGCGCTCGGTCCAGCGCGTCTGGGCGACGACGGTGCCTTCGAGCCAGGTACTCACCCCAGGCTCACGCGGGACAACTCATTTCACACGCGTCAGGTGAGGGGCTGCGAGCGAAGGGGCCTCCGGCGGGGTCTCGTACGGCTCGAAGGAAATGTCCTCGGCCTCCGCCCCGACCAGGGAAATCGCGCCATGGCGGCGGTTGTTCCCCGTGTCACTGAACTCGAAGCCGTAGGTGCGCGCGACCCGTAAGCGCCCTTCGGTCGTCCGGGCCAGGCGCATTCGGGTCACCGAGACGGTATCGTCGAGTAACAGTAGGCCATACCGCTCGCACGCTGTCCGGCCCGCCAAGAGGGCCGCTTCGCGGGCGCGCAACGTGTCGATCCAGAAGTAAGTCCCTGCTGCGAGCAGGACAAGGGCGGTGGCTTCCAGCATGGGGTGCGGATTATAGCCGCCGCCCCCGTGTCACTTCCCTATTGCGCCGAAGGGCTCGGAATCGCCTGGTTGACGCTTTCGATGTCCGCGAGCACTTCTGGGCCGAGCGTGAACGTGAAGTTGCGCAACGACTCCTCCAGTTGCGCGACGCTGGTCCCGCCGACGATCGTCGAAGCCGTGAAGAACCGGCTGCGCACGAAGCCCAGCGCCATGCCGGCAAGCGTCAGGCCGTGCTTTTGCGCGATTTTCGCGTACTCGGCCACGGCCACCACGGCGCGCGGCCGCATGTAACGCTCGCCAAACGGCTTCAGCTTCACCATGCGGGCCTCGGGCGGGAGCACGCCGCCGAGATATTTGCCCGTGAGCTGGCCCATGCCGAGCGGGCTGTAGGCAAGCAACGGAATGTCGAGGCGGCGGCTCGCCTCCGCCGGATCCCCGTCGAAGAGGCGTGCGAGCAGGCTGTAGCCGTTCTGTACCGAAACAGGCGCAGGGAGGTTGTTTTCTTTCGCGACCCGCGCGAATTCGCAAAGGCCGTATGCCGTTTCGTTCGAAAGCCCGTAGGCCCGGATCTTTCCGGACTTGATCGCCGCCGCCATGCCTTCGACCTGCTCGAGGATAGTCGTGGCTTCGCGCTCCTTGGACGGGTCGTAGGCCCAGGTGCCGAAGCCCGGCACGTACCGCTCGGGCCAGTGGATCTGGTAGAGGTCGATGTAGTGAGTCTGCAGGCGCTTCAGGCTGTCGTCGATCGCCCAGGGAATCGTCTTCTTCGAGACGTGCGTCTCGCCATTGCGGATCCAGTCGCGCCGCCCGGGGCCGGCGATCTTGGTGGCGAGCACGATGCGCTCGCGCTCTGCCGGGTTCTTGCCGAGCCACGTGCCGAAGATCGTTTCGGTGCGCCCCTGCGTCTCCCTCTTCGGCGGCACCGGGTACATCTCGGCGGTATCGATGAAGTTCACGCCGTTGGCGAGCGCCCATTCGATCTGCGCGTGGCCTTCGGCTTCCGAGTTCTGCTCGCCCCACGTCATCGTGCCTAGACAGAACTCGCTCACTTCGAGGCTGCTCGTGGACAGGCGGTTCTTCTTCATGCAATTTCCTTGGCGTCTCGGCGGCGGTACAGAAGGATCGGAAAAGAAGTGAACTTGCGCGCGATCGAATGCCCGGGGAAGGGATCGAGCGGTGTAAAAGGCATCGGCAGGTCGGCGATCCTCGTCCCGAGCAGTGCGCGCGCGAGCTCGGTGCCGATGGAGGTCGCAAGCGCAACGCCGCGCCCATTGCACCCAACAAAGGCCAGCACGCCGGGCGCGAGCTCGTGGCAGTGCGGCAGCCTGTCCCACGTAATGCCCACATAGCCGTGCCACACGTAGTCGAACCTCGGGCGTCCGAGTTGCGGGAACACTTTCTCGACACGCTCGGCGGCCCTCGCCGGCGCGCGCTCACGCCAGCCGAGCGGAACGGCCAGCGCCGCACCGGTGACGAGGCGCCCGTGCGCATCCCAGCGAAAGAAGTGCAGGTCGCCCTGGGAATCCGAGCACGCGTGGTCTTCCGGCAGGACCGTGGCGCGGACTTCTTCCGGGTAAACCTGGGTTGCCATCTGGTGGCTACGCACGGGGAAGACCGTCTGCATGAGCTTCGGCCACAGGGAACCCGAGAACGTGTCGCCATACGCATGCGTCGCGATGACGACCTTCTCGGCGGTCACCGTGCCTCTCGCGGTCTTCACCGTCCATGCGCTGCCCGTGCGCTCGATCGACGTGACTGGGCTGTTCGTGTGCACGACCGCGCCTGCCTCGATCGCCACCCGCGCAAGCCCGCGCACATACGCGAGCGGGTTGAGTTTGCCGCCGGTCGCGTTCTCCCAGCCGCCGTGCCAGAACTTCGAACCCGTAATTGACTCGACGCCGTTGGCATCGAGCAGCTCGACGGGCGCGCCGCGCTTCGCCCACGCCTTGACGCGCTTCGCGGCGAGCTTCATGCGGCCGGGCGAATGCACCGGCTGCACCCAGCCGTTCTGCACCGCCTCGCACTCGATCTTGTGTTTCCGGATGAGCTCGAAAGTGAATTTCGCCGAGTCAGCAACGAGCTGCACGAGCTGTTCGCCCTTGGCTGCGCCGCCCGCCTCAGGTGCGATGCGCGGCGGCACGTCATCTGGATCGATGCGCGAGAGCGTCGGAATGACCTGCCCGTTGTTGCGACCGGAGGCGCCGAAGCCGATCACGTCGGCCTCGAGCACGACCACCTTCGCGCCGCCCTGCGCTGCTGCCAGCGCGCAAGAAAGACCCGTGTACCCGCCGCCGATGATCGCCACGTCGGCACGGACCGCGCCCTCGAGGGGAAGCGTCGCCGGGCCGGCCGGCGCGGTCGCCGCCCAGAGCGAGCCCGAGAAAACACGATCCGGCATGCGCTGCTTCAGGCCGCCATCTGCGATGCGGCCCTCAGGCTCTCCCGGCACTCGCGCACGATGCGCTCGATCAGGTCCTTGCAGGTCGGGATGTCGTGGATGAGGCCCACCACCATGCCCGCGCTCACGATGCCGCCGTTCACGTCGCCCGAGCGGATCGCGACCTTGCCGCGCGCGCCGGCCACGAGGTGGCGCACCTCCTCGAACTTGGCGCCCGATTTTTCCATCGCCACCACCTCATCGGACACCGCATTCTTCAGCACGCGGGAGGTGTTGTTCATGGTGCGAAAGATCAGGTTGGTGTCGCGCTCGGTGGCCTTGAGGAGCGCCGCCTTCACGTCCGGATGGATGGGTGCTTCCACGGTGCACATGAACCGCGTGCCCATGTTGATGCCCTGCGCGCCGAGCGCCATGGCGGCGGCCATCGCCCGGCCGTCGCCGATGCCACCGGATGCAATGACGGGAATCTTCACTGCACTTGCTGCGGCCGGAATGAGGATGAGGTTCGGCACGTCGTCCTCGCCTGGATGGCCGGCGCACTCGAAGCCGTCGATGCTGATCATGTCGACGCCGTGCTTCTCGGCCGAGATCGCATGGCGCACCGAGGTGCACTTGTGCACAACCTTGATGCCGTGCTCTTTGAACTTGCCGATGAAATTCTTCGGGTTGTTGCCCGCCGTCTCGACGATCTTGATGCCGCTGTCGAAGATGGCCTGCATGTATTCGTCGTACGGCGGCGGGTTGATCGAAGGCAGGATCGTGAGGTTCACGCCAAAGGGCTTGTCGGTCATCGTGCGGCAGCGCGCGATCTCCTTACGCAAATCGTCGGGCGTCGGCTGCGTGAGCGCAGTGAGGATGCCCAGGCCGCCGGCGTTCGAGACTGCGGAGGCGAGCTCGGCCGTGCCGACCCACTGCATGCCGCCTTGGATGATGGGGTACTGGATGCCGAGCATTTCGGTGACTGCGGTTTTCATGTTGCGGGGAGCCTCGGGGATGGGAACTTATCCGTACATTGTCCGTACAATTGGCGGCATGCTGCGCCACGCGAAGTTTATACCGTTCGTTTTAGCCCTCCTTCTGCAACCAGTGGTCGCACACGCCCAGGCGTTTCCCTCCAAGCCGCTGCGCCTTGTCGTAGCCTTCGTGCCCGGAGGGGCCGACGACTATCACGGGCGCCTCGTCGCGCAAAAACTCTCCGAGATCCTCGGCCAGCAGGTGGTGGTCGACAATCGCTCGGGCGCGGGCGGCCTTGTAGGGTGGGAGCATGTGGCCAAGTCGCCGGCCGACGGCTACACCATGCTTATGAGCGGCGGAGGCCTCGCCGCAATCAAGAGCCTGCGGCCGAACGCGCCGATCGACCCGATCAAGGATTTCACGTGGGTCTCCATGGTCGCGACGTACCCGCTCGTGCTCGTGATGCATCCTTCGGTCCCCGCGCAAACGCTTGCCGAGCTCATCGCGCTGGCCAAGGCGAAGCCGGGCCAACTCAACTACGGCTCCTCGGGCGTGGGCGCGACGCCGCATCTCGCAGCCGAGTACTTCAAGTCCGCCGCGGGCGTCGACATCGTGCATGTCCCCTACAAAGGCAGCACGCCCGTGTATGCCGACCTCATGTCGGGGCTCGTCTCGATGTACTTCGCAGTCCCGGCGAGCGGCTCGCCTTACGTGAAAAGCGGCAAGCTGCGCGCGCTTGCAGTGACCACGACCAAGCGCTCATCGCTCTTGCCGACGGTGCCGACGATGGCCGAAGCCGGACTGCCGGGCTACGATATTTCCTCGTACTACGCGCTGCTCGTGCCGGCGGCCACGCCGCGAGAAATCGTGAACCGGCTGGCCGAGGCCACGGCCAAAGCGGTGGCTGCGCCGGACTTTCGCGACAAGATCATTGCCGCCGGCTCCGAGCCCGCTTCGAGCACGCCTGAAGAACTGCTCCTGATCGTGAAGGACAGCGCCGCCAAGTACGACCGCATCATCAAGGCCGCCAACATCAAACCGGAATAAGGGTCCAGCCATGTACAAGCCTTTCCCCGTCTTCAGCCTCGAAGGCGACGCCTACGAGTGCGGCCTGCAGCACGGCACCCAGGCGGCCGACCGCGTGGCCAAGACCATCGGGTATTACCTCCCCGCCTTTGCGCGGCAGGCGAAGCTGTCGTTGCCGCAGATCCACGAGAAGGCCAATGCCTACGGCGCGCAGATCCAGGCGATCGACGCCGACATCTATGAGGAGCTCAAGGGCATTGCGGCGGGCTCGAAGCAAAAGCTCGAGGACATCATCGCGGTCAACTGCCGCACCGAGATCCTCTACGGCAGCCTCGGCGGGACCAAGGCCGCCACCGAGTGCACCACCGTCGTCGCGCTGCCCGAGGCCACGCGCGACGGGAAGATGCTTGTCGGCAAGAACTGGGACTGGCGCACGCCGGCGATCGAATCGGTCGTCGTGCTGCGCATTCGCCAGAAAAACAAGCCCGCCCTCACGATGATCGTGGAAGCCGGCATGGTCGGCCGCGACGGGATGAACGAGCACGGCGTGCTGGTGTGCGGCAACCTGCTCGTCTCAACCCACGACAAGGGCGCTGCGGGCGTGCCGATCCCGATCCTGCGCCGGCGCATCCTGCATTCGCGCCATTACTACGAGGCCATCGACTCGCTCGCGCGCGCCCCGCGCGGCGCTTCGGGCAACTACCTAATTGCGCACCGGGACGGCGTGGCCATCGACTTCGAAACCACGCCCGAGCAGGTCTACGTCGTCTATCCAGACCGCGGCCTGCTTACGCATTCCAACCACTTCCAGTCTGTGGTGGCGCAGAGCACCGGCGCGACGAAGTACTACACCGGCGACACGCTTTACCGCGATTTCCGCGCCCGCCAAATGCTGGAGCCCAAAATCGGCAAGATCACGATCGAAGACATCAAGTTGGTCATGCGCGATGAGTTCGGTGCCCCACGCGCGATCTGCCGCTCGCCGCACGAGTACGGCGGGGAATCGACCATGACGATCGCCTCCCTGATCTTCGATCCGGTGAACGACACGATCCACATTGCCGCCGGCCAGCCGACGCAGTCGGAGTACCAGCCAGTGCGGCTGCCTGAGGGCGCCACGATCAAGGCGGTCGCAAACCTTACAAAAAGGGGCCAGGCTCAAACCTGACAGATTTTTTGTCGGGTTTGAGCCTGGCCCAACCCCTCGAGACCACCGGCCGATGCGCCGACTACCACAACGTGGTCCACAGCCATAGCCGAATCCTTTGTTTGGCGTACACTTGAAATGACAAATACCGCACATATTTGTTCCGGGCGGCCCGCGCAAAGTGGAACTTTCGTAGGGTAAGTTTTGCAAAGCGGGCATTCGATCGAATGCAGCCGGCCTGACCGAGATGATCAAGGACGAAGCCGGAGACGATTCAGTGGAATCGGCCGGAGAAAGCCTCACCCCGAACACGCCCAATGCAGGCGCGGCCTCGGGCTATTGCCCCTCTTTTCCGATCGTCGGGGTCGGTGCCTCGGCCGGCGGACTGGACGCCTTCACCCAGCTGCTCCACGAATTGCCCACAGACACTGGCATGTCGCTGGTGTTTATCGCGCACTTGGCGCCGGGGCACCCAAGTTCCCTGGCCGAGATCCTCTCGCGCTCCACGCGCATGCCGGTCACGCAGGCCGGCGACCGCACGACCGTCGAGCCCAACCACGTGTATGTCATCCCGCCGGGCAAATCCATGGTGATCTCGAGCGGCGTGCTGACGCTGCGCCCCCGGGACGCGGGAGGCTCGCAGCACGTGATCGACGTCTTCCTCCAATCCCTTGCGAGGGACCAGGGCCCGTGCTCGATCGGCGTGATTCTCTCGGGCAGCGGGGCCGACGGCACGACGGGCCTCGAGGAGATCAAGGGTGCCGGCGGTATAACGCTCGCCCAGGACCGCACCGCGCAGCAGGACAGCATGCCTTTGAGCGCGATGGCAACAGGGTGCGTCGATTTCGTCCTGTCGCCGCCGGACATCGCGCTCGAGCTGGCCCGCATCGCCCTGCATCCACAGATCCATCCTGGCCAGGCAATCGCCGAACCGATCGACGAGTCGAGCCTGGCGCACATCCTCGACCTCATCCAGACCGCGACCGGCGTCGACTTCACCGATTACAAGGCCAACACTCTCGCGCGGCGCATCGCGCGCCGCATGGTCCTCAAGCGCCTGGAGGACTGGGCGGACTACGCGAGGCTGCTCGACGAGGACAAGGCCGAGTTGAGCGCCCTCTTCCAGGACCTGCTCATCGGCGTTACCGGCTTTTTCCGCAACCCCGAGATGTTCGAGGCACTGAAGACGCAGGCGCTCCCCCGGCTCGTTCAGGACCGCGCACACCACGACCCGTTACGCATCTGGGTGCTGGGCTGCTCCACTGGCGAGGAGGCTTATTCTTACGCGATTGCGGTCACCGAATTTCTCAGCACCCTCCCCGGCCGGCATCCCCTGCAGATCTTCGCCACCGACCTCAACGCGGACGCGATCGAGAAGGCGCGCACCGGGCTCTATCGGGCAAGCCTGCTCGAAGGCGTGTCCCAGGCACGCCTTCAGACCTATTTCATCGAGGTGGACCAGAGCTACCGGGTGGCGAAGCCGATTCGCGACCTGTGCGTGTTCGCGCGGCACAATGCGCTGACCGACCCGCCGTTCTCGCGCATGGACATCGTGAGCTGCCGCAACATGCTCATCTACTTCGAGCCGGTGCTCCAGCAGCGCATCCTCACGCTGGCGCATTACGCGCTCAAGCCGCAGGGTTACCTGGTGCTCGGGCAATCGGAGACCTTGGGCGGAATCCGCGACCTGTTCACCCTGGTTGACGCCAAGCACAAGATCTTCGAGAAAAGGGCTGCGGTGCGTGCACAGTTGCCGATCATCGGACGCGCGCCAGTCGTGGTGCCGCAGCACCTGCAAGACAAACCGGACTCCAGCGACAAGCCGTCCATCACCGCCGACGTCACCAAGGCGATGGACCGCATACTAATCTCGCGCTTTGCACCCGCTGCCGTGCTGGTGAGCGCCGACCTCGACGTCCTCCAGGTCCGCGGGGACACGAGCCCCTACCTTGCCCAGCCTTCCGGCCGGGCCTCGCTCAACATCCTCAAGATGGCGCGCGAAGGCCTGCTCGTCGTGCTGCGATCGAGCCTCGAGAAAGCGCGGCGCGACAACGTGCAGGTGCGTGAGTCGAACGTGCCGGTGAAGTTCGGCGAAGCTTTCCGGGCGATCAACCTCGAGGTGATGCCCATGAGCCTGGGCAACCGTCAGGAGGGCGCGTGCCTGGTCCTGTTTGGGGAAGGGCAAACGGCGGAAGTCGACACTTCGGCCCTGAACATTTCGCGAGACGAAGTGGTAGAGCGCCTCACGCTGGAACTGGCCGCGACGCGCGAATACCTGCAATCGGTGATCGAGCAGCAGGAAGCGGCAAACCATGAGCTCCAGTCGGCCAACGAGGAGGCCCAATCCTCCAACGAGGAGCTCCAGAGCATCAACGAGGAGCTGGAAACCTCCAAGGAAGAGATCCAGTCGGCCAACGAGGAACTTGCGACCGTCAACGAGGAGCTCTACCAGCGCAACCAGGAACTGGGGCGCTCGAACAACGACCTCGTCAACCTGCTGGCAAGCATGGAGACGGCCGTGGTGATGGTGGGGCCGGACCTGCGCATCCGCCGGTTTACGCCCGTCGCCCAGCGCGTGTTCAACCTCATCGCCGCCGACGTCGGCCGCCCGATCAGCGACATCCAGCTGAACCTCAGCGTCGAGAATCTCGACATGCTGCTCGTGGAGGCGATCGACTCGGTAAAGGCGAGCGAGCGCGAAGTCGAGGACCGCGACGGCCGCCGGTGCCTCCTGCGCATCCGCCCGTACCGCACCATGGAAAACAAAATCGACGGCGCAGTCATCATGGTGATCGACGCCGATGCCGTCGGCGAGCGCCAGTTCCGCGAGGATCTCCCCCCCGCGACGAAACGAGGCGCTGATCGTGCTCGACGCGGACCTGCGGGTGCGCAGCGCAAGCCAGGCTTTCTACGAGCGCTTCGAGACCACGCTCATCGAGACCGAGAAAAGGCCGCTTGCCTCGATCTGCGAAGGCCGCTGGAATGTGCCCGGTCTGGCCGAGCGCCTGCAGGCCATGATCGCGCGCAACGAGCCCTTCGACACTTTCGAGCTCGAGTACGATTTCGGTTCGCAGGGGCGGCGGTCGCTTCGGCTCTCTGCGCGCCGGCTTTCGATGCGCGGCGCGGGCGGCCCGCAGGCGGTCATGGTGATCGAGGACGTGACCGACCAGCGGCGGCTCAAGGCCTCGCTTGCCGAGATCGCGCGCATGACCGAGCTCGAGCGCCAGCGCGACGAATTCCTCGCGATGATCGCCCACGAGCTGCGTAATCCCATGGCCGCCATCCAGAACGCGAGCGGTCTCCTCGGCAATCCGAACGTCGGCGCGCAAATGAGGGAGCGCATCAACAAGATCCTCGGCCGCCAGGTGAAGGGCCTGGCGCGGCTGGTCGAGGACCTGCTCGACACCGCGCGCATCACGCACGGCAAGATCGAATTGAAGACCGAGCTCCAGGAGCTCGGCCCCCTGGTGGAAACCGCCGTGGAATCGGCGCGTGCAAATGCGAAGGCCCGGGAGCAGGCGCTCGAGCTATCGCAGCCGCCTTATGCACTTTACGTGGAGGCCGACGCCGAGCGGCTCGCGCAGGTGCTCTCCAACCTTCTCCACAATGCTTCCAAGTTCACGCCGCCCGGAGGAGCCATCACGGTCGGGGTCGAGTTCGAGGAGGACACCGACACGGCGGTCCTGAGCGTGCGTGACACGGGTGAAGGTATCCCGCCGGAGACCCTTCCCAAAATCTTCGACCTCTTCATGCAGGCGGACAACACGCTCGGGCGCGTGCAGGGGGGCCTGGGCATCGGCCTCACGGTGGCCCGGCGCCTGGTGCAAATGCATGGCGGCACGCTCGAAGCGCGCAGCGAAGGGGTAGGGAAGGGAAGCGAATTCGTGGTGCGCCTGCCCGCGCGGCGATTGCGCGAGGCGCTGCCGCCGAAAGCCTCGAAGAAGCAGCGGGCCGCGATCTCGTGCCAGGTGCTCGTCGTCGACGACAACGCCGATGCGGCGGAGATGCTCGCCACGGCGCTTCAGATCGAAGGCCACAAGGTCCAGATCGAAAGCCATTCGGTCAACGCGCTGCCCGCAGCCATGAAGATGAAGCCCGATGCCATCGTGCTCGACATCGGCATGCCCGAGTTGGACGGCTACGAGCTTGCCGGACGGTTACGCAGGGAACCTTCGACCGCCGGGACGCTGCTGATCGCGCTCACGGGCTATGGCAAGGAGGGCGACCGCCAGAGGGCGCTTGGAGCCGAGTTCGACGAGCACGTCGTCAAGCCGGCCGACCCCGATACCCTCGCCGAGCTGATCGGCACCGGCGTTGCGATGCGGCGGCCGAAAGGCAAGAAGCGCTAGCTGGATATAATAGAACTGAGATCGAAATTGTCTTAAGAATGGCTCTGAGATTGAATCCGCATAAATGAATATCCAGGAATTACCGCTTGCGCCTGTTGGCCGTTTGAGATGTCCGCGTTCCGGCCTTTGCAGGTTTCGGCAGCAACGGCGCTTGGAGTGAAGCGTTCAAGGCAGTGGCGAGCGCGGCATCCCCACTCACCAACGCGTCCCAGTCGACCTCATAGCCTTTGCGCTTGCCCTTCAGCGCGAGCTTCAACCCTTGCGGGGAGACAGTCAGGACGTAGTCGGCCTTGCCGATCTGGAGTTCACGGCGCAACGGGGTTTTGAGTGCGGTGACCATGGAGCGCCAGCATGGCTCCGAACGAAGCCGGGCTCAGTGCTTTGGGTCACTTCGGGATCACCCATCGAATTGCGACATGAACGGAATGTCGGTAGTGCCGATATCCAGGCCCATTTGCGAAAGCAGCGTGGTGACCTGACCGCGGTGGTGCGTTTGGTGATTGAACAAATGCGTGACAAGCACCCACTTTGGGACCGTTCGGCTCTTGCCGTCGATCTTGCTTGTGTAGGTCAGCGACTCGACGAGCCACTCCGGGGAAAGCGACGCGGACCAGGCCACGATGCGTTGGTCCAGTGATGCGTGCTCCGCCCTCAATCGACTGAACGAGCCAAAGAGATCGACTGCGGGATCGGGAACGAGGCTCGGATTTCCCGTGAAACGGGACATGAATGCGAGATCGCCGTACGCGATGTGATTCAGGGAGGCGTAGATCGACTTGAAGAAGGCGCCGCGGTCTTTGTGCAGTTCTGCGTCAGGCAGCGTGGCACACAGCGCATACATCCTCGAATTCATCCACTCGTTGTAGCGCGCCATCAACTGGCTATAGGATGCGGTGATCATTGGACCTCTGCCGGTTTCATGGAGAGTCCGCCTTGACGGTGCCGCGCAGACCCGCCCGTTCAGCGGCGCGCGCGACGAGTCCTTCTGCCTTGGTGTCATCCAAGAATTCGCGCATATACGGCATTGCCTGCTCCCGGCACTTTGGGATCGCAATGGCCAGGTGCTCGACGCCCCATCGACCGTCAAGGACGCGCGAACCGGGCAGGGAATCAGCCATTTCGAATAGGACCGCCTTGTTCGTTGCGAACACGTCCAGTTTTCGCTGCGAAAACATTTCTACGGCTTCCTTGAGTGTCGGTGCGGGGACGACTGTGGCGTTCTTCATTTCGCGTGGAAGCGTGGACTGCGATGTACTGCCTTGGGTGACCCCTATGCGAACCCCAGGCTGATCCACCTCGGAAAGCTTGGTAACAAGAGAGCCGGGAGGGACCAGATAGCCCAGTTCGAGCGACAGGATTGGCGGCGTGAAATCCACGTCCTTCGCGCGCGCCGGCGTGGCATTGCTGATCGTGAAGTCGACCTGGCCGGACTTTATTCCTGCGAGGACCTCCGCGATTCTCCGGTATTCGACTTGCTCGTATGGAACGCCAAGACGCCGGGCGAGTTCCTTCCCCAGATCGACAGTCACACCCTTCGTCTCGCCTGTCGCGCCGTCCTTCACCATCGAGGTGGGGCTGCCGAGGTAAACCCCTACGCGAAGTTTCCCGGTGGGCGCCAACCCCTGACGGACTTCGGCACTGGGCGGAGTCGGCGTGATGGCGCAGGCCGCTAACAGCAAACCGAATGTGGCAGCGAATAGACGCAGGCTCATATGCACTCAGGTCTCCGTGGCCAACGGCCAGCCGATTCGTGCGGCATTACGAAGACTGGATTGAACGACCAGGCGGTGGAATGGGGCGATGACAAGAATATAGAGACGACCCAGGCGGTTGTGGCAATGGACCACGGTTGACAAAGTCAGTCGACGTTTGCCACCTGGCTGATTGGAACAGTGGACAGAGAGCCTGAAGTCCAAGTGCCTGTCGTCTTCGCCAAGGACAATTTCGGTCGGACTGCTACCGTAGATTTTGAAGATGCCTACACGACCTGTCGTGCTCTCCGCCCCAAGTGAAGTGAGTTGCTTGGCGGTTTTGAGGCCGAACCTGCCGACGATCGCATCCCGGAACGCCATGAGGCCGCTGATCCACGGTGCTTGATGGGAGAAGATGAACCTCGCCAACTGCTCGGGATTGGTCGACGCTCCGGATGGCAGCTCGATCGAGTAGGCATCAGCGAGATTCGTCGATGCGTAGGCATTGGCAATTCTCGACTCCGGAGGAAGCGAAACAGGCGTTACGGGGTGGCGATGGGTTGACATTGTGTTTGAGTCAGTGGTTAAGTTCTGAGGTCTAACCGCCCGTGTTCAGCGGCCGCGTACGAGCAACGCGAGCAGCCGGACCGCTGAAGCGCATGGTTCGACGACGCTCTCACGGTTCCTAGCCTGGCGCGGGCTCCGCTCCAGAAGAGACGCGTCTTGGCGGTACTGGTTCATGGTCTCTCACTCGATGACGAACCACGATAACGTCAACATTCAACCGAACCAGTTCGGCCACGAGACTCGGTAGATGTTCTGGCGCCGCCGCATATCGCCGCTCAACCACGAGGTTCTGCCCTTCAACCCACCCTAATTCACGGAGCGCCTGCATGAACGGCGCGTTCGCCTCCATGGACGGTGACTTGGTGAGATCGAACGTCCCGAGTCGATATACCCTCCCGGCCTGCTGCGCCTCAACGGCGAATGGCGCAACGAGCACGCCGAGAGCGAACATGACGAGGACCAGGAGCGCGCCACGAATCATCTTGGCTCCTACCGCGCGAGCGGCAAACTCACGATGCATCAACGAATTCTTCAGGGGAAACGTTTGCCTGGCGCAAGATCCCTGCTCCTCGGCGCAATGGCAGCTCAGGCATGCGCGGAGATGGTAAACGTAGTGATTACGGGGTGACCGGGAGCGGGCAAACGAAATTCGGATAAGTAGAGGGCGGTCGCCTCTTTAAGATTAGCGACCGCTTCTTCCACGGTCTCTCCCTGTGTTGTCGTTCCAGTCTCAGGGTTCAGCGCAACGTACCCGCCTTCTTCAGCGGGGGTAAGTAAGGCGGTTAGTTCCATGGCATGCCTCGCAAGAAAGTTTTGTCATTTGTCGCCCAATACAAAGCTTGCCGCCCAACGTTCGCGCTAACCGGCGTCCCGCTTGCGGGACGTCCGCGTTGGGCGGCTAGTTATACGTTGCGCCTTCTCGGAGAGTCGGCCCGTAATGTACTTGTGCAGCACGCTTGCTATGAGAGTTTGATAAGGCACACCCTCCTCCAACGCCTTTACCTGGATGTCGCTAAGGTCGATAGAAGACAAGCGAATATTGACCCGGCGATCTTTGATGGCCGTTGCTCTGGCGGCAGCCTTGAACTTCTCAAGCTCGGCTTTCGTCGCAATCGAGCGGAGCCTTCCGCTGTCATAGGCCTTTAGGACTTCTTGCTCGTATGCATCAATTTTTGACATTAGGGTCACCTCGTTTCAAATACTCCCCGGTAGCTTTTCTGCTCGGAATGATTGTTTTGAGAAAGGACAGTCAATGAGTGTCAACTAACCCGGGCGCGATTTTTATGCCCGAGCGCTTATTGTTCCGCATGCTCAGCACGTTATGCCCGCTTGCCTTAAATAACAACACCTCCTGCCGGCGTCCGCAAACGAGATACGAGAATCGCGCGCGGCCGCCGTTAACTCGGACAGCCCGCAACCGCTACCGAGACGCCAGCACCACCGGCAACGAACTCGGCGTCATCGTGAAGGTGAACAGTTCCCGCACCGGCTCTGCGCCTGGTCGAATCTCAAGCTTGAAATTCCGCGCGATCATCGACACGGCCATCTTGATCTCGGCCAGCGCGAGGTAACGCCCTGGACAAAACCGGGGACCGCCGCCGAAGGGGAATAGCTTTCTCGCTGGATCGTCCGCAGCGGGACGCTTCTCACCCAGCCACCGCTCTGGCCGAAACACCTCCGGCTCAGGAAAATCGCGCGGATCCATGCCGGCGTGCCGCGTGATGACGAGCACGGGCGTGCGCGCGGGCACCATCACATCGCCAATTGCCACGTCGCGATTCGTCTCCAGCCCGAGGAAAGGCGCGACGGGCTTGAGGCGCATGGCCTCGTCGACCGCGGCACCGAGATAGGGGAAACGATCGATGGCGCCGAATTCGCGAAGGACGGCATCCGCACCGAGCGCCGCATCGGCCTCGGCCGCGATCTTCGCCGCAACTGCCGGATCGCGAGCGAGAAAATTCAGCAGCCACGCGATCGTGTTCGACGTCGTGTCCTCGCCCGCGAACACCATGGTGACCGCGTTGCCGATGACGTTCGTGTCGGTAAAGCCCGAGTCCGGCTCATCGCGCGCGGCGACAAAAGCCTCGAGCAGGTTGGTCGGCTTCGCCCGAAGGGCCGGATTGGCGTCGATGCGCCGCCGCGTCTCTTCGACGAACCGCGTGACGGAGGCATCGATCCGGGCCGAGGCCGCGTCGGCCTCCCGGTCGACCGGCAGCTTGAGGTAGCGCCAATACGGGAAAGGCGTGGTCAGCCGTCGCGCGACGCGGTTGAAGATGGCCTCGATGTCCTGCTGGAGCGGATTGTCGTCATGCTCGAGGGTGTTGATGTCCTGCCCCATGGCGAGCGCGATGGTCACGTCGAGCGTCCACGCCTTGAGGTCGCGCAGGACGTTCACCGGGCGCCCCGCCGCGCAAGCGCCGGTCCAGCGCTGCAGCAGGCGCTCGGTCAGCGAGACGAGCGTCGGGAAGAAGTTGCGGATCACCTCAGGGGTGAGCGCCTTCATGACGAGCTTTCTCTGCCGCCGCCAGTCTTCGCCCTCGGCGTTGAACACGCCGGTCGAGCCGAGCTCCTCGAAAGCCTTCGCCGAGCGGAACGTGCGGCGCATGGTGTCCGGCCGGTCGCGCAGCAGGAGCCCGATGATCGCCGGATCGGAGACGACCATGATCTGGCGGGGACCGGCCTGGAAGCGGTACATCGGGCCGAACTCGCGCACCCAGCGCTCGAGCGTGAGGTGGAACTGCATCGAGTCGATCTGGAAGACGTTGCCCAGCA
>JANXRZ010000191.1 GCA_025352885.1 Pseudomonadota bacterium | reverse complement strand
GGCAGCTTCTACTACGACCCCTCGGGCACCACGCTTTACGTGTGGCTCGCCGACGGCTCCGATCCGAACGCGCATGTGATGGAGGCCAGCACAAGATATCGCCTGTTCTTCATGGCGCAGCCTTACATCTACTTGAAGGGGCTGTATTTCCGGCACAGCAACGGCACGGCCAGCGCGCAGCAGGTCACGGCCGTGGAGCTCAGCTCGAACTCGATCATCGAGGCGAGTGACATCCAGTGGACGGACTTCGGCGGACTTGGCATGGGTTTCCGGACGAACAACACGCAGGCGATCAACAACAACGTGAGCAACAACGGCGACAGCGGCATCAATGCGCCGGGCACGACTGCGTTCAAGGTCAGCCAGAACCGCATGAACAACAACAACTACCGCAACTTCAATCCGCTCTGGCACGCGGGCGGCTTCAAGGCGGCGTCGCGTGCCTACGGCATTGTGGAAGCGAACGAGGCTGCGAACAACAATGGCTCGGGCATCTGGTTCGACTACTGCAACGGCGGCGGCCAGACCATCATCCGCAACAACTACATTCACGACAATGGACCCAAGGAAGCCGGGATCTTCTTCGAAGTCAGCACCAAGGGCCTCATCTACAATAACCTCGTCCTGAACAGCAAGCGCCGCGGGATCTACCTCTCCGGCTCGAGCGACAACCAGGTGCTGAACAACACGATCGTGGGCACGGGCGATTACGCCGCGATCGAGCTCGGCGGCATGCCGCGCGAAGGCGCGACGCTGCAAAACAACACGATCTACAACAACATCATCAGCGGCAGCACCACGCTGTACGACCTGATCATCGCCCCGGCGAACGGCACCGACATCGGAAACAACAAGAGCAACTACAACAACTTCTACCGCCAGGGCGCGCCGCTGAAGCTCGCCTCGACCACCTTCGTGAGCTCGCTCGCGGCCTGGCGCACTGACAGCGGCAACGACATGAACAGCATCAGCGCCGATCCCGGCTTCGTGAACACGAGCACGTCGCTCGGCTTCGCAGTCGTCGACGGGAGCCCGGTCATCGACGTCGGGCTGGATGTCAGAAGCGTCGTGGCCGGTGACTACTCCGCCAATGCGAGGCCCCAAGGCGCCGGCTTCGACATGGGCGCCTTCGAAAAAGTCGCCTCGGCTGCTGCGCCCGCGCCGATTACCACGCCAACGACGACCTCCGGGAAGGACACCACGCCCCCGGTCGTCACGCTGGTGGGAATGGCGCCGACCGCGACCCTCAACGGATCGATGAAGCTCGAGGCCACCGCATCCGACAATGTAGGCGTGGTCGAAATGGCTCTCTACATCGACGGCGACAAGAAAGCCTCCTCTACGACCGGCTCGATCTCGTTTGTCTGGGACTTGCACAGCGTGCGGGTCGGCAGCCACCAGATCCGGATCTCCGCAAGCGACGCGGCGCAGAACACCGGTGCGACCACGGCGAGCATCACCATAGCGGACGCACCGGCCAGCATCGTGTCGCCGACGCCGACTTCGCCCGCCCCCACGACGCCCACGACTTCACCGACTCCGACACCGACCACAACCACCAAGGACACGACGCCGCCGGTCGTCACGATCATCGGGCCCCCCGGTGGCACATCCGTGAGCGGCTCGGTTGCAATCACGGCCTCCGCCGTAGATAACAAGGCCGTCACCGAGATGACCATCATGGTGGACGGTGTGGTCAAAGCGACTTCCAGCAGCGGTTCGATATCGTATAACTGGAGCACGGCAGGTCTTCGCGCCGGGACGCATTCCATCCGGGTCAGCGCTGGCGATGCTGCGCAGAACACGGGCTCGGGAAACATTTCAGTGGTCGTGCAGTAAAAATCTCCACTCCAAGGGTCCGCGTCACGCTGCCCGCCCGCTCTTAACCGAGCGCGCGGGCAGTCCCGCTTTCAAGCACTTAGCATCGGTCGCCCCTGACCGACAGAAAATTCCCTGTGACTTCAGTCACATTTTTGACGCTTCGCGAATCCCGTCGGGTCTGCCCGACGTAATCGGGCGTCCTACAAGCACCTTATAAGCGCCTACATTTTCACAACCCCTTGATTTATATGGAAGTGAACTTGCTGGCATGGCCCTTGCGAAGTAGCGCCCAAGAAGAAGCACTTAAGGAGTTGGGCCCTCGCAGCGGAAACGCTGCTTGCAAGTAGTCGCAACGGGCAGATCCATCGAAAGATGGACTGTATTTACAACCGGTCGGCGGGATCGAAGGTTCCGCCAGGCGGGACCGCTTCACCGAATTCACCCTGTCCGGGTTCCGGGCAGTCGCTTCGTCACAAGCGTGAATTTGCGGTCGTCCCCCGCCGATCCGAAAAGCAGTTTTACAACACGGGAAAATCTCGATGACCAAACTCGCACTCGCTTTACAGCTCGAGGACTGTCGCCGCAGGACGCTCAATGCACTTTCCATTTCATTCCTGGTCGCACTGCTGTTTTGCTTCTCGCTGTCGAAGGCCTTTGCAGGAACGACCTACTACGTCTCGACAAGCGGCGATGACGCGAACACTGGTAATTCGCTTTCGGCGCCCCTCCGCAACATCAACACTGCGATGAAGAAAGCCGTTGCGGGGGACACAGTTCTCGTACGCGGCGGCACTTACCGCGAGCAGGTCGAGATCGTTTCGGGCGGCGGCAGCTCCGGCAATTACGTGACCCTCGCCAACTACGGCGGGGAAACGCCTATCCTCAAGGGATCCGACGTGGTCACCGGATGGACCCAGCATTCGGGCAACATCTGGAAAAAGACCGGCTGGGGCAACAACAGCCAGCAGGTCTTCGTCGATTTCGATTCGAACCCGGGCAAGCCGCTCCAGCAGATCGGGATGCCGAGTTCGTTCTTCACGACCTTCGAATACAACGCGCAGGTGGGCACCGGCTTGTCGAGCATGACCGCCGGAACGTTCTTCTACGACGGCTCGACGCTGTATGTATGGCTGGCAGATGGGTCGAGCCCGAATTCGCACGTCATGGAAGTCAGCACCCGTCCCCGCTTGCTATACATGGGCGTGCCTTACATCTATTTGAAGGGGCTGACCTTCCGCCACACCAATGCGACGGCGACTTCGCAGCAGGGGTCGGCGGTCGAGATGAGCTCGAACTCCGTTGTGGATAGCTGCGATGTGCAGTGGACGGATTTCAGCGGGATCGGCATGGGGTATCTCGCAAACAATACCGTCGCGATCAACAATAACGCCAGTAACAACGGCTCGACGGGCATCAGCACGGCCGGCACGACCGCCTTCCGGGTCAGCGGCAACAAGATGAATTTCAACAACTACCGGACCTTCAACCGGCTCTGGCATGCCGGCGGCTTCAAGGGCACCGCCAAATCCTATGGGACGGTCGAGGCCAACGAGACGGCGTTCAACAACGGCTCGGGCATCTGGTGCGACAACTGCAACAGCGGCGGCCAGGTCGTGATCCGCAACAACTTCTCGCACGACAACGGTCCCAAGGAAGCCGGCATCTTCGTGGAAGAAAGCAGCAACGCGCTGATCTACAACAACGTCGTAGTGAACAATGCGCGTCGTGGCATTTACCTTTCGGCCTCGAACAACTCGCAGATCCTGAACAACACGATCGTCGGGACGAGCGACTATGCAGCGCTCGAGGTCAACGGCATGCCGCGGCCGAACGCGACACTGATGAACAACTCGGTCTACAACAACATCATCAGCGGCAGCTCAACCTTGTATGACCTGAACATCGCCGCGCCCAACGGCAGCGACGTCAGCAACAACAAGAGCAATTACAACATCATCTACCGGGGCGGCCAGCCACTGAATCTTGCCGCGACTCAACTCGTGTCGACCCTGGGCGCCTGGCAATCGATGACGGGCAACGATACCAACAGCATCAGTGCAGATCCGATGTTCATTGGCACGGGCTCCGCTACAAACTACGGCGTGCGTGATGGCAGCCCCGCCATTGACAAGGGCGTTGCCGTCGGCATCGTGCTGAACGACTATTCGGCCGGTTCGCGTCCTGTGGGTGCCGGCTATGACATCGGGGCATTCGAGAAAGGCTCGACGGGCGGAACGACCACCGCGCCTGCGCCGACGCCAACACCAACACCCTCGCCCACACCTGCGACGACACCGACCGGGACGACAACCACCACAAGTCCCAGTAGTTCCACGTTGCCGGTGGTTACCATGAACGCACCTGACTCGGGGTCGATTACGGGGTCAGTTACCGTCACTGCCACGGCAACGAGCAGCAAGGGCATCAACCAGATGAATGTCTATTTCGACGGTGCCAAAATGGGCTCGTCGGCCAATGGACAGGTCTCGGCGACTTTCCCGTTGTCCGGCTACCGGATCGGCAGTCACGAACTCCGGGTGTCGGCACAGGACACGTCCGGGAACGTGGGGGCGGCGGTGAAGACTTTCCAGGTGACCGACGGCACCGCTCCAGCCCCAACGACGACGACACCGACGCCTACGCCCACGCCAACGACCACCTCGACGGGTCCCGATTCCACGCCGCCGATAGTCAGGATCACTGGCCCCGGTGACGGCGCCTCGGTAACCGGATCGGTCACCATCTCGGCCACGGCGACGGACAACGTGGGTGTAACGCAGATGTCGATCCTCGTGGATGGCACAGTCAAGGCAACTTCTACGTCGGGCTCCATCTCGTATAGCTGGAGCACTTATGGACTGCGCTCAGGGACCCATGCGATCCGGGTCAGCGCGGGGGACGCGGCACAGAATACCGGCGCCGGAAATATCTCGGTGGTTGTGTACTGATGTAGCAAAAGCCAGGAACCTTGCTGGACCTCGCTGCCCGCCCGCTGAGTTTTCAGTGCGCGGGCAGCAGCGCTTCGGCGATCCTTTTTGCGGTATTAACAGAGTCGGTCATGCCGAGATGGCCGTGGCCGACTGCGAGCCAGACTCCAGGCCGCCCGACAGCGGGCCCGACCACCGGCACAGAATCCGGCATGCAGGGCCGGTGTCCCATCCATGTCGTCGGGGTAATGCCTTCCAGGCCCTTGAAAGTCTCGCGCACGATGCGCTCGAGAATCGCCGCGCGGCGCAGATCCGGCGGCCGGTCCAGCCCGGCAATTTCGACCGTCCCGCCAACACGCAGGCCCTCTTCCATCGGGGTCACGAAGATTTTCTTGTCTGCGAGGACCACGGTACGCGAAACCAGCGATTGGGCGCCCGCGAACTGTACGTGATAGCCGCGTTGGCTTTCGAGCGAAATGCGGATGCCCAGGGGCGACAGGAGCCGCGGCGAAGATGCGCCGGCCGCTACGACGACGTGGTCGAATGTATCGCCGGCATTGACCTGCCAGCGCGCTCCCGGTAGAGCGGCAATGGACCGCACGGCCTCGCGCTTCAACTTTCCGCCAATGGCGCGGAAGGCGTGCACGATGGCCTGCACATAGCGCAGCGGGTTGACGATGGTAGCGTGATCCGCGAGATACAGGCCGATGCGGTAGCGTGGCGCCACACCCGGCTCGAGCGCGAGGATTCCCTCACGATCGAGACGCTCCCATTTGTAGCCGTAGGCCTCTCGCATGCGCCAGCCACCCGCATCTTTAGCGAGCGCCGCTTCGTCCGGGTAGAGGTGGAGGTGGCCGCGCTGCAGGATCAGCTCCGGCACGCCTACTTCGGCTGCGAGCGCTACGTGGGCGGCGACCGCGCCGCGATGGAAGTCATCGAGCGCGCGCGCCGAAGCCGCGACACGACCCGGTGTGGCGGAAGCGACGAACTCCATGAGCCACGGCAAAGCCTTCGGCAGGTAACCAAGCGGCAGGAAAAGCGGGCTTTCGGCGTCGAGGAGCATCTTTGGGACGGAAGAGAGCACGCCCGGCATTGCGACCGGGGCGACCGACCCGGCGCTGATGGCGCCGGAGTTGCCGGAGCTGCAGCCTTGTCCCGGCTCGTCGCGGTCGAGGAGGATGACCTCGGCGCCGCGCTTTGCGAGCGCGTGCGCGATGCAGGCACCGATGATCCCGGCGCCGATGACCGCGACGCGCATCAGCGGGGCTGGCTCTTCCGGGGGCGGCGCTTGTCGGACACGACCTTGCCGTCCTTGAACACGAGCTGGAGCCGCCGTACGTTGTTGATGCTCTCGAGCGGGTTCTTTTCGACCACGATGAGATCCGCGCGCTTGCCGACTTCGAGCGTGCCCATCTCGTCGCCGACACCGCACACCTGCGCACCGTGCTTTGTGGCAGCGAGCAGGATCTGCCAGGGCGTCGCCCCGTCCCGCGCCCACAGCCCCATCTCGAGCAGGGCCGCATCCTTGAGGGGGCGGATGTCCGAGCCCACCGCCATCTTCACGCCGGCCTTGAGCGCTTTCTGGAAGCCGCTCATGTGCACGTCGCTCGCCGCGTCGGCGCGGCAGCACAGCGAATGCGCGAGGTTGCGCTGCTTGGTCCAGGCGCTTTCCCATTCGTTGGTCGACTGGGTAGGCGTGAGGTGGCTGATCGCAAGGGTCGGCACGTACCAGGTGTCGTGCTCGAGGAAGAGCTCGATGCACTCGTCATCGAGGATATAGCCGTGCTCGATCGTATGCGCGCCGAGCCGGATGGCGGCCTTGACGGCCTCGGGATTCGTCGCGTGCGCCATCACCTTGAATTCGCGCTTCTTGCAGATGTCGAATGCCGCCTTGAGCTCGTCCTCGAGCAGGAACGAGTGCTTATGCAGGTCCCACGCCGGCCCCATGATGCCGCCGGAGAGATTGAGCTTGATGTGGTCGACACCGTTCTTGATTTGCTCGCGGATTGCCTTCACGAAGCCATAGGGGCCATCCACCTCGATCGCATGACCGGAGGTGAGGAAGTGCCCGCCCGTCGTGGTGAGGAAGTGGCCTGCCGCGAAAAGGCGGGGCCCGAGGTGCTGGCCCGAGTCGTATGCGCGCTTCCACGCGACATCCATGTAGTGATGCGCGCCGGCGCTGCGCAGGCCGACGATGCCGGACTCGACCAAGGCCTGCGTCATCTTGTGGCCGAACAGCGTCACCTGGTCGGGGAGCGGCATGTCGGCAAGCGACGGGAAATAGTCGGGATGGATGTGCACGTCCCAGAGGCCGGGCATCAGGTAGGCGCCGGCCAGGTCGATCACCTCCGCGTCGCCCGGCGCAGGCGCCTTGCCACCAGGCAGAATTTCGGCGATGCGGCCGTTTTCGAGGATGACCGTCGAATTCGCGCGCGGCTCCGGACTGACGCAGTCGATGACAGTGGCATTGGTAAGGAAGGTGCGCATGCGATGAGTCCCAGAGAAGGCAGTCGCTATCGTAGTCAATTAACAGGCTTCAATGGGGCCAGGCTCGAAATTCGGCACGGCGTAAACTGGCGCCTCTCAATGTCACCGGAGTAAATCGTGCGGCTCGAAGGAAAAACGGCAATTGTCATCGGCGCGGGCCAGGGACCCGGGACCGGCATGGGCAACGGACGCGCCACTGTCCTTCGCTTCGCGCAGGAGGGCGCCAGGGTGATGGCGGTCGACCGCGACCTCGGCTCGGCGCAGGAAACGGCGTCCATGGTCAAGATGCCGGGGGAGTGCTTTGCCTTCGAAGCCGACGTAACCCGCGAAGCGACGCTTGCCGCCGCGATTGCCGAAGCGAAGAAGCAATGGGGCCGCATCGACATCCTGCACTACAACGTCGGGGTCAGCATCGCGGGCGGCGACGCGTCGCCAACCGAAATCACCGAAGAAGCCTTCGATCGTGTGACCGCCATCAACCTGCGCGGCGCCGTCATGGCCTGCAAGCACGTTCTGCCCATCATGCGCGAGCAGCGCTCGGGCTGCATCCTGATGATCTCGTCGCTCGCCGCGGTAGAGAAATACCCGCTCGTCACTTACAAGGCGACCAAGGCCGCCATGATCGCGTACACGCAGCAGCTTGCGATCCAGAATGCCGAGTTCGGCGTACGGGCCAATGTCATCCTGCCGGGCCTCATGGATACGCCGATGGCGGTCGACACCCGAGCACGCGCCACCGGCAAGAGCAGAGCAGAGATTGCGGCGATGCGCGATGCCAAGGTGCCGCTGCGCCACAAAATGGGCACGGCGTGGGATGTGGCCAACGCGGCGTTGTTTCTTGCATCCGACGAAGCCGGATTCATCACCGGCGTCTCGCTGCTGGTCGATGGCGGCGGCGCGCTGAATACCGGATAAGAAAGGTCCCCCCCTTTATTGCGACTTCTCGACGACGATGCCGCGTTCCTTGATGAGCTTGTCCCACTTGGCGTTGTCGGTGCGGATGAAGTCGAGGAACTGCTCGGGTGTCATCGAGGCTGGTTCCGCGCCGAGATCGAGGAGACGGGCTTTTACATCGGGCAGCTGGAGGATGCGGTTGATCTCGCGATTGAGCAGCGTGACGATTTCGCGCGAGGTCCCGGCCGGCGCCATGAGGCCGAACCAGCCCACGGCCTCGTAACCCGGCACGCCGGATTCGGCGATTGTCGGGACCTCCGGCAGCGCGGGCGTGCGATTGGAACCCGTGACGCCGAGCGCGCGCAGCTTCCCC
>JANXRZ010000177.1 GCA_025352885.1 Pseudomonadota bacterium | reverse complement strand
CCCGGCGGTGGCACTGGAGCGCGAGCGCGAGCCCGCCTATCCCGCCTCCGACGATCGCGACGCGCGTGCGAAGCTTATTCACCTAAATTTCCATATTTGGCATAACAGACCGCCTGGAAGCCGCTCACCTATTCGTTCTTGCTAAATAAATGTTCCACTTTCTAGGCGATCGACGCCCGCCCCGAGATCGGGTACTTGGGATCCGAGTATCCCGGCGTGGAAGGATGGCCCGGCGCCACGAGCCCATCGATCAGCGCCTCATCTTCCTTCGTGAACGTGTGCTTGAGCGCGCCGAGGTACCCGTCCCACTGCTCCAGCGTGCGCGGACCGGCGAGCACGGAACTCACGTGCTTGTTGTTGAGCACCCAGTTCAACGCGAACTGCCCGGCGGTCATGCCGCGCTTTTCCGCGTGCGCCTTGATGGTCTGCGCCATGACCATCGACTCTTCGCGGAACTCAGTCTGCATCATGCGCTTGTCGCCACGCGCGGCCCGGCTGCCTTCGGCCGGCGCAGCACCCGGCTGGTACTTGCCGGTGAGCACCCCGCGCGCAAGCGGCGAGTACGGCACGACGCCGAGACCGAACGCCGCCGAAGCCGGGATCACTTCGACCTCCGGCATGCGGTTCATCGCGTTGTAATACGGCTGGCAGACGACCGGGCGCGGCACGCCGAGCGCATCGCACGTCAGGGCGACCTGCGCGATGCGCCATCCCCGGAAATTCGACAAGCCGAAGTAGCGCGTCTTGCCGGCACGGATCATGTCCCCGATGGCGACGAGCGACTCTTCCAGCCGCGTGCGCTCGTCGTCGATATGGAAGTAGTAGATGTCGACGTGGTCCATGCCCAGGCGCGTGAGCGAATCGTCGAGCGCACTGACGATCTCGCGGCGCGACAGGCTCTCGTGGTCGGGCGCGGGCCGGCTGGTGTTGCCGCACTTGCTCGCGACGATCCAGCGATTGCGCTCGGCCTTGATGACCTTGCCGAGCATGGTTTCGGACTTGCCGCCGGCGTACTGGTTGGCGGTGTCGACGAAATTGACGCCGGCATCGCGGGCCGAGGCGACGATCCTCCCAGCCTCCGCCTCATCGGTGCGATCCCCGAACATCATGACCCCGAGGCAGATCTCCGAGACCTGCAGGCCGCTCGCTCCCAATCGACGCGTCTTCATTCTCAAACCCTTTCGAAAATCGCGGCGATGCCCTGCCCGCCGCCGATGCACATGGTGACCAGCGCGTAGCGTCCTTTGATGCGCTCCAGTTCGTAGAGCGCCTTCACCGTCAGGATCGCGCCCGTGGCACCGATGGGGTGGCCGAGCGCCACTGCGCCGCCGTTCGGATTCACCTTGGCCGGATCGAGCCCGAGATCTCGCGTGACCGCCATCGCCTGCACCGCGAAGGCTTCATTCGATTCGACCACATCCATGTCGGCGGGCTTGAGTCCCGCCTTCTCGAACACGCGCTTGACTGCAGGGATCGGCCCCAGGCCCATGAGTTCCGGGCTCACACCTGCGTGGGCGTAGGCAACCAGTCGTGCCATCGGCTTTGCACCGGCGGCCTTGGCGGTGCCGGCTTCCATCATCACGATCGCCGCGGCCGCGTCGTTCAGGCCCGAGGCGTTCCCTGCCGTCACCGTGCCGTCTTTCTTGAACACGGTCTTCAGCTTCTGCATGTCTTCGATCTTCACTTCGGGGCGCACATGCTCGTCGCTCGTGTACTGGACCGGGCCCTTCTTCGACTTGAGCTCGATCGGCACGACCTGGCTCGTAAAGTAACCCTTGGCATGCGCGTTGGCCGCGCGCTTGTGACTTTCCATCGAGTAGGCATCCTGCGCCTCGCGGCCGATGCCGTATTTGGCGGCAATGTTTTCGGCCGTTACTCCCATGTGCCCGTGCCCAAAGGGGTCATGAAGCGCGCCGGTCATCGCATCGACTACGGCGCCATCGCCCATGCGCTGGCCCCAGCGCCCGGCCGGCAGGAAATACGCCGCACGGCTCATGCTCTCCGCCCCGCCACCGACCACGACATCCGTATCGCCCAGCAGGATGTGCTGCGCAGCCGAGACGATTGCCTGCAACCCGCTACCGCAGAGGCGGTTGACCGTCAGGCACGGCGTGCTGACCGCGAGCCCCGCATCGATCGCTGCGACGCGCGAGAGATACATGTCGCGCGCTTCGCCGTGAATGACGCCGCCGATCACTACGTGGCCGATCGTGTTCGGGTCGACCTTGGCGCGGGCCACGGCCTCCTTGATGGCGATGGAGCCGAGCTTCGTCGCCGGCAGGTCCTTGAGCGAGCCGCCGTAATCGCCGATGCCCGTGCGTGCGCCTGAAACAACGACTACTTCACGTGTACTCATGCCAGTCTCCCGAAAAGGTCATGCGCATCGGATTTCTCGATCCGCACTTCGGCGAATTCGCCGGGTTTCAATTTTGATCCGTCGCGAATACGCACGACGCCGTCTATCTCCGGCGCATCCGCGGACGATCGCGCGATTGCGCCTTTGCGATCTGTCTCGTCCACGAGCACGCGCAGGGTCTTGCCAACCTTCGCCTTGAGCTTCGCGGTGCTGATCTTCGCCTGCGCCAGCATGAAGCGCTCACGGCGCTCTTCCCTGATCTCGCCAGGCACGGGGTCCGGCAGGGCGTTCGCCTTGGCACCGTCCACCGGCGAGTAGGCAAAGCACCCGACGCGATCGAGCTGGGCTTCCTCGAGCCAGTTGAGCAAATATAGGAAATCCTCCTCGGTCTCGCCGGGGAAGCCGACAACGAACGACGAGCGAATGGCGATGTCGGGGCAGACCTGGCGCCACGAGCGCAGCCGCTCGAGCACCTTGGCCTCATTGGCCGGGCGCTTCATCGACTTGAGGATCTTCGGGGACGCGTGCTGGAACGGGATGTCGAGATACGGCAGGACCAGCCCCTCGGCCATCAGCGGGATGACGCTGTCGACGTGGGGGTAGGGGTAGACATAATGAAGCCGGACCCAAGCGCCCAGTTTGCCCATTTCGCGGGCGAGGTCGGTCATGTGGGCGCGGACTTCCGATCCCTTCCACGGCCACGCGGCGTGGCGCAGGTCGAGGCCATAGGCGCTCGTGTCCTGGCTGATGACGAGCAGTTCCTTCGTCCCCGCCTCGATCAATTTCTCTGCTTCGCGCAGGATCGCGTGCGGTGGCCGGCTGACGAGGTCGCCGCGGATCGAGGGGATGATGCAGAAGGCGCAGCGATGGTTGCAGCCTTCGGAGATTTTCACATAGCTGTAGTGGCGCGGGGTGAGTTTCAGGCCCGCTCCCCCAAAGGCGTCTGCGCCCGCTTGTGGGACCAGGTCGAGATAGGCATTAGGCGTGGTCGGCGCGGCTTCGTGGACCGCGGCGACGACCTGGTCATATTGCTGCGGGCCGGTGATCGCGAGGACCTGCGGGAAACGCGCGCGGATCACGTCGGCCTCATTGCCCATGCAGCCGGTGACGACGACCCGGCCATTCTCGGCGATGGCCTCGCCGATCGCCTCGAGCGAGTCCTCCTTGGCCGAATCGCGGAAGCCGCAGGTGTT
>JANXRZ010000175.1 GCA_025352885.1 Pseudomonadota bacterium | reverse complement strand
AACGGGTGCTTTCGTTGTGATGCAAACAAATCAACCGCTCACCGAGACACTTGGCGCTGCTATCACCGTCGGCTTCGTAAGTGTCTGCCCGTCGAGACGAAATCGAACTGGACCAGGCGACGGTAACTGCGCGAAAGACGTTGGCATAGGAAAGCAGGCGGCGTTCATCGCCAGCAACACTGGCGCTAAGATTTGCGGATAATCGCAGACAGCATCTGGAACACCGAACCGAACTACCATGAACAGACGTGACACGCTCCTCGGACTGCTCGCTTTCGGCGCCGCGCCGTCTCTCGCGCGCAGTCAAACCGCATCGCGTATCCGTAGGGTCGGATTCATGTCCGCGCAATCGAGCACCGCGGGTGCGAGCCTCTTTGAGGCCTTCAAGGCGGGCATGCGCGATCTCGGCTGGCACGAAGGCCGGAACGTCGAATACCGGCCCGGCTATGGCGATGGCCGAATCGACCAGCTGGACGCGGTTGCGAAAGAGCTTGTCACGCAGAATGTGAGTCATCGTTGTCGGCGGTGCGCCTGTTACGCGAGCGGCGCAGAAAGCCACATCCACGATTCCGATAGTGATGGCGAACGTGTCAAACGCCGTGGACAATAAGTTCGTCGCGAGCCTTGCCCGCCCGGGCGGAAACATCACCGGTGTCACCAACCAATACGAGGAGGTGTTGGCAAAATTGATCGAGATCTTCCACGAGACCGTACCGCGCGCCAAGCGCATGGCGATTCTGGTGAACGAATCGAGCCCATCGCATCGCGCGTACTGGTCCACGGCACAAAGCGCGTGCGCAGCATTCAAGTTGACGCCGTTTAGCGTCGCAGCAAAAACGCCCTCGGACTTGCCTGCCGCCGTCGCTCAGATCGCGCGCGAGCGGGCGCAGGCGATCATCGTGGTGCTGGATGGCATGTTCCTTAGCGAGCGCAAGCAGCTCGAAGAGCTAATCAGACCGACGAATCTCCCGTCCGCATACGCTTTTCGTGAGCACGCGATCGTCGGAGGACTTCTCAGCTATGCAGCAGATCTAACACGTGCATGGCGTTACTCGGCTACGTTCGTAGACAAGATCCTCAAGGGTGCAAAGCCTGCGGACCTGCCGGTGGAGCAGCCCACCAAATTCGAACTGGTCATCAACCTCAAGACCGCAAAAGCCCTTGGCATTGTCGTCCCGAACGCCGTTCTGCAAAGGGCGGACGAGGTAATCCGATAACGACCCAGTGCGAAGTTAAGTACGACTTCGGTGTCTGCGCCGCTATAAGGCAAAGCAGCCAATCGGCGGGAAGAACACCAATAAGCGAAACGCGTCGCCGGCGCGTTTCGCGCTATACAGCTTCCGCTGGCGCTTGACGACAGAAGACACCGGTGGATCCATGCTCGATCTGGACAGTTACATGCCCGATTTCGAACCGGGCGTCCAGATCGTGGCAAACGTCTTGCAGGAACTTGTCGTCACTTGGTGGATGTGGCATGACGAGGTGGGCGGTGAGCGCAGCTTCAGTGGTGCTCATACCCCAAATGTGTAAATCGTGGACAGACTGAACCCCGGGCAACGCAGCAAGATAGACGTTCACTGCGTGCGGATCGATGCCTGCCGGAACTGCATCCATGGCGAGATTGACGGACTCGCGCAACAGGCTCCAGGTTCCGGCGACAATCACCATGCTGATGACTATGCTCACTGCCGGATCGAGCCAATGCCAGCCCGTGGCGCGAATCGCGAAGCCGACCACGACGACACCTAACGAGACAGCGGCATCGGCTGCCATGTGCAGGAACGCTCCCTTTATGTTGATGTCGCGCTTGCGCCCGGCCATGAACAACAACGCCGAGATCGTGTTTATCACCACGCCAACAGCGGCCACCCAGATGACCGTGCTGCCAGCCACGACTTCTGGGTGTGCGAAGCGCCCGACGGCTTCCCATGCGATACCGCCAACGACCACGAGCAGAACGATTGCGTTGACGAGGGCGGCAAGAATCGACGAGCGGCGCAAGCCGTAGGTGCGTCGCTTGGTGGGCAACGACTTGCCCAGATGGATAGCGCCCCAAGCAATGAGGAGCCCAAAGACATCGCTCAGATTGTGGGCGGCGTCGGAGAGCAGAGCCAGTGAATTCGCTGACAACCCATAGACAACCTCTGCGACTACAAAGGCGAGGTTTAGAGTAACGCCTATTGCAAACGCGAAGTTGTTGGCCGGAGGACTGTTGGAATGACCGTGATCATGGTGTGCGTGATTGTCGGACATGGTCTGGATTTCCAAATGAGATGAGTGGCGAATGGGAGAGTTGCTACGCACCTTTTATTCGAACCTTGAGAAGCTTGACGGAGTTTATGAACACCAGCACATCGGGGCCCAGGTGGATTATTGCGGCTTGTATTGGGCCTATCCATCCGAGCAGGGCGGCGGTAATGCCCAGAACGTGCACCACGCCTACGCCCACATAAAGATTCTCCTGGATGGTGCGGTAGGCGCGGCGAGCGATGGCCCGTGCTGCCGCTATCTTGCCAAGGTCGTCGGTCATCAGCGCGATATCGGCGGCTTCGAGCGCGGCCTGTGTACCACCCCCACCCATCGCGATGCCTACATCGGCCTTCACCAATGCTGGCGCATCGTTGATGCCATCACCCACCATGGCGACGCGGTGGCCCTGGCTTTGAAGCTCCGCGATGGCCGCGACCTTGTCTTCGGGCATCAGGTCGGAGCGCACCTCGTCGATACCTAGCTCGGTCGCGATAGCATTGGCAGTAGCGGCATTGTCCCCGGTGAGCATTACGATCCGCTTGATCCCACTGGCCTTGAGCTCGGCCAGCGCCTCTTTCGCGCCAGGGCGGAGCGTGTCGGCGATGTATATGATCCCGGCGAATTGTCCGTCGACCGCAACGTGCACAGGCGTGCGTCCGTCCTGCCCTACCGGCTTTTGAATTTCAATCCCGCTATGGCGCAGCAGCGCGGCATTACCAACGAGCACCTTCCGGCCTTCAATGGTTGCTTTGGCGCCTCGACCCTGCACTTGCTCGAAGGTGCCCGGCTCCGGAACGGCAAGTCCCCTTTGCGTTGCCGCGTCCACAACGGCCTTCGCAAGAGGGTGCGCCGAACGCCGGTCTGCGGAGGCTGCCAGGCGTAGCAGTTCGCTTTCGTCAAACTGCGGATTGCTCGAAACCACTTCCACCACCTTCGGACTGTTGGCAGTGAGCGTGCCCGTCTTGTCGAACACCATGACGTCGACTTTCGCGAGGGTTTCCAGATGGATACCGCCTTTGATTAGAATACCGCTGCGGGCGGCTCGGGCGATGGCCGCGATCATCACCAGCGGCGTGGCGAGCCCCAGCTCCGCGGGCGATGTGAAGATCATCAGGGTGACGATGGTCCGCACGTCGCGCGTGACGAAATAAACGACGATCAGGAATACGAACACCACCGGGATCAGCCACGCCGCAACCTTGTCGGCGAGCTTCTGCACCGGCGCCTGCTGAGACTCGGCGTTCTCCACCATGGCGATGATCCGCGCGAACGTGGTGTCGGTTCCCAGCTTTTCGGTGCGGATGTCTAAAGCGCCCGACTCGACAACTGTGCCTGCGAACACCTGCGACTCTGGCTGCTTGTCTTTCGGAACGCTTTCGCCGGTGATCGTCGCTTCGTTGACGGACCCTTGCCCCGCCACGACGCGACCATCGACGGGAATCTTCTCGCCGGGACGCACGAGCACGATGTCGCCCACCTTCAACGCGGCGACCGAAAGGCTCTTCTCGCCGCCCGCGCCGCGTACCAGCGCGACTTGTGGTACCGAGCCGATCAGCGCCTTGATCGATGCCCGCGCCCGGTCCGTGTTGAGCTCGGCGATGAATTCGGCGATCAGGATGATCACCATGAGCACCGCCCCTGCCACCGTCTCACCGCCCAACACGGCGACGAGCGTTGCGACGGTCACGAAGATTTCGGTGCCGACCTTGTGCTCATGGATGAGGTCGAGAAGTCCCGTCTTCACGAGTGGATACAAGCCGATCGCGACGGCGACCCACAGCAGTTGGATTGGCACGAGATCGCGCCAGAAAAGTAACGCAACCGTGCCGGTGGCCACGATGCGCGCAACTTCGATCAAGCGCTCGCGCGTCATCAACGCCATCAGTCCGGGGCCTCCCGCGGCGAGCACCGGTACTGGGGATTGCAGGGGACTATTTTCCATCACGCCTCCTCTGGTAGCAGTTCAACTCAGACAGCCACTTAGTCATGTTCCAGGCCCCACACCAGGTGTGCGTCAACCAGCAGCCCGTAATAGGCTTTCAGCGCGGCAACCTGCGCCTGCAGCGCCGCAATCATCGCCACCGTCGCCTGGCGGCGGGTCAGCAGCAAGGACTGGAGGTCTGCTTCGCCGAGCGCATAGGCCCGCTGCATCAGCGTCGCGTTTTCCTGGGTGGCAGCTGCGCCGTCCAGAGCGATCTGCAAGCTGGCGTAAGTTCCCCGTGCGGTAGCGACAGCGCTTGCGATGTCCGCCTCGAGCTGACGCCTGCGCAAGGCCACGTCGTGGCGCGTAACCTCGATCAAGGCGGTCGCCCGCGCATGGCGCGAATCTCGCAAGGCGCCGGGAATTGGGATGCTGATCGAGACGCCCGAGTATTGTTCGCGACCACCAACCTCCGAAGCGGTAAACACGCCGAGCGTCGGATCGGGCACCTTGTCCCCGCGCGCGCGCTCCGCCTGAGCTTGGGCTTTTCGAAGGCGCGTCTCCGCGACTTTCAACTCGTCGCTTTCAGCCAGGATGCGATCGCGCCAAAAAGCCGCATCCTTTAAGAGCGGCTTGAGTTCGGGCAGCGCCGGTACCTGGCGCCTGATCCCCGGAAAACGAGTCGACAGACGCGACCAGGTTGCCGCGGCCTGCGTGCGCGCGTCGTTGTCCGCCCGCCTTTGCTCGGCCAGCTCGGCGCGGGCGATGCTCAGGTCGAGCTTCGAAGCATCACCGGCGCGAAAGCGCTTTTCCACAGCCGCGAAGCTGGCTTGTCCGAAGTCGAGCGCGCTCGCGGAAAGCTCAACCGCTCGCTCCGAGACCAGCCAGTCCACCCAGCGTGCCATCAGCTCGCGTGCGGATTCGTGGAGCGCTTCGCCGTAGCGCGCTTGGGCCTCCTCGACGGTTGCCTTGCCGAGCTCGCGATCTGCGGTCGCTTTTCCCGGTAGCCGGAGGGTTCGCTCGATGCCGACATGCCATTCGGCGTAGCGGGGGCCGGTGTCGAGCTTTCGCTGCTGCGCAGAGCTCCGTGCAATCCACTCGTACGGCGACCGTTCCAGGATGCCCGCCTCCTGGAACGCCACCTCCAGCCCGGCGCGCGCGGCATCAACGCCTGGGTCCTGTGCGAGCAGCTGACGCGCAATTTCGGTCGACATCCATCCAGGCGGGTTCATCGATTCGACAGAGAAAGCCCGACAGGAAATAGTTACCAGAGCGACGAGAAGTAGTCTTTTCATCACGCGATTTCCCCGGCTTCGACTACTGGGGAGAGCCAGTAGTAGAGACCCGATCCGGCACATTTTCGGCGGATAGCCTCGAGCAGCTCCGCCTTGTCGGCCGCAGCGACGATCACTTGTATTTGCGTGGCTCGCGGCCGTCCCAGTACCTGTTCGGCCTGGCTGAGGCTCCGGGCAGACAGGCCATGCGCGGATGTCGTCGTGTGGGTAAAGACCGGCGCGGCGGGCGACATGAGCAGCAGGTCGAGCAGCTTTTCCTCGATCGCCGGCGGACACAATAGCGTCAGACAGAGCTCAGGCATTGGGCACCTCTTGTTTCGGGAAGGCAAAGCGCAGATACAGGATGGGAAGCAGCATCAGCGTGAGCGCAGTGGCCGTAGCCAACCCGCCAATTACGACGATGGCCAGTGGACGCTGGATTTCCGAGCCCGGGCCCGATGCAAAGAGCATCGGAATGAGTCCGAATGCCGTGATTGAGGCCGTCATCAGCACGGGACGCAGACGCCGTCTCGCGCCCTGCACGACGACTTCGGTCAGCGCCATGCCTTCGCTTCGCAGCTGATTGAAGTAGCTGACCAGCACGACACCATTCAGGACCGCGATGCCGAGCAATGCGATGAAGCCCACCGACGCCGGCACCGAAAGATATTCTCCGGTGAGCCACAGCGCGACAATGCCGCCCACCACCGCGAAGGGAATGTTGCTGAGAATCAGCAGCGCTTGGCGCACCGAGCCGAACGTTGCGAACAGCATCACGAAGATCAAGCCCAGCGCTACGGGCACCACCACCGCCAGCCGCGCGGCCGCCCGCTGCTGGTTCTCAAACTGCCCGCCCCACATGATTCGATAGCCGGTAGGCAGGGGCAGTTTCGCTGCAATTAGCGCTTTGGCCTCCTCGACAAAGCCGACGAGGTCGCGCCCGCCGACGTTGGCAATGACCACGCCGTAGCGGCTTCCCGATTCGCGATCGATCTTGACCGGCCCTTCCGCGCGCTCGAGCGTGGCAACAGTCTTGAGCGGAACTGTGCTGCCGTCCGCTGTCGTGACCCGCAGGGCGCTGAATTCAGCTGGCGACGTGCGGGTTGACTCGGGTCCGCGAATCACGATCGGAGTGCGTCGGTTGCCTTCTATAACCACGCCGACGCGTTGCCCTTCGATTTGCATTCGCATCGCATCCTGGATTTCCTCGACACTCAAGCCCAACCGGCCGGCCTGCAATCTGTCGACTGCGACGCGCAGGTACTGCACCCCGTCGTTCTGCACCGTATAGACATCCTGGTTGCCTGGAACCGTCTTGAGAAGCGTTTTGACCTGGCCTGCCAATCCGCTGAGCTTATCGAGGTCAGGGCCGAAGATTTTGACCGCGAGATCGCCGCGCACCCCGATGATCATCTCCGACACACGCATTTCGATGGGCTGCGTGAAGCTGTATTTGATGCCGGGCATGGGGTCGAGCACCTTGCGTATTTCGTCGATCAGCGCTTCCTTGCCTTTCATGCGCCATTCGCTCTGCGGTCTCAGGAGCAGGTAGGTGTCGGTCTGGTTGAGCCCCATCGGGTCAAGGCCGATTTCGTCCGAGCCCGCGCGCGCTATCACACCGGTCACCTCGGGAATCGCTTTCATGAGGGCCTGGTGGATCTTTACGTCGATCGCGGCGCTTTGCTCGAGGCTGATCGACGGAAGCTTTTCGATGCCAACAATCAGGTCGCCTTCGTCCATGGCGGGCATGAAAGTCTTGCCGACCTGCGTGTAGACGAGGCCGGCAGCGACCAGCATTCCTACTGCTGCGGCCCCGACAACACGTTGGCGGCGCAGACCCCAGGCAAGCGCGGGCTCGTACAACGCCAGCAGTTTGCGCGGTAGCCATGGGTCCGCGTGCCCGGCACCGCGCAGCAGATACGACGCCAGTACGGGTATCACGGTCAGCGATAACAAGAGCGATGCCGTCAGCGCAAAGACGATTGTCAGCGCCACCGGCACGAAGAATTTTCCTTCGAGTCCCTGCAGTGTGAGCAGCGGCAGGAACACGGTAATGATGATCAGGATGCCCGAAGTAACGGGTACCGCTACCTCGCGCACGGCGCGAAAGATCGTGTGCAGTCTTGGCAGCTTTCCGGCGGTAGGATCAGTCGCCAGCCGCTGCACGATGTTCTCGACTACCACCACGGCGGCGTCCACAAGCATACCGAGTGCGATTGCCAAGCCGCCCAGGCTCATGAGATTTGCCGACATGCCGAATCCGCGCATGAGAATGAAGGTGATTAGCGCGGCCAGCGGCAAAACGAGGGCGACCGTGAGTGCCGCACGGACATTGCCGAGGAACAGCACAAGCAGCACGATAACGAGACCGCCCGCCTCGAGCAGCGCGGTCGATACGGCGTCGACAGCTTTGGTGACGAGCGACGCACGATCGTAGAATATGTTGATCCGGACGCCTTTCGGTAGCGAGGGTTGGAGTTCCGCCAGCTTTTTGCGCACGCCTTCGACGACCTTTAGCGCGTTGGAGCCGGCCAGTCCCAGCACCAGCCCTTCGACGGCTTCGCCGCGCCCGTTTTGAGTGACCACGCCATAGCGCGTGACGGTGCCGATCATGACCTCCGCCAGGTTGCCCACACGAATCGGCGTGCCGTTCTTCGACTTCACCACCACCGCGCGCAGATCGTCCAGGTTCGTGATGCTGCCCTCGCTGCGGACCAGCAGTACTTCGTCACCCTCACCGAGTCGGCCCGCGCCATCGTTGCGGTTGTTGGCGTTAATTGCCTCCCGGAGCTGGTTCGCGGTGACCCCGCTGGCGGCCATCTTGAGCGGGTCGGGTACGACCTCGAAGGCGCGCACGACACCGCCGAGCGAATTCACGTCTGCCACACCGGGCACAGTGCGCAACGCCGGACGGATCACCCAGTCGAGCACGCTGCGGCGCTCCGCCAGGGTCATTTCTTCGGCCTCGACGGTGAACATGAACATCTCGCCGAGCGGTGTCGTGATCGGCGCCATACCGCCCGTTGTGCCGGCGGGGAGACTTTCATTGAGACGGCTCAGACGCTCACTGACCTGCTGGCGCGCCCAGTAGATGTCGGTGCCGTCGTCGAAGTCGAGCGTCACATCCACCAGTCCATACTTGGTCACAGAGCGCAGGATCCTGGTCTTCGGGATCCCGAGCATCTCCACTTCTATCGGGACGGCAATTCGGCTCTCGACTTCTTCTGGCGACATGCCAGGTGCCTTCATGATGATCTTGACCTGCGTGCTCGACACGTCTGGGAAGGCGTCGATCGGCAACCCCCGGTATGCGACCCAGCCCATGCCGGCCACGACCAACGTCGACATCAGAATGAACAGACGCTGCGACAGCGAGAACTGAACGAGGCGGGCCAGCACTATTTGCTTACCTTCCCGTCGAGCCATGCGCCTTTGAGCGCGATGACGCCGCTGATGGCGACGTGCTCGCCGGTTTTTAGCGCGCCTTGCACGCGCACGCGCTGCCCGGCGCTGGCGGTCAATTTCACCGGCCTTGCCTCGAAGCCATCCGCCGTTCGCACGAACACGTAAGCCTGCGCGCCATCATGGGACACTGCGGCAAGCGGCACGTCCCAACCCTCGCGCGCGGCGCCGGCCGGTAGTTCGACTGTCACGAACTCACCTGGCCGCAGCTGGCCGGTCTGGCCTTCGATTACGGCACGAAGCACCATCGTCTGGCTCGCGGATGAAACACCCGCGCTGCCGCTCGCGACCCGGGCGGTGATTTCCATGCCACGGACCTTCACGCGCGTCCCGACGGGCCATGCTGAGCTTTCAGAGGCCGGAAGCTGGATATCCAGCCAGAGCGTCCCGGTCTGGGCAATGCGCACCAGGGCGGCCGCAGCTTCGACCCGCTGCCCGGGCTTGATCGCGATTTCGGTGACGATGCCCGATTGCGTCGCGGCAAGCGTGATGCTGTCGTGCGCTTGGCCAGAAGCCGCGACCCGCTCGATCGTATCTGCCGCCATTCCGCTCATACGCAGTGCCGCTTTCGCGTTATTGAGCGCGGCATCGGCCTCTTTCAGGGCGGCCTGGCTTTCCTGCACCCGCCGCTGCGGGATGATGCCGTCATCGAACAGCTGCTGTTCGCGCCGGGCGGTCTGCCGGGCAAGCGTGGCGCGCGCAGTTGTTTGCAACAATTGCAGCTGCAGCTGGCCGAGTTCCGGACTGACGATGCGCACCAGCGGCGCGCCCCGCCGCACGGGTTGGTTTTGCTCGGCCAGCAGTTGCGCGACAAGGCCCGCCACCGGCGAACTCACCACTTGTTCGGCCGTCGCAGGGATGGAAACCTGCGCCGGGAAACTGGCACTTACCGTGTTTGCCTGGGTCTGCAAAGGCATGGTCTCGATCCCCATCACCCGGACCTGGCCTTGCGCAATGACAACCCGAGCTGGCCGGTCGGCGGCCTGCGCAGTGGTTGCCGCAGTGGATGCCACTACGGATGCGAACATCACGAACGGTGCCGCTGCGTACAACGAGCGCTGGACGTTCTTTCTCATGATGGACCTCGAATCGCGCCGCACGGCGCAATGAATTTGGCCACGTCGCCCAAAGCGACACGGATATGCAAACCTCCGCGCGGGGCGGAGTCAGGTGCGGTTGGTGATTCGGGGAGGGCGAAACAGTGGCTCGGGCTCTACGGAAGGCAGAGGGAGCATAAACGACAGGATCGGAGCGTCCCGGACAGGCGATGCTCCAATTCGATCGAAAAGGGAACTGACCAGTAGCGACGGGAAGTGGCACGCCGAATGCAGCAGATGGTGCTCGGCGTCGCTCAGTGGCTCAGAGTCATGATTGGAATTCGCGGCAAGTCCGTCCGCATCAACATGGTGATAGTGGTCGGCCGGCATGGCGGCCTCGTGCCGCTCATGGTCAAGCTCGTGCGCGAGCGATTTCGAGTTGAAGCCGGGTGTCACAATGCCTGTCACGAACACGGCGAGCACCAGCAGTAGAACGGCTTTTTTCAGAATCGTCATGGCATCAAAGATACTTAGCAATTTCCTTGAATTCCTTGATGGTGTCGGCAGACTTGCTCGACCCCGCGCGCACGACTTTTTCAAGGCAATGATCGATGTGATCCTGGACCAGCGCCTTTTTCGCATTGGCGATGGCCTTTTCAACGGCCTGGAGCTGTTGGGCGATGTCAAGACAGCCGCGCTCCTCCTCGATCATCGCCACGATGCTCTTCAGATGCCCGCCGGCGCGCTTGAGCCGCTTGGCTATTTCGGGGTGAGACGAGTGAATGGCCATGGACAATCATATCCCCCTGGGGGGGATATGTCTACGCGGACAATCCGAGAAGATGCCTTCGAAATGACCCTCATTCTTTTAAGACGCCAATGCTGAGAGCCGATACGGCTGCGCTCGACCTTTCACATTGAGTCTCGGGTGGTGCAAGGAACCGAGCGCTCACAATTGAGGGAGGCTGCAATCGGAGTTACGTATCAGCTCAATAGCGCTGAAACTGCTACTACCGCGCCCTTTCGAACGACCCGGGCGGAGAAAGCTGCAGCGAGGCGGCCGTAGTGGCGGGAGCCTCACCTGGTGAGGCGCGCGATTTGGCAAAAAAGACGCTTGACCTTCCCATGGGGAGAAGGTTCAAAATTCGCGGATACTCAAAACAATGTGTGGCAACGAACTTTGATTCCGATAAGCTGTGATAGTGTCCGACCGTGGGTGCTAAGTTCAATTTGCTGATATTGCTGTTGGCGCTCGTCGCCCTGCCGCTGCGTGGCCTTGCGGCTTTCGGCCTATGCGAGTGCGCCCAAGATCATCATGCGACGATTGCCCAATCGATGGAGCAATCCTTGGAGCACGGCTCGCATGACCATAGCGGAAATCACACTCATGATTCATCAAATGCGCATGCAGACGTGCAGGTTGGTCATGTTGTGCAAGAAGGTTCACCGACAGCTTCGGCCTGCAGTGCTTGTACCGACTGCTGTAGTGGAGGAGCGGTCGCCTTTTCGGCTTGGTCCTCATTTTCGTTCGCACCCAAGGGTACGGGCCGCATCCCTTTCCTCGAGCCGCGCATGACCGGTGTAGTACCCGCCCAGCTCGAGCGACCCCCGCTATCCCAGTCCGCCTGATTCGCCCCTGACGGGGTGCGGCTCACCGAGCCGCTGTTGTTGCGCGCTCGCGTGCAGCTTTCGATAAATTTCAGGAGTTCGGACATGCGTTCCAATGCAATCGCCTTTGCGTTTCAATTGTCGATAGCCTTCTGTGCGCTCTCTATAGCGATACCCGCGTCCGCCCACGGCATCAAGCACGCCAACGAGTCCCGCGCGGGCGCCGTAAAAGCCGCCGAAGAGGCGCCTTTCGGAGTTGCCGCCGATCCGAGAAAAGCGGAGCGGACCATGCGCGTGGAGATGGCCGACACCATGCGTTTCACCCCATCCGAGATAAGGCTGAAGCGCGGAGAAAGCGTGCGCTTCGTGATCGTCAACCACGGCAAGATCTTGCACGAAATGGTGCTCGGCACACTTGAGAATCTCAAAAAGAATGCCGACCTTTTGAAGAAGAATCCGGGCATGCAACACGACGAGCCCTACATGGCCCACGTCGCGGCTGGTAAGACCGGCGAGATTGGATGGCGATTCAGCAAGATCGGGACCTTTTATTACGGCTGCCTGATCCCCGGCCACTTCGAAGCCGGAATGACAGGAAAAGTCATCGTCGAATGAAAACCAATACACGGGAAATAAATCAAATGAAGAAAATCACTCATCTCATCGCTGCGCTCCTTTTCCCGCTCGCGGCGATTGCCGAAACGGTTCAGCTCACCGACGCCGAAGTAAGGAAGGTCGACAAGGAGGCGGGCAAGATCACTTTGCGGCACGGCCCAATCGAGAACCTTGAAATGCCTGCCATGACGATGGTCTTTAATGTGAAGGACGCGTCGATGCTCGAAGTCGTGAAGGCCGGAGAGAAGGTTCGATTCGCGGCCGAAAAGCTAAAAGGCAACTTCACCGTAACCAGGATCGAGGCGGCGAAATGAAGGCGGTTGCCGCCACTGTATTGATGCTGGCCGCTTCCATCGCACAGGCGCAGCAACCACATCAGCCCTACTCCGGACAGCAGGCCCGCGAGGTCAAGTCGCTGTCCGCCCAGGAAACTGACGATCTCCTGGCCGGACGGGGAATGGGGACCGCAAAACCAGCCGAACTTAACCGCTACCCCGGACCCGCACACGTTCTCGAGCTGAAGGATCGACTCCGTTTGAGTCCCGCCCAAGAGGAGCAAACCCGCGCGATTCACGCAGCCATGCAAGCGCGCGCCGCCGCCGCGGGCCGGCGCGTAGTGGAGACCGAGCGAGCTCTCGATGCGGCGTTTGCGCAAGGTGAAATTGACCAAAAGGCGCTGGTTCTTAAAGTCCGGGACGCGGGCCAGATGCACGCCGACTTTCGCCTGGCCCATCTCGCCGCGCACATCGAAATGCGAAATCAACTCAGACCGGAACAGATCGAGGCCTACGAGCAATTGCGCGGCTACTCCGGCGGTAACGCCCACGGCGCGGGCAAGCACTGACCACCGGCTCAAAGGAAAATCATGGCAACTGATCCTGTATGCGGAATGCAAATAGACGAGGTCAAGGCAGTCAACCGATCTGAGCTCGACAGATGCAACGCGCTTGGCATCCCAATCGCCGCGGGGGTCCTGTATCCGGCATTCGGATTGCTCCTATCGCTGATGCTGCCGGGTGCCGCAATGGCGTTGAGCGCGGTATCCGTGGTCACCAATTCGTTGCGTCTCAAGCGGGTGAAACTATGAATCTCGAATCGGCTTATTTGCGTACCTTATTGATCTCGGGCGTCGCGCTCCTCTCCGGATGCGCGACGTTTTCAAAGGACGGCGGGTTCGATTCCGTCGGATCGATGGTCAGGGAGCGCATCGGCAAGGATCCGAAATGGGTGAAGTCGGAGGCGGATGGGCAGGCGGTCCAAGCCACCGTGAGACAGCTCCTCGCCAAACCCCTCACGGTCGACGACGCGGTACAGGTCGCCTTGCTCAATAATCGAGAACTCCAGGCGACCTATGCCGAACTTGGCATCGCCGAGGCGGACCTGGTCGAAGCAGGACGGCTAAAGAACCCCACTTTTGCTTACTTGAATGCGCGGGGTTCGGACGAAGTCAAGATCGAGCGGTCGCTGACCTTCAACTTCATGCAGTTGATCACGATGCCGCTTGCGCAAAGGCTCGAGCGCGGGCGGTTCGAGGCAACGCAATACCGGGTTGCTGCCGAAGTCCTGCGTGTCGCTTCGCAAACGCGCAAGGCTTACTTCCATGCGGTCTTCGCCAGGCAGTCGACCTCTTACATGGCAGACGTCAAGCTTTCGGCCGAGGCAAGCGCAGACCTCGCGCGGCGCATGGCGCAAGCCGGCAATTGGAGCAAGCTCAACCACGCACGGGAGCAAGCCTTCTACGCGGAAACCACCGCGCGGTATGCGCGGACCGCGCAGGACGCGAATTCGCAGCGCGAGCAACTGCTGCGGCTCATAGGGCTTTGGGGCAACGACACGAAGATTCTTCTGCCCGACCGCCTGCCCGATCTTCCGAAAGCCGCAGCGGATCTCCAGGACGTCGAGACTGCGGCCCTGACCCAGCGGCTGGACCTCATCGCAATGCGTCGCGACATGGATAGCCTGGCGTCCTCCCTTGGGCTGACCAGGGCGACTCGCTTCATCAATGTCCTCGAGCTCGGGCCCGCCGAGATCCGCGAAGGAAGCGCTCCGATCAAGCGCGGTTACGAACTGTCGGTCGAGCTGCCGATCTTCGATTGGGGGGGAGCGCGGGTTGCCAAAGCGGAGTCGATCTACATGCAGGCGGTGAATCGATCCGCGCAAATTGCCGTCAATGCGCGCTCCGAAGTCCGCGACTCCTATTCTATCTATCGAACCAATTTCGATCTTGCGAGGCATTACCGCGACGAGGTCGTGCCGCTTCGCAAGCAGATTTCAGAGGAAATCCTCCTGCGTTACAACGGGATGCTAATGAGCGTTTTCGAGCTGCTCGCCGATGCGCGCGAGCAGGTCGCAAGCGTCAATTCCTATATCGAAGCGCTGCGCGATTTCTGGCTCGCCGATGCGGACCTCCAGATGGCGCTGACCGCGACGTCCCCCTCTGGCGTTGCCATCCCAGGGTCCAGAACGCAGTCAATGCCAAGCGGCAGCCCCGCTGGCGCCCACTAAGAGAACTCACATGATCTCCCGCAGAAAATTTCTTCGCGGCGCCGGTGTCGCCGCGCTGGGCGCCAGCCTGGTGAGCAGAGCAGGAGCAGCCTCGCTCCCCGAGGCACCTACGCAAACGATGAGCGCAACACAGCCGCCGCTCGCCCCCCCCAGTGGCAGGCCGTATAACCCGGTCGTGACGCTAAACGGGTGGACTCTTCCGTGGCGAATGAAGGATGGATGGAAGGAATTTCACCTTGTGGCCGAACCTGTCGTGCGCGAGCTCGCGCCCGGGATGAAGGCGCATTTGTGGGGCTACAACGGCCAGAGTCCCGGTCCGACAATCGAAGTCGTCGAAGGCGACAAGGTGCGCATTTTCGTGACCAACAAGCTGCCCGAGCACACCACGATTCATTGGCACGGCCAGCGACTGCCCAATGGTATGGACGGCGTCGGCGGACTGAACCAACCCCAGATCTCACCCGGCAAGACATTCGCCTACGAGTTCACCGCTAAACGGCCGGGCACTTTCATGTACCACCCGCATGCCGACGAAATGACGCAGATGGCGATGGGAATGATGGGCTTCTGGGTAACGCACCCCAGAGACCCGGGGGTTCAGCGTGTGGATCGCGACTTCGTCTTTCTATTGAACGCTTACGACGTCGATCCGGGTAGCTTCACACCCAAGGTGAACACGATGCTGGATTTCAACCTCTGGACGTTCAACAGCCGCGTGTTCCCGGGCATCGACCCGATGGTCGCGCGCAAGGGGGACCGCGTTCGCATCCGCATCGGCAATCTGACGATGACGAACCATCCGATCCACCTTCATGGCCATGAGTTCGAAGTGACCGGTACCGACGGAGGATGGGTGCCCAAATCGGCGCGCTGGCCCGAGGTGACGACTGACGTGGCCGTGGGTCAGATGCGCGCGATCGAGTTTGTCGCAAGCGATCCGGGCGACTGGGCCTTCCATTGCCACAAGGCGCACCACACGATGAATGCGATGGGGCACAACGTGCCTACGCTGATCGGCATCGATCACCGGGACATAGCCGAGAAGATCCGCAAGCTGGTGCCCGACTACATGGTTATGGGCGACACCGGCGGGGCGATGGGCGGCATGGAAATGCCGCTGCCGGAGAACACGCTTCCGATGATGACCGGCAAGGGGCCTTACGGCGACGTAGAGATGGGTGGCATGTTTACAGTCGTCAAGATACGCGACGGACTGGCTCGCGGGGACTACGGCGACCCGGGCTGGTACGCGCAGCCGCCGGGCACGCAGGCGTATGAGGTAGCCGACGGGCTTGCCGAGCCCGCCCGGTCCGCCTCACCAGGCGGCGGGTCGATGCCCTCTGTGTCAAAGCCCAAGAGCATCGAATTGAATATCCGCAAACCTTCCGGGCATACGGGACATTGAGCGAGGATATGAAAATGAACTCAAGACAAATGGCTCGGCGCGCCGTGCCCGTAGTCATGGCGCTCGCCCTTGGCGCAGGCTCGGCCACAGCCCAGTACGCGCAGCAGCAGGACCCGGCCGATGTGCGCATCGGCACGCCTGGAGCACTCCCCGGCTCGGCCTTTCCCGCCTATAAGCCGTATCGCGAACAACCGGTCCAGCCCTGGAAGGAATCGAACCGGGTGGTCGCCGAGAACCCGGGAATGGGGGCAATGGGTGGAATGCCTGGCCACAACATGGCGGGCAGGGATTCGAAGTCCGGTGCACCTGCTCACGACATGGGCTCGATGCCTGGAATGAATCACTCCGACACGAAGCCCTCAGGGACTTCGAAGCCGAAGGGTGGATCGATGGCTGGCCACGACATGGGCTCGATGCCTGGAATGAATCACTCCGACGCGAAGCCCTCAGGGACCTCGAAGCCGAAGGGTGGATCGATGGCTGGCCACGACTTGGGCTCGATGCCTGGAATGAATCACTCCGAAGCGAAGCCCTCAGGATCTCCGAAGCCGCGGGGTGGATCGATGGCTGGCCACGACATGGGCTCGATGCCTGGAATGAATCACTCCGACGCGAAGCCCTCAGGGTCTCCGAAGCCGCGAGGTGGATCGATGGCTGGCCACGACATGGACGCGATGAAAGGCATGGCCGGGGGGCCAAGAGCAGCCGCGAAAGCTGCCACTGCAAAGCCCCACGCGAGTCATGAACAAGCCATAGGCGCAAAAGCACAAGTCGGTCACGAGCACGCAGCTGGCAATACTTCCGAGCCACATCACACCCATGCGGAGGCTGCTTCGCCCCGACCGGAGGTGCACGCCGGCATGGCTATGGCAAAGCCGCAAATTGATCCGGCAAAGCCCGCCAGCCGCCTCGCCGAAACCATTTCGGGCACCGGCATAGTGAGATCGGTCGACAAGGCCGGCTCACGGGTGAGACTGACGCACGAGGCCATTGCGGAAGCCGGCTGGCCGAAGATGACGATGTTCTTCAAGCTCAAGGAGGCCTCCCTGGCCGACGATGCCAACGAGGGGGCGGAGGTCCGCTTCACATTGGAAAAATCGGCTTCGGGCTATGTCATAACAAAACTCGAAAAGCTGAAGCCGTGACGACCTCGCTAAAGCTTCTCGCTGGATTCGCCGTGGCGGCCAGCGTCGCGATCGCCGCAGGACTTGCGTTCGTCTACTCGGGCTACTACGACGTCGCTGCCACCACACCGCATTTCGACACCACGTTTCGGCTGATGAAGGTCGCGATGCGGCAATCGGTGCAGCGACATGCGCGCGGGGTGGCCGTGCCTGAGCTGGACGACCCAGTGAAGGTCCACAGCGGCTTTCGTAACTTCCACGGCATGTGCGTCGCGTGCCATGGTGCGCCCGGGAGCGAACCTTCCGAGATCGCCAAAGGTCTATATCCCCGGGCACCCGACCTCTCGAAGACCGCATCCAGCTGGACCCCTGCGGAACTCTTCGTGATCATCAAGAACGGCATCAAGATGAGCGGAATGCCCGCTTGGGAGCCGACGCACAGCGGCGACGAGATGTGGGCGTTGGTCGCTTTTCTTAGGCAGTACCCCACCATGCCGGCTGGGGAGTATCAAGAAGCTGTCCGGTACTACGAGGCGACCGGCAAAACAAATGAAATGCACCATCACTAACATTCCAACCACGCATCCGGAGAATGACATGAGACAGACGCATCACACTTCTTCCCGCTCCCTTTGCATCCTTGGGGTCTCCGCATTGATTGCCGTGTCCTCCAGCGCCTTTGGCCAAATGGCGATGGACAAGAAAGATTCGATGCATGGCATGGGCAGCGGCCGCATGCACGGCTCCATGATGAAGATGATGAAGGACATGGAATCGATGAAGATGAGCGGCGACACCGACAAGGATTTCGCCATGATGATGAAGATGCACCATCAGGGCGCGATCGACATGGCGGAGATCGAGCTCAAGAACGGCAAAGATGAAAAGCTGCAAAAGATGGCGAAAAAGGTGATCGAGGCTCAGCAGAAGGAGATCAAGGAGCTCGACGCCTGGCTGGCGAAGCATAAGTAGGAAACGAGGCAAACATCGAGTACGGCAGCGCAGATGCCGCCAATATTTTCCAAATGCCGCATGATCATTGGCTTTGAAGGCAATATGCTTCCACATAGAACAAGCCGGCATGACCCTGAACCCGTCCCTTCGCAAGCTTGCGCTCACCGCCCACGTCACCGTCTCGGTGGGGTGGGTTGGTGCACTTGCCGTTTTCCTGGCACATGCCCTTGCCAGTCTGGCCAGTCGGGATGAGCAGATCGTGCGCGCGGCATCGCTTGCGATGGCATTGACCACATGGTTCGTGATCATGCCGCTGGCTTTGGCTTCGTTGGCAACCGGGCTCGTGCAAGCACTGGGTACCGCGTGGGGCTTGTTTCGGCACTACTGGATTATCTTCAAGCTTCTGTTCACCTGTGTAGCGACCATGGTCCTTCTGCTCAAGATGGGGCCGATCGATGACCTCGCCAGGGCGGCGACACAGACGGCATTCTTCAGCGCCGATCTGGTTGGGCTACGGACGTCGCTCGTGGTTCACGCGGCCGGTGGGCTGCTGCTCTTGCTCACGATCACGACGCTTGCGGTGTACAAACCTCGGGGCCTTACTCCGTATGGAACACGCAGACAGCACGAGCATACCGAGGCTGGACCGGTTGCCCGATTGCCCACAGCACGCTGGATAAAAGCTTTCTCGACCGTTGGCATTGTTCTGTTGCTATTCGTAGTGATCATGATGTTCGGCGGTCAACATGGCCCCGGCGCTCACGGGGGAATGCCATGATGAATCGTCGAGACTTCGTAGTTGGCGCAGCCGTGCTGCTGGCAGCCTCATCTGCGGCAGGCGCCGATAAGCAGTCCCCAGGCCGCCCGGCGCGAGTTGCGCTGGTCCTCGGCGGCGGCGGGTGCCGTGGCTACGGGCATATCGGCGTGCTCCGTGCGCTGGAGCGCAGCGGAATCCAGCCCGACCTCGTCGTCGGCTCGAGCGCGGGCAGTCTCGTGGGCGCGCTCTATGCAGCGGGGATCGGCGCCGACGAACTCGAGCGCTACGGCAAGGGCCTCACCCCCAACATGCTGCGCGTCTGGGTGTTCCCAAAGCTCGGTCTGTTCGATGGCAAGCGCATTCGCCGCTTTGTCTCGGAGCGAACCGGCGGCCGTGCGATCGAAGCTTTGCCGTCGCGTTTTGCCGCAATCGCGACTGACTTGCGCACCGGCGAACTCGTGGCGCTGGAGCGCGGCGATCTTGGCCGTGCGGTGCAGGCGTCGAGCAGCCTGCCCGGACTGGTCGAGCCGGTGCGCATCGACGGACGCTTGCTCGTGGATGGCAACTTGTCGTCGCCGGTGCCGGTGGATGCCGCGCGGGCGCTCGGCGCGCACAAGGTCATCGCGGTCGATGTTTCGTTTCCACCGGCGGAGGCGGACTTGGGCGATCCCTACGATGCGCTCTACCAAGGCTTTTCCATCCTGACCAATCGCCTCGCAACCCAGGAGCTCGCGCGGGCCGATGTGCCGATCCGGCCCAAAATCCCGGAGCATCACAAAATGGGTGCGGCCACGGTCAAGGCGTTAATTGCGGCGGGAGAGAAAGCCGCGATGGAAGCGATGCCCAGGATCCGCGCCCTGTTTTAAGCTGCTATTGCTGCCACGTTCGTGGCGATCCGCGCGCCCCTATCGTGCTCCAAGCAAAATTACCGTCATTCTGAACATCACGGCGCTTCCGTGAACACGGGTGCGAATCCTCCTCCCGGCGTTCGGAAATTCGTCGTCTGCCCCTGATACAGGCGCGCAGCAACCAGCCTGACTTTTCCGGCGTACGCATAACTTCGGATATCCGCCTTCAAGGGCGTCGGGGTCGGTTCGCCGGCCACGTGACGCTCGCTCGGGGTGACCAGCGCCTGTGCAACGTAACTGCGACCCGCCATTTCTTCCCATACCCGCTTGGTCAGCTTGTCGCCGCGGTAAGCGGCTTTGCTTCCGTAGCCTCCGGCAGGCTTGAAAAACCGCTTGCGCCGTTCTACCCACAGGGCATCACGGTTTTCGGCGGTCAAGATCACGGTGTTCGGGATGGCGGCGAGGAGCGTGGCGATCACGCTGTCGCCGACTCCAGTTTCGCGCAGAAAGGGTTCGTCGCAAAGGAGCGTGAGGTTCCGCTTGTCCGCATACAGCGCATGCGCGCGCGGATGGGGGGTCATCGCGACCCCGCGCGCAAGGTAGGCGAGACTGAGCGCCGACTGCTCGGGATGTGAGAACGAAAAATCCGTCAGGCGGTTGTACACGAAGTCGACAGGCACGCTGCCGCGCCACAAGCGGCCGGCTGTATGCATCAGGTCGCGTGGAGCGCAGATTGTCGCCTCGATGCCATGACGCGCGAAGAGCTGCCGGTAGAGCAGGAACTCCGGGTACAGGTACTGCTCTTCGGGCGTCTCGTCGACGATCGCGATCGACTTGGGAGCAGCTGCCCCGCCCTGAAGGCGCCACTCCGTCATGAAGTCTTCGAAAAGCGCGTGCTCGATGGCAGCCGATTCCATAGGCGCCATCGCGAGGCCGGCGACGTCCGCGCAGCAGGACCGGTGCGCACGGCCCACCACCGCGTTTAGCAACGCACCGCCCGGGTTGGTGTTGATCTCGATCAACTGCGGTCCCGCAGCGGCCAAATGGAAGTCGAATCCAAGCAGGCCGCCCGGTGAGCCGGGGTCGTGTCGGGCGATCTCGGGCGCCCATGAGAGTGCCGCCTGGCGAAAATGCTCCGTTGCAACGACTTCTTCCACCGCGCCGATTACGCGCCCCATCTGGTCGAGGTGCTCGCGCGAGACAAACATCGGCACGGCTGAGAAGAGATGCGGATGGGACTGCACCATCGCCTGCGACAAACCACGCGAACCGAGCTCCACATCCAGGCCCTTGCGGAGCGCGGGCTCGTCCAGGCTCAGGCAATAGCAGCTCCGGTTCAGCGCCTCGATCGAAGTTTCCGACGTGCAATTGTTGGAGCAGCCTGCGAGCGCAGGACGCGCGATCCCGCCGGTCGGTTTTGAATCCACTTGCACAGTCACGAGGATACGCTCAGGTGCGGTTCCAATACACGTGGGGACGAACAAACTTCTCCCAATTGATCTATATCAATACCCTGCTTCGGCACACCCTCACCATTGCGTTACACAGCGCAATTATCCAATTCGAAAGGGAACTCCGAAATGCGCAAACTGACACTTCCCGTCCTCATGCTGGCTTTAGCAGGCGCTGCATTCGGCGCTGAAGAGCAGACATTCGACCTGAAGGACGGCGGCAAGATCATGGTCGAAAAGTCGGGAACCATGGTCCACATCGACGCCGCCGGCAAGCGGGTAAAAATGAAAGACGGAAAAATGATGATGGGCAAGGACGGCAGCATGCTGATGATGAAGAACAACGCCGTCTGGAAGACGATTACCGAGCACGGCACTCTCAAGCCGGGTCACTGAGCCGTTTGCCGGAGGAAACATGCTGCTTGACCATAGCGACGACAAACTCTCGCCGCCCTCGTTTCGGACTTGGGCATTTATCGGCTTCACGCTGATTGCGGGCTTCTTCCTTCTGACCGAGCACCGCACGCACGTGTTCGGAGTCCTGCCTTACTTGCTGCTGCTCGCATGCCCACTGATGCATATCTTCGGACACGGGCACGGAAGTCATGGCGGACACGGTGACACCGGAGCCAACCCACAATCGCCTGACGCAAGCACGACAGTCAGTCCGGCCGAAAAGCGCACCCAGTAAGCTTTCGCGGAGAACGAACGATCATGGATCACGCTGACGCAGTGCGCAGAGGGCGAGCAACAGGGGGAGCGATGAGTCTGTATCTCGCCGCATAGTGGGATGCCAGTGACGAGGGCATCCGGTAAATAAGCGCAATATTTGATCAGCTTTCGGCCCACTCCCGGTTGACCGATCTTGCCCTCATTGACTGGGCGCTCGCAAGACCCCGCTTACTTTACGCCGAGGATCTCCCGGGCCTCGGCGGCCGTGACGGGCTTGCCAAAGATCGGCATCCCCCAGTCGAAGTCCTTGGCGCGTGCCAGGCCGCCAACCGGGACGGGCTCGAAGCCGGCTTCCTGCACGAGGCGAACGGCGACCTGCATGGGAATGTAGGTCGTGTCCAGCGCCCAGACCTGGTTGGCACGGGTGATCGCCAGCTTGCGCAGCAGGTACGGGTAGACATTGTGGCCCGGCGTGGCCTTGCTCGTTCCAGGCTGCGGAGCCAGAGCCTCGATGCCCATGCGCAGCATCAGCGTTCGGATGAGACGCCGTCCGGCACGGATGCCTTGCCGGGCCAGTCGGTCGTGCAACATGCGCGCGCCCATGAACGTGTGCTCCAGATGCAGTTCGTCGATCCTGCGCATGAGCGTCAGATCGGCCAGGCTGACCGGCTGGGGCAGGTAATACGCCATCCCGCGGCTGATGTTCAGCAGCTCGGCCTGACGGGCGATACATGGTTACCACGCGAAACAATTCAGAGGTCCCTCCAGGCAGTCACCACTGCCTTGATCGAGCAAAGTGACCACCATTCATTTCCAATCAATGCAGTGAACATGGCGGAAAAATTCGTCCAGTCCGTGAATCTGAATTCACAAGCGCTGGGTACTTTCAAGGCTAAGAGAACCGTCATGGAACGGTTGGCTCTCGCGCGGAGCAAAAGCAAAGGCAGGTTAAGCTGCCTTCACCGTACGCCTGATTCCATCTCCCTGATGAGCTTTCGCGTTGCTTCGACGCTGATCTTGATCTTTAGCTCTTCCAGACGAATTTTGATCTTCTTGCTGCCCCACCCTTGGGTCCGCAACGGCTTGGCGATCTTCCACACGGCAGCGGCATCGATTGTCCGGGGCCTACCCGGAGAAGCCTTATAGCCCTCAAGCCGGGAGGACTCGCACAGCCGCACAAAATCCTCAAGGAAGTGGTGGGGAATACGCAGGGCGCGTGGAGCAGGCACATGGCGATCGGGGTCGCCTGCGTTCAAGCGGGCTGCAGCGGCGGCCTCGCGTAACGCGTCGTTCATTTTCTCCGCTTTGTCATTTTCAGCCCAGCCAAAGGGTGGAAGATCTGCAATGGCGACTTCGGCCTGCACCGCTTGCCCGACCTCCGCCATCGCCGCGGCTACCGCGTCCGCCGCGATCGGATCGTCATACTTGCGGTAGAACGCTTCGAGGAAACCGCCCCAGCTGACGCCCTTTTTCGCGAGCGCTTTCACTTTTTTGGCGAAGGGCGCTGCGTTGTCCGTGATCCCATCAAGGCCCGACCAAAGCGCCTTCGGCAGGCCGCATGTCGCTGTGTCCAAATCCCGCCATTCAAGATGCCATTGACTGACTCCGTCCCAATGCGCAGGAAGCGCTTCGACGAACACGAAATGTCCCCACGCGGGGAGGGGAGTCTTGTATCGGAGAGGGAGCTTACGTTCCAGCGCGATCCTCAGCGCGCGAAGGCGCCTTACCCGGTGCATTTAGGCATCCGTCGCCTCTCCCGGCGTCAACCCGCCTCTTGTCTCGGCGGCGAGCGCAGCCAGGGCTTTTTTGTGAAGACGCGCCCCATGGCGTCCGAGTCAACGCGCTTGCCCCGGGCTACATCGATACCCCGCTTACGCGTCAGCACCCCGAACAGACACGCCGCCGTATCGAGGAGGGCACGCCACTTGGTCGCTTTGGGCATCCCGCCGATCTCGTCGGGCCGGCCGTGTTCCTTGCCTCCGGGGCGTCGGGTTTCGTTACTGGAACCTCGCTGGTTGTAGACGGCGGATGGACGGCGCAATAAATGATCATTGACTGGTTCGACGTCGGAGCGGACCGCTATCCCGAACGGCCGTGCATCGAAGATGGCCGCGTGGGCCTCATGTATGACGAGGTGAAGTCCGCAACGCAACGTATCGCTCACGCCCTGCACACGGCGATCGGCGAACGCGGCCATGCCGGCCTATATTCCCCCAACTGCACGGAAGGCTTGCTCGCGGCGCTGGGCACCTTTCGTGCGGGCACGCTCTACGTACCGCTCAATGCGCGCGACAGCGTGGATGACAATGCATGGTTCCTCGACTTCGCGGAATGCGAACTTCTATTCCTCCACTCCTCCTTCGCGGCCCATCTACCGCGCTTGCGCGAGCTGGCGCCGCGCTTGCGCGAGTTCGTTTGCCTTGACCGAAACTTGCCGGAAATGCCGTCTCTGGGGTCCTGGAGCGCGCGGTATCCGGGCACTACCATCGATATGCGGCGAGGACCGGACGAAGTCGCCATCATCAAGTCGACCGGCGGCACCACGGGCCGGCCCAAGGGCGTGTTGCAGACGCACCGTGCCCTCGAGGAGATGTATCGCCTGATCGAGACTTGCATGCCCCCGCGCAAGCCACCCGTGCACCTGGTGGTCGCGCCTTTCACGCACGCTGCCGGTGCAATCGCGTATCCACTCATGAAACACGGGGCGCGCCAGATCCTCATGGAAAAGGTGGATCTCGGCCAAATTCTGGAAGTTATCGAGCGCGAGCGGGTGACCTACCTGTTCCTGCCGCCGACGGTGATCTATCGCCTACTTGCGCATCCCACGATTCGCCGGCACGACTATTCGTCGCTCGAATACCCGCCGCGCCCATGTCAGTGGACAAGTTGCGCGAAGCGATCGACGTTTTCGGGCCGGTGATGGCGCAGTGCTTCGGCCAAGCGGAAATTCCGCTGATGTGTACGTATCTTTCCCCGCAGGAACACCTTGTTGGCGACGATGCTTCGAGCCTCCAGAGGCTGGCGTCCGCGGGCCGGGCTACCGACGGAACGAGCATCGCGATAATGGACGATGAGGGTAAATTTCTGCACGCGACCGAACGAGGAGAGATCGTAGTACGCGGAGCGCTGGTCACGCCCGGATACTTCAAAAATCCCTCGGCAACAAACGAGGCGATGATGCACGGATGGCGCCACACCGGCGACATCGGTTACCTCGAAGATGCTGGGTACCTCTACATTGTGGATCGCAAGCGCGACCTGATTATCAGCGGCGGTTTCAACGTATATCCCGGCGAGGTGGAGCAGGTGCTGTGGTCTCATCCCGCGGTCCAGGATTGCACCGTCATTGGAGTTCCAGACCAAGACTGGGGTGAGGCTGTGAAGGCCGTCGTCGAGCTCCGAGCTGAGTGCAACGCTACGGAAGCAGAAATGCTAGCCTTCTGTCGCGACCGGCTGGGATCGGTCAAGTCGCCAAAGACTGTGGAGTTCTGGAACGAGCTTCCCAGGTCCAGCGTCGGCAAAGTGCTCAAGCGAGACATCCGAGCAAAGTTCTGGGCTGGCCGTGAACGGATGGTCTGACAGACGAACAGCCGGTTATCGATTATCGAATCGCAGAAATAGGAGAACCCCTTGAATGCTCAGGAATGTGCATGGTCGGTAGACCAGGTTGCCGCCTTGATGGAATTGCCTTTTAACGATTTGCTTTATCGCGCTCATGGAGTACACCGAGAGAATTTCGATCCACATGTTGTCCAGCTGTCAACGCTGCTGTCGGTGAAGACCGGCGGGTGTCCTGAGGATTGCGCTTACTGTCCACAATCTCGACGCTATGAAACCGGCGTTGAGGAGGGGACCGAGGCGCTCGAAGTTGTTGTCGAATCCGCACGCATCGCGAAGCAGAACGGGGCGACTCGCTTTTGCATGGGCGCGGCGTGGCGCAGTCCGAAAGATAGAGACCTAAAGCTAATTGCGGAAATGGTCTCTTCCGTGAAGGGGCTCGGGCTGCAGACCTGTGCAACTTTGGGAATGCTCAAAGAAGGGCAGGCCGAGTGTCTTCGCGAGGCCGGCTTGGATTACTACAACCATAACCTCGACACGTCACCCGAGTTTTATGGTCAGGTCATCACCACGCGCGTCTACCAGGATCGCCTCGAAACCCTGGGGCGAGTGCGTGCGGCGGGAATCAATGTCTGCTGCGGCGGTATTGTGGGTATGGGAGAGTCGCGGCGGGATCGCGCCGGACTGATTTCCCAACTCGCCAGCCTGACGCCTTACCCGGAGAGCGTGCCTATCAATAACCTTGTGCAAGTGAAAGGCACGCCGTTGGAAGGGGCGGAGTCACTGGACCCCTTCGAATTTGTTCGCGTGATTGCCGCAGCAAGAATCACCATGCCCAAGAGCTTTGTTCGCTTGTCGGCGGGGCGGGCGGAACTTGGCGAAGGCATTCAGGCGCTTTGCTACTTCGCAGGCGCCAACTCCATCTTCTATGGGGAGAAGCTGCTTACGACTGGAAATCCGGAGGCTCAGGCGGATCGTGCTCTTATGAAAAGACTCGACTTGGTCGCGCTCGAGTAGTCATTGGCATGTCGGGCCGGCAACTCTTAACTCGGCAAATTAGAGGGCAGTGGCGTAGGGAAATCGTGCAAAATCTCGCCTGACGTAGGTTAATTAAGACTAAAATTGCAACGCTGCAGGCGTCTCAGGTGCTTGATATTAAAAGCGCTTGCTGGGAAGCTCACTCCTACGAACCAAGGGGTCGGGAGTTCGAATCTCTCTGGGCGCGCCAGTTTCAGCGACGGCTTACCGAAAGGTAGGCCGTTTTCGTTTGGTGGGCTGGTGGGGCCCGAACCTAGAAAGGGGACAAGTGAATAAAGACCTGAAAAAGCGACTGTCAGAACTGAAGAAACCGGCGCCCGCCAAGGCGGCTGTCGATGCCATAAGTCCAAAGGAGAGAATCTCGCGAGAGCAAGCGGGCAAGATTCCCACGGACGCGGTAAGGGCGACTGGAAAGGCCGCGTCAGCCGAGCACGAGGGCGCAAGCAAAGAGGCACAGAGCGCCACCGGAAGAAGCGAGACGATTGGCGAGATCGTTGCGGACTTGGCAAAAAGGGCGCAGTTCCAGGACTGCACAGGCGATGAACTATGGCCACACCTGATGGACGAACTTGATAGGCGGCACTTAAACCCCGCAGAAAAGAGCAACCGTGCAGACATCGCAAAATCATCGGTCTCCTACTTCCCCCCTAAAAAGCCCAAGGGATACTCGATAACGTTGGCACGTTTTCGGAACATCGTGAGCGAAGCCAGGAAGAAATCGCAGTAGCCGGGGTAAGCTTTCGCGGCGAACATTCCACCCCTGAAATAGAGAGTAGACTCATCGCGTTCGAATTGCGTGACCCGGTGGTGCCTTCGTCCATGGACCGCACCCACACCAGTCTTGGCCCGTCAGGGCTCCCGGTCCTCCTGGAATGCAGTTGTATCGCGTTTCCTGGAGCACGCAATGAACCTTGCCCTCTGGCTGTTGGCTGGTGCGACCCTCGGCTGGGTCGGCATTCATTACCTCAGGTTCAATGAACCGCGCGGCTTAGCCGTGTCGATGGTCATTGGCCTTCTGGGCGGAGTCCTCGGCGGGGAGTTCGTCGCGCCGATCTTCCTTGCCGTCGCCGCGGTACCAGCCGACTTCAGCGTGTTCGCGCTGTTCTTTGCGCTGGGCGTTGCAGCGGTGTTTCTCACAGTGGGAAATTTCGTATTCAATCGGTTCGGGTTCTGAGATGGCCACGTTTGCGGGAAACGGGCGAGCTACCGAGACAGGTTAGGGCAGACCAAAATGCTCACCACTCCTCCGTGCCCCGATTGCGTTGATCTCGTCGGCGCATCTAAGAACAAGGTTCCGCACGTCGGCCTTCTACGAGTGGGGCAGAAGTCGATTGATAAAGACCAATTCCGCTGCACTGAATGCGGGTATCGGTGGTCCGTCGGTCTAAGAGGCTGGTCGAGCGTGTGGGACTAATCGCTCGACTCGTGGGCGTGGTGCCACTTGTTCAGGGATCGGGCTCCAAGCTGGGTGAGTACCAGAGCACCCGGCGGATTCGGGTCATTTGTAACGAAACCCAGTCCGACGAGGTGCTTGATGTCCTGGTACTCGGCGCTATAAAAGGCACCGCTCTGAATTTGATCGAGCGCTAGGACCTCCCCTTCGGAAAGTTTGGTCCACGGCATCGCACGCCTCGGAAGCAGATGGCGGTAGCGTCGCTGCCGGCGGATGCGTGCGAAGCCGAGAAGTCCCAGGCCTGCCAGCATCATTGCGTACGTCTGGGGCTCGGGAACCGGGGTAGGGATATACCATGCACTCCCACCGTTCTGCTCAGTCAAGCCTTGCACGTGCAGGGCGAAGTCGCTCCCCGTGTAAGTGACCGGGGCAGCGAACGTCGCTCGCCATGAAACCGTCTCATTCGCCAGGAGGCGGTCGCCCGCCCCACCGCCGAAGTCGAACCGGAACTCCCAGTTTCCGCCGGGGCCGCCTCCGGCGGAATCGGTAACTGCAGTGACACCGCCTCCGCTTATGTTCGAGATCGTCGGCAGGGCAGGATTCGTGGTCAGGTCGTTCGCCATGGAGCCGATGAAAGCGCCGGCGTTGAAAAGGGCGTTGAGGTCCTTTGCAATCAGCGTGTAGTTGAATACGCTGCCGCTCAATTGATCGACGTTAAGGGTTGCAAACGAGCCAGCCGGCTGGTAAGTCCCCGATAGCAACGTACCGAAATCGAACGTTGCCGCATTGCTTACAGGAGAAAGCGCAATCGCTACGGCGCCCGCAATTCCCGCGAGGGTGTTCTTTCTTAAAGCCTTCTTGTCCATTTCAAATCTCCAAAAATGAAGCGCATCGGGAGTATCACTGGGTGCGAAATCCAGTGCGCCGCCATCACAATTTGAACCCGTGAATTTACGCGTCCACAGCCCGTTCAGACCCTGCCGAAATTCGGACAGGACGTAGGACAAAGCCTTAGGGAGAAATAGCCCTAGCCTCGATGTGATCCTGGATCTGCTTCGTTCCGTCAATTGGCGACGGCGTTCACTTGTAACATGGTGGATTCCACCCCGGAGAGCGGCTAATCCAATGCAGGTTTCCGACGCACTGAGAGATGCGGTCAAAGAGGATCTGCAAGGGATCTGCAGGGTGATCGGGTTGGACCCGGGATCGCTTCTCCCGGCGATGCTCGATCAAGCACGGTTCGAACTGTGCTTGCGGGAGCTTCGAGAGCAGGTGGGTACCCTGGAAGGCAGGAAGATCCTGGAACTGGGATCGGGTTACGGCGCGATGCTGACGCATTGCCGCCAGGCGTTGGGACTCGATATCACCGGGATAGAACCGTCGAAGCGAAATTACGACGGCAGGTACGAGATCGCACAGCGGTTCCTGGCCGAGAACGGCGTTCCTGGCGATCGAATCGTCGAAGGCGTAGGTGAGAACCTGCCCTTTCCGGATGCATCGTTCGATGTCGTCTACTCATTCCAGGTGCTTGAACACGTGCAGGACCCATTGCGGGTCCTGTCCGAGGCATGGCGTGTCCTGAAGCCCGGCGGAATGCTTTATTGCAACGCGCCGAACTACCGCACTTTCTTCGAGGGGCATTACAACGTCCCTTGGTTCCCGTATTTTTCGAAGTCCCTGGCGCGGTTGTACCTTCGCGCGCTGGGTCGAAATCCGGCATTGATCGATCACCTGAATTTCCTCAACGAGCGGGACCTGCGCACATGGCTGGAGAAGATCTGCCAATTCCGCGTTGAAAGCGACTGGGGACTCGCCGATTGGGCGACACGAATGCGCGAACCGGTGTTCTCCGAGTACACGGCCCCGGGGATTGTCAGGCTGGCCCGCATTGGGCAGCGCCTGGGCCTGCTGCGCTTTCTCGCCAGCCTTGGCGAAAAGTTCAAGTGGCAGGACACGTTGAGGGTCGCGGTGACGAAACCAATCCCTGCGTGACTTGCAAGGATGGGCAGTTGCGTTGCGTAAGACTCACGCAAGCTTTCGGATGGGTGACTCGCGGTATCGTTGGCACCGGTAAACGAAACCCCGACCGGAGAATTCCAATGCGTGCATCGATAACACTACTTTCCTTGGGACTGTCGTACGCATGTGCGTCGTTCGCAGGCCCTCTTGCAGGCACGGTGTCCTCCGCAGAAGAAGGCCGCATGGAAGGGGTTGTCGTGAGCGCGCAGAAAGAAGGCTCGCCGATAACCGTGTCCGTGGTCAGCGACGCCCATGGCAGCTACCGGTTCCCCTCGGCGAAACTCCCTCCGGGTCGTTACTCGATCAGGATCCGCGCAGTCGGCTACGACCTCAAGCGAGCAGCGGACGTGGAGGTCAGTGCAAACAAACCGGACCGTCTCGACCTTCCCCTCGTCAAGACCGCCGATCTTGCTGCGCAACTCACGAACGCCGAATGGATGGTGAGCATGCCCGGCACGCCGCAGGAGAAGCGGGCGCTGCTCAATTGCGTTGCCTGCCACACGCTCGAGCGCGTGGTGAGATCGAAATATACTTCGGAAGAATTCCTGTCGTCGGTGCTCCCGAGGATGCAGGCGTACGTGAACCAGAGCATGCCGGGCGCGCCGCAGCTGCGCAAAGGCGAGCGACTCATGGAAGAGCGGGGGGATCAGCGGGTGCAGGTATACCGCGAGCTCGGAGAGTTTCTCGCGAAGATCAACCTCAGCGCGTCGCCGACCTGGTCATACGAGCTGAAGACTTTTCCGCGACCAAAAGGCGCGGCGACGCAGGTGGTGTACACGGAGTACGACCTGCCGAACAAGCTGGCGCAGCCCCACGACGTCATCCTCGATGCCAAGGGCCGCATCTGGTATTCGTCCTTCGGCGAGCAAAGGATAGGGCGGGTCGATCCCGTAAACGGCGAGGTCAAGGAATTCGACATCGCCATCTCCAAGCCCGACTACCCGACAGGTGTTCTCGCCTTGCGTCAAGACCGCGAGGGCAAGCTCTGGCTCGGCAACATGTACCAGGCCTCAATCGCGCGATTCGATCCCGCCACCGAACAGTTCCAGCACTTTACGCCGCCGCCCGAGGACAACCTTTCCTCTACGCAACTGAACCAGGTCTCGCCATACAACTCAGGCGTCGACGGTAAGGTGTGGGCGCAGAACAGCGGATTCGCAGGTGTCCATCGCTTCGACCTGCAAACAGGAAAAGCCGAGACCTGGGCGCCGTTCAAGGATTCCAAGGATCCGCACAACATCTACGACGTCATTTCGGATTCTCGGAACAATGCGTTCTTCACCGATTTCCGCCAGCACCACATCGGCAGGATCGATGCGAAGACCGGGAAGGTGACGCTCTACGAAACCCCGACCAAGGGCTCCTCGCCCAGGCGCGGCTCGATGGATTCTAAGGACCGACTCTGGTTCGGCGAATACCGCGGCCACAACATCGGCATGCTCGACACGCGCACTGGAGCCATCAAGGAATGGAAGCCGCCGACGCCCTTCTCGGCCCCGTATGACGTCATGCTCGACAAGGACGAGCGCGCCTGGACCGGGTCCATGACGACCGATCGGATCGCTCGCCTGGATACCGCCAGCGGGCGGTTCGTCGAATATTTATTGCCACGCTCTACGAACATCCGGCGCGTGTTTGTCGACAATACGACCACGCCGCCCACATTCTGGGTGGGCAACAACCATGGCGCTTCGATCGTGAAGCTGGAGACGGTCGGGCCCTGATCATGACCTGGCAACTCGGCCTCTACGCAGGGTTGGCATTCGTCCTGGCGGTACTGGCCCTGTGCGGCGTGGTTTGGTGGCGCTTCAGGGCTTCTGCGGCGCTTCCGATCGCTCGGCCGGCAGAGCGTGTTACTGATGTTGGCCCCGGCGGTTTCAATGAACTCAGACAGTGCCGGTCCGGCCCGATGCTGTTCAACAAGCACGACATCTATCTGGGCCGGTCTCTCCAGAAATACGGTGAATACTCATGGTTCGAGCTCGAAATGTTTGAGCAGTTCGTTTCCCAGGGTTCGGTGGTTGTCGAGGTCGGCGCGAACATCGGCGCACACACCATTCCCTTGTCCAAGCTGGTGGGAAGCGAGGGGCGGGTCTTCGCCTTCGAGCCACAGCGAATCGTCTTCCAGGCCCTGTGCGCCAACCTGGCACTCAATCACTGCACGAATGTCTATGCCGAACAGTCAGCGATCGGGGCAGAACCCGGAAAGATCATCGTCCCGGCCACGGACCCGAATTCGGCCGGCAACTTCGGCGGGATTTCGTTGATCGCGACCGGGAAGGGAGAGTCGGTCCGATTGCAGCGGCTTGACGACATCGATGTGCCCGCGTGCCGGCTCCTTAAAATCGACGTCGAAGGCATGGAGTGCGAGGTCCTGAAAGGGGCCCGGCACACTATCGGCAGGTTCCGCCCCATCCTGTACCTCGAGAACGATCGGGAGTCCCGGTCAGCCGAACTCATCGAACTGATCCAGGGTATGGACTACGACATCTACTGGCACCTGCCGCCCCTGTATAACCCGGGGAATTTCGCAAACGACTCGGAAAACCTGTTTCCGGGGATCGTCTCCATCAACATCCTGTGCGTTCCCTCCGAGGCGAAGAGTTCGATCAACGGCTTACGCCGCGTCACTTCAGCGCGGGACACTTGGCGAATCACGACATCGGGTTCGCAGGAGCAGGCTCTCCCGGTAACAGGATGAACTTGGCGTCGTCCGCCTCAGGCAGTTTCATCCGGCCCGCGCGCCAGTCAGCTTTGGCCAGCTCGATGCGTTCCTTCGACGAAGAGACGAAGTTCCACTCGCCATGGCCGCATGAGGCCTCCCTCAATTGCTGCCAAATTTGGCTCGACCCCCGCGCCGTTGCTCGGTCTCCGGGCAAATTGCTGCCATCAGCCCTTCCGGCGCAGGATCACGTGCGTAGCCCGTTCGCCGGCCACGGTCTTCGCGCATTCGTATCCAAGAGCGCTCAGGTCCAGGCCGTTGAACAGGTTCTCCCCCGAGCCGAGCAGCACCGGGGACATCACGAGATGCAGCTCATCGATCAGGCGCGCGCCCAGGTATTGGCGCACGGTTGAAGCGCCACCGCCGATGCGGACGTCGTGTCCGCCGGCGGCGGACTTGGCTCGCTCGAGCGCCGATTCGATACCCTCGGTGACGAAGTGGAAGGTGGTGCCGCCCTTCATCGCGAGCGGCGCTCGCGCGTGATGAGTCAACACGAACGCGTCAGTGTGGTACGGCGGCTCATCACCCCACCAGCCTTTCCAGTTGTCGTCCGGCCAGGGACCGCGCACCGGGCCGAACATGTTGCGGCCGAGGATCCAGGCGCCGACGCCCTTGAAGCCTTCTTCGGCCATGGCGTTGTCTGTGCCGGTTTCGCCGCCTTCCTGACCGTGCATCTTCTGCCACTCGCGTGTAGCGAAAAACCACTGCATAAGCTCAGGCCCGCGCTCCCCAAGTGGGTTCTCGAGGCTTTGGTTTGGGCCGGCGGCATAACCATCAAGGGAGACCGCAAAACATTGCACACGTACTTTTTGCATTGAAATTCCTTCAAGGGTCTATCGGCCCATTTTATTGCTTTCGTCCCTGCCCGAAAGACGAGGGCCGCATTGCTGCGGCCCTCGGTCCTTACTCGGCTGCAGCCTGCTCAGAGGCGCGGCGAATCCCGGTATTGCGGATCCCCGCCGCCATCGAGACGCTGGGCGGTCGTGCGGATCTCGTCGCCACCGGCTCGCTCGAACACTTCGCGGGCCCGGGTCACCTGGGCTGGGTCTTCGGTATGCACCGAGACCATGACGCCGCCGCTCCGCACCCTGTCGTCGTACACTTTTGCGTCGTCTTCGTGCAGTCCCATGCCGATGAGGCCGCCGATGATCCCGCCGGCGGCGCCACCGGCGGCAGCGCCTCCTAGCGCGCCCATGATCGGGCCCGCGGCGATGAACGGCCCCGCACCCGGGATCGCAAGGCTGCCTATCCCGGCCAGCCAGCCCAGGATGGCGCCCAGGCCGATGCCCGTGCCGGCGCCGGTGGCCGCGCCCTCGGGCGCCTTGGTGTCCTTGTCCTTAGCAAAGTCGCGCGTGTCCGACTTGTCGGACATGAGGACCGAAATCTCGCTGCTCGAGAATCCTGCGGTCTTGAGGCTGTCGACGATCGACTCGGCGTGCGCCCGGTCGCGGGCGACGCAGTAAACGGCGTTATCCATAAGGTCTCCGATTAAAGATGTTCAGTTGGTTTTGGCGGAGCTGCTGCCGGCGGAGCGGCCGCTGCCGGACCCGGACGCAGTGCTGCCCGAGGCACCCCTGGCCGATGTCTTGTCCGATTTCACTTCCACGTTGTTCTCGACGCTCGAGACGCCGCTCACGCCTTTTGCGAGCTGCTCGATCTTGTCTTTCTCGTCTTCGCTGCGAACGCTGCCCTTGAGCGTCACGACGCCGCCCTTATTGCTCATCTTGACGTTGTGGGCCGAGGTGGAGAGCGACTTGTCGCGGACTACAGCTTTCCGGACGGCTGCGAGCACTTTGCGGTCCTCAGCGCCGCTCGACTTCGCGCCGGCGGACGTTGAACTGGACGCGCCCGTTCCGGAGGTGCTGCTTCCGGTGCTGCCCGTGTTGCGGTCTTGTGCGGTTGCATTGGCGCTTGCAAGGGCCACCGCGATGCCCAGCAAGCCGATCAGTTTACGCATGGCGTTTCGTTTCCCCGCAGGTTGTGAGAAGACTCATCACTCTGCTCGTTCGTCGGGGCGCCGGTCTGTGAGGCGGATTACTGAACTGAAGGGCGTGGGTTGCTAGGGCAACGGCCTCTGCCACGCCCGGTCCTGATCGCATAGTGGATAACGCTGGCTGGGACACATTTTGTTTCAAAACTTACCGGTGCGAGGTGGCCACCGGAGAAGCGATGGGCTTAGATGAAGCCTTCGTTTCTAATCTGGGTGAGCTATATGTCCCGACGATCGAAAAAGAAGGGAGCGAAGGGCCTGGACCGCATCAACGTCCGGGCGGACCACGAGGTGATGTACTGGTCGAAGGAACTCGGAATTGACCAGAAGACGCTGACGAGCGCAGTCAAGGCCGTCGGCGAGTCGGCCGACAAGGTGCGCGACTATGTCCTGGGCCGCGCGCGCCCCCGCATCACGCTTCCGAGGTCGCGGAGGGAATCGTCAGGATGAAGTTCGCCGGCACTGCCTCAATCGACGGGATCTGTGAGCGCACGTACTGATCTGCAGGATGCCGCCCCGTACAGTCAGTCCACTTTTCCCGGGATGGCAATGAGCGCATCGCCCCAAGGATGGATCCAGGATGCGCCCAGCCGCTGAACGCCGGATCAGGCTCTCACTCCTGTTTGCGTGTGTGGTCAGCCTTTCGATCATTACCGGACGGTTTGCCCTGTGCGCAACGTATTCGTATGCACTCGAAGCGCATTCCCTGGGCGAATACTCGAAAGCCTTCCCGATCTTCTATGGCAATGCCCTGTTCGAAGACGCCGGCGCTTGCGGGCTTGTCGGCACGATGTATCTGCTGGGCCAAGGGGTGGAGCGCGACGGGGTCAGCGCCGAGTACTGGCTCCTCAAGGCGGCCCGGAAAGGTTCCGTGATATCCCAGTCGATGCTGGGCACCATGTATGCCACGGGCAAAGGCGTCCCGAAGGACGACCGAAAGGCGCGGCTCTGGCTGTTCAGGGCGGCGGCGGGGGGCGACGAAACTGCGTCATTCGCCTTGCGCAAGCTCCACAAGGGAACGCTGATTTAGGACGGCACGCCTCCGATTACGCGTCCACCGCCGCGAGCGCTGCGCGGACCCTGCGATCCGAGTTCGCTGTCCCGGGCGCAGGCACATGGTCGAAATCGCCTCGAAGTGCCTTGATGGCATAGCGCTCGCGCTCGATTTCGCGCATCGTGCGCACGCCGCGACGGCGCAGGAGCGGCAGGGGCGGGCACCATCCCTGCAGCGCATGCTGGCCGAAAAATACGAGCGCGCCGGCTGCAATCCAGAGAAACCGGCGGTCCACCGCATATCCGAGCCCGATCCCTGCCAGGAGTGCGGCGGCTGCATTTACCTGCAGGACGCGCTCGGCGTCCCATTCGCGGTCCAGTTCGGCCAGGCGAACGTCGAGTTCCACGCGCTCGGCATTTTCCAAGCGGGTGATTTGCGCGTCCGTTCGCAAGCGCATGAGCTCGTTGAGCTCGGGACTCGTGTTCGCCTCGACCCTGGTCGTGGTCGGGGCGACTGCCTGCATGCGCTCGATGAACTTATTCAATCGAGGTTGCCGCCAGCGTCCGGCCGGATTCCATGTTCTTGAAGTCCCCGCGCAGGGCTTTCAGGGCATACCTTTCACGCGCGATCTCGCGCGACGTGCGAAGGCCCGCGCGCCTGAAAATCGGCAGGAGCGGGTAGTGCCCGCTGAAGGCGTGGACCAGGAGCGCTCCTCCGACCAACGCAGGCACGGCAAGAAATCCGGTCCTGACCAACGCGCCCAGCGCCAGGCCTACAAGTCCCACGCTGGAGGCCTCGAGTGCAATTGCACGGTCCGTGTCCCACTGGCGGTCGAGCGCCTGCAGCCGTTCCGAGATCAGGCGCGCATCGACGCTCGCATGCTCCCGGAGGCGGTCTTTGGTGGCGTCGTCGATGCAACGCAGGACGTCGGAGGCGGTGTGATACCGGACACGATCGCGGCGCTGCCGCGAATTGAGCCCGGATTCGATTCGCATGGTGATGTCGGCCATCGACTGCCCCTTCGAAGGATTGGGGCCTTGGCGATGCAATCCCCGTGCCGGGGGGGAATCCGGCGCCGTCGCGCTAAATCGCGGACCCTGCGCCTTTCCTTACAACGACGAGTGGAAATAATTACAGGGAAGCGCCCCGGGGCGGTGAATCTTGGGTGGGTCCCGCTGTCAGAGTGGGCATGAAACTCCTGTCGCTGGCCGGTGCCGCGCATCTCGTATTTTCAGCCGCATGCATGGCGGCAGTGGCCCAGGACAAGATTGGAGGCGAAGCCGTGCTGCCTTCGGTCACCTCGACCGCAGTCGGGGACCCCGTCGATAAGTCGTATCGCAGGATGGTGCGCGGCATGGACCTGTTCGAGGAAAAGCACGCCATGGCGCCGAATGCCGCGCTTCGCTTCAAGTTGCTGCCCCGCAGGCCCGACACCAACATGAATGCGATTTCTCTGGATATCGTAGGGAAGACCGTTGCCCTTCCCGTCAGGGTTGCGCGCGACCACACCTTCACGCTCGAGCGCAACCAGAAGGCGCTCGAGGAAGACGCCTCAGTGATCCCGAATCGCAAGGCGGGGAGCATGACGTGGCGCACCGAGATCCGCACACCGGGATTGCCACCCAACACCCGCCGGCTGGGCGACATGCGGCTGGAATGCCTGGTCGGCCTGGAGGCGGGCCTGTTTTCGAATGTGCGCCCGGTGTTCGGCCAGCTCGCGAACCTGATCATCGGCGTGATTGGTTACTGCGACCGCGTGGACACGCAGTACCTGTTTTTTGCCGACCGGCCAATCTTCAGCGTTGCACTGGTGTCCGGCAGCCGCAGGGAGGTCCTCTCGATCGACAAGCTCTACGCGGGCGCGAGCTACAACGAGAACCTCAAGGCGGACCTTCCCTTTTGCGACTGCCAGGTGCTGGTCGACAGGACTTACTTCCTGCCGCTGGGCGATCACAGCTGGCCTGACGACACGCTTATCGAATATGACTACATGGACGACAAGGATGAGAATCAGCGGAACCCTTCGAGTTAGCGCGGCCTGCGCTTTTTCAATCATCGTGGCTGCGTGCGCTGCGCCCGGCACGTCGCCTTCACTCACGCGCGCGACCAGCATCCCTTCCCCTGAGCGGACCGCAGGCATCACGATCGGCAGGAGCACGAAGGCCGATGTCGTTTCGCTCCTCGGCAAGACGACCTCGATTTCTTTCGACAGCGGGGTCGAGGTCTGGGTCTATCACCTCGCTCGGGACACGCCAGGGCGCGCCGAGCAGGAGAAGGCAGAGTTCGTGGTCCTTTTCTCCCCTCAAGGCATCGTGACGAAGACACGCATCCGGCCGCCCACGAAGCCGGGTTGAGCGCGAGGTTATCGCACCGTTAGAATCGGCCATGGAGAACTTACCTTGGCCGAAGATCGCGGTGATGGGCAGCGGCGCGGTCGGGTGCTACTACGGCGGGATGCTGGCCCGCGCGGGCGCGGATGTCACGCTGATCGGCCGTAAGCACCATGCCGATGCGATTGCGCTCAATGGGGGCCTGAAGTTCGAAGGAGTGCACTTCAGCGAGTTGATTGCGTTGAAAACCTCCACCGACGCGACAGCAATTCGCCACGCGCAGTGGGTCTTGTTCTCCGTCAAGTCGAGCGACACGGAGGACGCCGCGCAATCGATCGCCGCGCACATCAACCCCGAAGCGCTCGTGATAGGACTGCAAAACGGGGTGGACAACATCGATCGCATCCGCGCTGTGCTGCCAAATCCGGTGCTTCCCGCGGTTGTGTATGTCGCGGTTGCAATGGCAGCCCCCGGGCACGTCCGCCATACAGGACGCGGCGACCTGGTCATCGGCAACATGGGAAATCAACGCGCACTTGCATCCACGCAATTGGAGGGCATCGCAGCGTGTTTCGAACGGGCCTCGATCCCTTGCAAGGTGTCTTCGAACGTCGAAGGCGAGCTTTGGCTGAAGCTCCTGATGAATTGCGCCTACAACGCGATTTCCGCGCTCGGACGCTCGCAATACAAACGCATGGCGGCCAGCGACGAGGTGCTCGCGATCATGCGGATGGCCGTGCGCGAAGTGATCGAGGTCGCCAAGGCAGCCGGCGTCACGCTGCCGTCGGGCGACTTGGTGGAGGCGGCCTGCAGGCTCGCCGATTCGATGCCCGATGCGACCTCATCGACCGCGCAGGATCTGGCACGGGCCAAGCCGACGGAAATCGATCACCTGAATGGCTACATCTTTCGCCGCGGCCGCTCGCTTGGTGTGCCTACGCCGATCAACCAGACCCTGCATGCCCTGGTGAAGCTGCTGGAAGGGTCTCCTCGAAGTTGATCAGCCGGCGACTGCGCGCGCTTTCAGGTGCGCAAGGCGCTGCTTGAGTTCCTTGGCTGCGAGGAAAAGGCCGCCATCCGCGCCGTCGATGAAGTGCAGGTGCTTGCCCGCGTAGTTGAAGATCAGGCAGGTCATCTGCGCGCGGTTGGTGGCGTGGATGCCGAAGACGAGGTCCCCCCGCTGGTAGAGGCCATCGAGCCATGCATCCAAGGCCTTGCGCTGGGCAGCGGTGCCGGCGAGGATCTGGCGATAGCCGTCGTTCAGCTTGCGCACGTCCGAATTGCGTACGAGCGTTTCCTTGTAGGTGCTCCAGTCGGTTTCCTCGGTCTTCACGCCGAATTTCATGAGGGCCCAGCCAAGCGCCGCAAACCAGCGCATGCGCCATTTCCACAGCCATTTGCCGAGCGCGCCCCGATCGGCCGCGCGCACGCCCGCTTCATTCCCAAGCTGGTCCGTCCCGTACGCGAACGAAAGATCAGGAACCGAAAGGGGATGGCAGGCATCGGGCTCGCCGTATACTTCGCCGACTTTTGCGATGACAAGCCGGTAAAGCGCGCCGGTGACCTCGGGGTCCGGGGACAGCGAACGAACGATCAGGCTGACCGTTTCGCCATGCCGGCTTGGCACGTCCTGCCAACGGCACTCGAACCCTTCCATGTTCCCGCGCGCTTCAAGGCTTTGCGGGATGACGTAGGGATTGTCCGGGCGAGGGTCCTTGAGCAGGGTGTCCGCGTATGCCATGCCGCCGCCTGAAAAAACCGCCTGGTCGTAGTGCTTCGTTACCCGGACGCGCGAAATGAGGACGTCGAAGCCGCCGGCACGGATCGCCGACATCGGCACCGTACCGATCCTCAGGTCGAGCTGGAAGGAGTCCAGAGCGATCTCGCGTGTCTTGGAAAGTGCGGCCCGAGTGTCCTCAAGCAAGTGAGGGGGTACGCAAATCACGCAGCCGTCGCCCTCGAACCCGAAAGGAATGTCGAGCCCGTTTGAAGCATTCAGCACCGCCGTGATCGCGGCGGCGCCAAGCGTATTTACATTCTTGTACCGACCCGATTCAATTGCTATCGTCGAGTTGCGCACATCGCAGAGCGCAATGTGCCAGTCCTGCGGCAACGACGAGCAGTTTTCGGTACGCGTCGCTTCGGCCAGGTCGGACACGACGCGCAGGTCCGCATAGAAGCGCGCGCCGGGATCGGCGGCCGCGGAGGTTGCCGCTGAAGTAGTCGCCATCCGAGTGAGGATACCGTATCTTCGCTCCTATCCAAGACCGCGATCGTGGCGCTATCCTTGGGCAAGCCTGAATACAACAGAGGACCTGAATGGAACTTGGATTGCAAGGAAAAGTCGCCATCGTGACCGGTGGCACGCAAGGCATCGGCAAGGCCACCGCAGTGCTGCTCGCCAAGGAGGGCGCGTGCGTCGTCATCGCCGCGCGCGGCAGGGAATTGCTCGATTCCGTGACTGCGGAAATTCGTGCTTCGGGTGGCAAGGTGGCGGGCGTGCAGGGGGACGTGGGCAAGAAGCAGGACTGCGAGCGCCTGGTGTCCGAAGCGCTCAAGGCGTTCGGGCGCATCGACATCCTAGTCAACAATGCAGGCACTTCGTCCACGGGCGAATTCGAGTCGGTTACCGATGAAGCGTGGCAGACCGACTTCGATTCCAAGCTGTTTGCAGCGATCCGCCTCGCGCGCCTTGCGATCCCCGAAATGAAGAAGCAGGGCGGCGGCCGCATCATCAACATCACCAACATCGGCGCGAAACAGCCGCGCGCCAAGTCGATGCCGACGACCGTTACGCGCGCAGCGGGCCTTGCGCTGACCAAAGCGCTGTCGAAGGAATATGCGCCGGACAACATCCTGGTCAACACCGTTTGCATCGGCCTGATCAAGGCCGGCCAGCACGAGGCGAAGGCAAAAAAGGCCGGCGTGCCGGTGGAGCAGGTCTATGCCGGCATGGCGAAAGACATCCCGCTCGGCCGTGTCGGGCAAGCAGAGGAAGTTGCGTCGGTCATTGCCTTCCTCTCCTCCGATGCGGCCAGTTACGTGACCGGCACCAGCATCAACCTGGACGGCGGCACGTCCGCAGTGCTCTAGGGGCCGGCCATGAACTGGTTGTTTGTGCGATTACCCGGCAAGGAAGGCGAGCGCCCGGCTGAAGGGCTTCCCACGGAGGCTGTCCAGGCGGCGCCCGCCGACGACGATCCCCCAGGCGTATGGGCCGAGGCAGTCTCCAGTGCCGCGGACAAGGGGCTGGCGGCGGAATGGTTAGCCCGCGTCGAGGGCGACGGCCCGCTCGCTGAAGTCGCTGTCAGGAGCCGGTTTGCCGAAGTGCGGCTCGCAGCTGCGCGGCGCATTACGGATCTCGCGACCCTCAAGCGCGTTGCCGAAGCGAGCAAGGAAAAGGACAAGCACGTCTACCGGTACTGCGCGGACATGCTGCGCGCGGCTCGCCAGGAAACCGAGCGCGCCCGGCGAGCCATAGAGTTGGCGGCTGCCGTCCGGGTCCTCCTGGAGGCAACACCGGTCGCGATCTCGCATCTCCTGCAGATCGAAAAGGACCTTGCGGCGCTCGGCAAGGGCGGCAAGGAAACCGCCGAATGCGAAGCGCTGCTTGAAGAAGCCCGAGCGCGGGTTCTCCATGAAACGCAGACGCAAATCGAACTGAAGGCACGGCTCGGCTCGGCTGAATCGCTGTTGGCCGATTTACGGGCCGCGGCGGCGCCTAGTGCCGAGGAACTGGCCGAGTGGAGTGCGCAGCACAGCGCGCTAAGCGAAGAAAGTGTCGACACGCCGGCGTGGCTCCGGACTGTCCCGGCCGGGCGCGCATTGGCAGCTGCGCTCGAAGACATAGAGGCTCGGCTGATTGCGCACGGCGATTCGATCGAGCGCGCGCTGGACGAAGAAGAGCAACGCCTGGCCGCCGAAGCAGCTGCCCAGGAAGCGCAACGCGTTGCGGAAGAAGCCAATCGTGTCGCCACGGAGGCCGCAGGGAGCGCGCCGGCCCCCAAAAAGAAAGTCGACCAGGAAGCGCTTCAGAAACTGGCGGCGGAGTTCGAGGCCGACCTCGAGCAAGGACGCATCGTCGAAGCCGAAGCAGTGAGCAAGAAAATAGACCGTCTGCTTGGCGGGGCGCACGCCTCGGGCCAGGTGGCGCGACGATTGCAGCGCGCACGGGCGCAGCAGGCGCGTCTTGCCGGCTGGGCGAAGTGGGGCACCGACCAGGCGCGCGAGCAGTTGATCGCCGTGGCGGAGGCCTTGCTTAAAGGCGAACCCGACATCGCCGAGCGGGCACGGGCTGTGCCGCTCCTGCGTCGTGAATGGAAAAACCTCGACGGGCATGGTGGCGCGTCCCAGGCGCTATGGAAAAAGTTCGATCGGGCGCTCGAGCGTGCTTACAAGCCGGTCGCTGAACAACGGGCGATCGAGGCGGCGGCGAATGAGGCGGCGCGCGCGGCGAAGTCATCGCTTCTCGAGTCGTGGACCGCCTGGTACGCCGAACAGACGGCCCCCGACCTCAAGGCGCTCGATGCGCGACGCGAACAAATCATGAGCCAGTGGCGTTCCGCGCCGCGGGCAGGCTTTCGCGAAGAGCGGGACCTGCGCAAGAAATTCGACGCGCTCATCGGCAAGATCGACGCGCACCTCGAGTCGGCTCGCGCGGCCGAGTCGGCTCGCCTCAAGGATCTGGTTGCCCAGGCCGAAGCACTCAAGGACACCGCTGAGCTCGGGCCGGCCATGAGCGCCGCGAAGACGCTTCAGCGGCGCTGGAAGGAAGAGGTGACCGGCATCCGGTTACGCCATGGTGAGGACCAGAAGCTCTGGCGACGCTTTCGCGCGGCGTGCGATGCGGTTTTCGCACGACGGGACGCAGAACAGACGGAACGCGAAGCGCAACGCACCAAGCGCGATGAAGAGCGCAAGGCCGAGATCGAGGCTGCCAGGCTCGTCGAGGCGAAGAAGAAGGAAAAGCACGCAGCGCGTTTCGCCGTGATGGCGGAAAAAGCCGCGCCCACCGCGGACGTGCCTGCCGATGCATTGGAAAAGGGAAAGGCCGAGCGCGATGCAGTGCTGATAGACCTCGAAATTGCGCTCGAGCTCGCGACGCCGGAATCGCATGCGGTAGCGCGTCGCGCGCGGAATCTCGCGCGGCTGCAGGACCGCTTCAGCAAGGGCATTACCGCCCAACCGGAACCTGAGGCGCTCGTCGCCAAGTGGTATGCGATCCCTGCAGCGTCCGATGAAACGCAGGCTGCACGGATGGCCGCGGTGGTCGCGCGGCTTCTCGAACGGCCCTCTCAGGCGCGCAAAGACTCACGGTCGTAGCCCGCGACTTTCTTGTAGCCATCCGAGATTGCCATGATCTCGGCCTTCGAGATGACGTCGTCGATGTTCTTGAAAGGCTTGTCGCCGGTGCGTTGCCAGACTTCGCGCAGGATGGCATCCGGCGGATTCTGGCGGTTCGTGAGGACGACGTTGGCTGTCGCCGGAAGGCGCTTCGACTCGTAAGCCTTCAGCGCGACCAGGGGATCCTTGTTTGCCACCAGTGCGTCCTTGAGCGCGACCGTATCCAGGATCGCCTGGCCTGCGCCGTTGGAACCGCGGGGGACCATCGGGTGCGCCGCGTCGCCCAGCAGTGTCACGCGGCCCTGCGTCCACCACGGCAGCGGATCCTGGTCGATCATTGGAAACTCCAGGATCATGTCCGAGGCGCGGATCATGGCGGGCACATCGAGCCAGTCCCACTTCCAGTCCTCGAACGGACCGATGAAGTCGTCGATGTTGCCCGGCCGGTTCCAGTCGCGCTTGAGGTACTTGGGCGTCGTGACTTCGGTGACCCAGCTGATCAGCGTGCGCCCTTCGGTATCGATGTTATTTCGGATCGGGTAGATGACGGTCTTCCCCGGCGTGAGCCAGCCTGCGCGCGTGTAGCTCTCGCCGGTGAGGTAGGGCTTCCAGCGCGTCACGCCGCGCCACATGTTGACGCCCGAGTACACCGGTTCGCCTTCGTTGGGATGAAGCTGCTTGCGAATGATCGAGTGCAGCCCGTCGCAGGCGATCAGCGCGTCGGCTTTTTGTGGGGGAAGGTCTTCGCCGGTCACGCGGGAGACGAATTCCGCCGTGACACTGCTGCCGTCCTGCTTGAAGCCCGTGCATTTCCAGCCCAGGTGCAGCCGGTCTTCGCCGATCCGCTCCTTGAAAGCGTCCAGCAGCACCTTGAGCAGGTCCGCGCGGTGCGCCTGGAATTGCGGCCATTCGTAGCCCGCGTGGCGCCCGGTCGGCTCGCTGTGGATGCGCTGCCCGAAGCGGTTGAAGAAGACGGTTTCGCGCGTGGAGACTGCAAGCTTCGCAAGCGCATCGACAAGGCCGAGCTCGCCGAGCACTTTCACGCAGTGAGGCAGGAGCGTCACGCCGACGCCGACCTGCTTGATTTCCGGCAGTGTCTCGTACACGCGCGTGGAAATGCCGGCCTTGTGCAGCTCGAGCGCCAGCGTGAGACCTCCGACTCCCGCACCAACAATTATCACTTCCATTAGTCGGCCTTGATGTGGGCGTCCTGGATCACCTTGGCCCAGCGCGCCAGATCGCTGGAGGTGAGGGCAGCCAGGTCTTCCGGCGTGCCGCCGGTGGGCTGCAGGCCTTGCTTGGCCAGCGTCTCGACAACGTCGGGCGATTTCAGGATCGCATTCACTTCCGCATTTAACTTCGCAACGATGTCCCTCGGCGTGGCCGCTTGCAGATACACGCCGAACCAGATGTCGACGTCGATATCCCGGATGCCGGCGGCTTCGCCGAGCGAGGGCACGTTGGGCGTGGCGTTCGAGCGCTTTGTGCCGCTTGAAGACAGCATCACGAGGCGCCCCGCCTGGACGTTGGTCAACGCCTGGTGCACCGGCATGAATACGGCGCCGATCTGCCCGCCAAGGATGCCGGTCATCATTCCGTCCGAGCCCTTGTACGGGATGTGCGTGAGGTCGATGCCCGCGCGCTGCTTGAAGAGCTCCATGGACAAGTGGTGAGGCGTGCCGTTGCCGGGCGACCCGTAATTGAGCTTGCCGGGTTCTTTCTTTGCCAGTGCCACGAATTCCGGCATTGTCTTCACGCCGAGGGAAGGCGGCACTACGAACGCCATGGTGCCCACCGCTACCGGGGCCACGGGCGCGAAGTCCTTGATAGGGTCGAACGGGATCTTTTTCCCGAGGCTCGGCAGCATGATCATCGTGTTGACCGACATCAGGATCGAATAGCCGTCGGGCGGCGCCTTGGCTGCGAGATCGAAACCGATCGCGCCGCTTGCGCCCGGGCGATTTTCGATCACCACCGGCTGCTTCCAGCGTTCGGAAAGCTTTTGTCCCAGCGTGCGTCCCAAGATGTCGATCCCGCCGCCGGGCGCGAAGGGAACGATGATCCGGAGCGGCTTGGACGGATAAGCGTCTTGCGGGAAAGCGGGACCGCACAGGAACGTTCCGATGACGAGGACGACGAGCGACAGCGTTTTACGCATTCAGGCTTGCTCCGGGGATGCAGGGGAATCGGCTTAGATTATTTCAAGGCGGGTGGATTGACCAGCATAATGACGAAACAGTATCGGAGGCGATCTTGGGCAAAGAAATGGATGATCGGCTGGCGATAGCCGAAGTGGTGCAAAACTGGGCGGTGTGGCGCGATGCGGGCGACTGGGAGCGCTTCAGGACGGTCTGGCACTCGGATGGATGGATGTCGGCAACCTGGTTCCAAGGGCCGGCGGAGCAGTTCATTTCGGTCAGCAAGGCTGGATTCGAGAAAGGCGTCAACATCCTTCACTTCCTCGGCGGCATTTCCGTCGACGTTGCAGGCGACCGTGCGATCTCCCAATGCAAGATGACGATCTCCCAGCGCGGCCCGCTGGATGGCGAGATCGTGGACGTCGTGTGCACGGGCCGGTTCTACGATTTCTTCGACCGGCGCGACGGCGAGTGGAAAGTGGTCCGCCGCCAGCCGATCTACGAGAAGGACCGCCTGGATCCCGTCGATCCGGCCTCCACGCTCGAACTGGAACCGGCTTTGCTAATGAGCTTCCCGGAAGGCTATCGGCATCTTGCGTATCTGCAATCCACACTCGGCTTCACCATTAAGATGGACATGCCGCAACTTAAAGGGCCGGTCGTACAGGCGCTGTATGCGCGCGGCAAGGCGTGGCTCGAGGGGGCGCCTTCTGCGTTCGACACGCCGCCGGTCCCCTCGGGCATCCCGCCGAACTGAGTTTCTCAACCGGGCTTGATCGGCGCCCGGTCGATGAAGTGCTGTGCAATGGCGCCGCTGGTCGCGATCCACACCTTGTCCCGGTGCTTTGCGATGTGCTCGAGCGCCCGGCGAAAGTGCCGCAGCCGAAACGGCTGCCCGATCAGGAAAGCGTGGATCGCGATTCCGTAGACGAGGGATTGCTTGTTTGATTGCGCAAGCATCTCGTCGAAGTTGTCGATCACCATGTCGCCGAAGGCCGGCGCCGTGCCGTGATGCAACGCGATCATGGGTATGTCGTTCACCTCGTGCGGATAGGGCAGGCTCAGGATGTGGCCCTTGCGGGTTTTCATCCAGACCGGCTGGTCGTCCATCGGCCAGTCCATGAGATAGGTATAGCCGGCTTCGTGCAGGAGGTCGGGCGTGACGTTGCTCGGGTTCACGCCCGGGCTCAGCCAGCCCTTCGGTGCTACGCCTTCGTGCTTCTCGATCGCGCTCGTCACGTCGTCGATGAGCTTTTTCTCACCGGCTTCGTCGAAATTGTTCTGGTGCTCGGAGTTCGTGCGCCCATGGCCGACGATCTCGTCCCCGCGCTTTCGCAGGGCGGCGACCACCCTGGGGCAGTGCTCATAGACTTCCGAGTTGAGCAGTACGGACATCGGCAGCTCGAGCGCTTCGCATAATTCGATCAGCCGCCAGACGCCCACCCGGTTGCCGTACTCGCGCCAGGCCCAGTTGTATGTGTTCGGATGCGGGATGCCGGGCGAGTACGACAGGCCGAGCCCTTCGTTGTAGGCGAAGTGCTCGAGATTGAGCGACAGGTGGATCGCGAGTCGCTTGCCGTCGGGCCACGTGAAATCCGGGCGCTCGGTGATCGGCGAATAATCGAAACGGTCATGACTGGCGAGCATGTGCGGGTATCCTGTCGTCTGGGTAGTCGGACGGATGATAAGGCGTCACCGCTGTCGGATGATGCTCGACCGCTGTACGGTGCGTCGCGAAACAGCGGTCTCACAAAGAGGAGATTCCATGAACCGCGTACCTCCTGCAGCACCGATCAGGCTCGTCGCTCTTGCTGTTCTTTCACTCCTGCTCGCGGCTTGCGCCGCGCCTACCCAGCGCCTCAGTTCGGACGACAAGGCAAGGGTCAAGGCGGCCCGGCTGAACACGAACGTCGAAATAGTCGCCTCGCCTTTCCTGCTTGCGCCGGGGGACGGGGGTGGACTCATGTTCGGTGCAATCGGCGGCGCGATGGCGGCCGGCGGCATCGAGGAATCGCGCAAGGTGTTTGTCACTTACCTCGACAAGAACTCGATTTCGATCCAGAAACTCCTGCTCGAGGAACTGGACAAGGCGCTGCGCGAATCGGGAAAGCTGATGATTGCGTCTGCCAGCGACACCACTGCGCCGCAGATCAATATCAATGTACGGCAATACGGGTTCGGCGTAACGCATCTGCTCAGCGCAAACGTCGTGCCGGTCCTTTGGGTCCAGTGCGACATGGTCGATGGCGCGGGCAAGGTGATGTGGAGCTCCAGCGAGCGCATGTTTCCATCGATCGCAAGCCCCATGGAGGCGATGAAATGGGAAGAGCTCGTCACGGACCCCAAGCTCATGGAAGAGCAGTGGCGCAAGGCCGCGAGGTACGCCGCAAAAAGAATCGTCGGAGAGCTTTGAGCCGGTAACCGCCGGGATCAGCCCGGCGGCTTGTCGCACCAGAACTGGATCATGCCCCTGAAGGTGTCGGGGTAGGCGGACTCGAACCGGTCCCAGCAGTGCGGGTCGGTGTTCGAGCGGGGGTCTGGAAACATTTTCGCAAACGCGGCCTGCGTTTCGCCGTCGCAGTCCATCGCGAGGAATCTCAATCCAAGCCGCGCAAGGCACTCGCCGATTTGCGCAATCGTGAACGTGTGCTCCTGCACATGCATGAGGAGGTCCCGGCATCCGTTCAGCGAGTAAAAGTCGCCGAAGGCGAGAACGCCCCGCGCCGGATGGCCTGCCGGCAGGTCCATGACCAAGCGGCGGCAGCGGCGAATGCCCTCCGGAGTGACGGGCAGGTTCAGCGATGCCATCAGGACGCGAGCTTCGCGGATCGCCGCCCGGGCCTTGGTGCTGTAAAGCGCGATCCGCATCAAGCCGTCGTCCGCCATCAATGCGGCAAGGACCTTCCAGCCCTGGAGCGGATCCTGCAAGTGGTGGAGCACGCCTGCGCATTCCACGATGTCGAATTTCCGGCCGGGCGCATCGAGCTTGAGGAGGTCTGCCTGCGCGAAGGTGACGTTGCCGATTCCGAGCCGCCCCATCATGCGGGCTGCGTAGGCGAGGCTGCTCCGGCTGAGGTCCACCGCGAGGATTGCGCTGTCCGGCTGAGCCAGCGCGACCTGGGCTGGATGGTGACCTGTCCCGCACCCGGCTACGAGGATCTGCACCGGCCTCGGCCGGCGGCGCATTTGCTCCCCCGGGCGCAGCCGGCTGGCGAGCGACTCGATCGTCTCCTGCCCGGGATGGTGAACGCTCGACCAGACAGGGTAGGGACTCTCTTCGTATTGCGCGCGAACCGCTTTCGAGATTCCGTCGTCTATCGGCGTAAGCGTTGGCAGGCTTGCGGCCAGTGCGCGCTCCTGGAGGGGCTGGGAGACCTGCTCGTCGATTACCGGCCGCATCGGGGCGCTCCACGCGAGCGCCGCCAGGCGCTCCGCGCCGTGCAGGGAGAGCAGGGGCCGATAAAGGGCAACGCTGACAAGGGCGGGCTCGACAAGTCGCGTATCAGGCGAACGCTCTTGCAATGCCGCCGTGACCATTTCCGATGCGGCTGCTACGCGCGCCTCTTCATCCGGCTCCTGCGAGAAGGCGAAGCCCGAGCGAAAGCAGTGCCTGGCGAGGGCGCAGCGGAAACTTTCGGGCGCGGAGTCGCCGAGCACGCTCCAGCGGCGCAGATACGTAATCACGCCTTCGAGGTCCGGATCCACGAAAGACACACGCGGCAATGCAGCGAGTACGAGCGGCGAGCAGGCAAATACTTGCGCCTCTGGTGACGCGAAGGGATCGATCCCAGACCCCATCGCAGCTTCGGCTTGCGCGTATCCGTTGGCAGCTTTTACCAGGCCCGCAATCGGGGAGGCGAGGTAGTCGGTCGAGACGGTGTCGTCCAGGCAAAGCACCGCAAGCAGCCCGCGTTCTCGCTCGCCAGCGTTTCCAAGCGTCGCTCCGCGCAAGGCGTAGGCAAGACTGCGCCGGACCGCTGCGTCCGTGGGGTCGAGCTCCATTGCTTCAAACAGGAGCGGGACGGTTTCACCCTTGCGGCTTTGCTCCTGCAGTAACTCGACGCGCAGGAGGAGGGCGTGACGATAGTCGGGATGGTCCGGCGGCAGGCCGCCCAGCTTGTCGCCGGCCTCGGCAAGGCGCCCGATCTTGCGCAGCAGCGCGCTTGCGTTAAACAGCGCGCCTGCATAGTGCTCGCGCAGCGTGGAAGCCTTTTCCAGTGCGGCGAGCGCATCGTCGTCCCGTCCGGTTGCTTCAAGCGATTCGGCGAGACCAACCCAGGCTTCGGGAAATGAGTCCCGCAGGTGCAGCGCGGTGCGGAAGGCGAACTCGGCGCCCGCGAAATCCGAGTGCTGCAGCCTGAGCAAGCCGAGATTGCAATGCGCCGCGGCGTAACTTGGATCCGCGGCGAGCGCTTCGAGGTAGTGCTGCTCAGCCTGCGCAGTCGCGCCGACCCCTTCGGCTTCGACGCCCCGTTCGAGGAGCGCCTGCGCCTTACTCCGCGGCAGCAACCTCGAACCCTGCTTTGAGGCGCAGGGCCCGCGAAGAGTTGCCCGTGAGCAGCGAGACGAACCTGCTGGCTGCCGCAGGATCGGTCGCCCGGGAGGTAACCGCCGCAGCGTAATCGGTGGCGAGCTCGAACCCGTCGGGCAGCGCGCCAACGAGTATCGCGCCTTCCGTATAGAGGATTTCCGAAGCTTGCGTACAGCCGATCGCCCGGCTTCCGTGCGCGTCGGCCATTGCTCGCATGGCCGCGGCGCCGTTCGGGAATTCCTGGATGCGCGGACCGACTTCCGTGGACAGACCCAGCGTGTCGAGGACTCCGGCGATGTGCCGTCCGGCGGTCGAGCGCCTGAGGTCGGGCACATAAATCGCGTCGGCGCCCAGCAAGGCTGCGCGCAGGCTCGCCGCGGTGGAAATGTCAGGCGGCGCCGCACCTTCCTTGACCGCGACGCCCGTGCTGACCCGTCCAAGCAATCCGACGCCCTCGGCGGCGACCTGCCCGACCTTCACCAGTTCCTCGGTCATCCCCTGCGTCAGGACGATGACATCACAGGGATCGCCTGCCATGAGGCGGTCGCGAATCACGCCGACGGCCCCGAATGTGGCCGCGAGCGTCAAGCCGGCTTCACGCGCGACGTTGTTTACCACCGCCTGGGCCGCGCCCGCGCTGAGGACCGCCAGCATCAGTCGACCTTAGCGCCGGAGAGCTTCACGATCTTCGCCCACTTGGCAACGTCTTCGCGCATGTACTGGCCGAACTCATCGGTAGACATGCTCATGGGCGCGGCCCCTTGCTTGGCCCAGGCGTCTTTCACTTCGGCGTTGGCCACGACCTTGCGAATTTCCGCATTCAGTTTTTCGAGGATCGGTTTCGGTGTTGCAGCCGGCGCCATGATGCCGAGCCAGATGACGGCCTCGTAGCCCGGCACGCCAGCCTCGGAGACGGTCGGTACATCGGGCAGGACCGGCGAGCGCGACTTTCCGGTCGTGCCGAACGCCTTCAGTTTTCCGGCGCGCACGTTCGGGGCCATGGTAGTGATCGCATCGAACATCATCTGGACCTGTCCGCCGAGGATGTCCGTCCGCGCGCCGGAGCTGCCCTTATACGCGACGTGCACGATGTCGGCGCCGGCCATCGCCTTGAAGAGTTCGCCCGCCATGTGATACGGCGTGCCCGGACCGGAAGATGCGTAGTTCAGCGCGCCCGGCTTCGACTTCGCGAGCGCAATGAGCTCTTTAAGCGAATTGGCCGGGACGGACGGGTGCACGACCAGGACGAGGTCGGAATAATTCACGGGCGCCACGGGCGCAAAGTCGCGCAGCAGTTCGAAAGGCTTCTTGGCGATCAGCGATTCGTTGACGGTATGCGTGTTCGACATCATGAGCAGCGTGTAGCCGTCGGCCGGCGACTTGGCTACCGCATCCGTGCCGATCAGCGAGCCGCCGCCCGGGCGATCTTCGATCACGAACGACTGGCCGAGGGATTCCTGCAGCTTCTGGCCGACGAAGCGCGCATAGATGTCGGCCGGGCCGCCTGAAGCGAACGGCACGATGATGTGCACGGGTTTCGAGGGGTAAGCCTGTCCCCATGCGTGGGTGGCGGCGAGCCCGGCAACCAGCGCGACCAGGCTTTTGAAAAAGACCGGGCTCTTTGCCAGTCGGTGCATTGCGATCCTCCTTTTCGGACCCGGCTTTTTAGCACAGTCTGGGATAATCGCCGCATGAGAATTCTGGTCACCGGCGCGGCCGGGTTCATCGGGGCGGCGCTCCTCGATGCGCTCGCCAAACGGCCCGAGGTAGGGCGGATCGTCGCCTTCGACCAGGCGGTGCCGTCGAACTTGCCTGCAAAGGCCGAAAGCGTCACCGGCAACCTTGCGTATGCGCCGACGGCGCGCTCGATTGTGGACGGCGGCATCGATGCCGTCTTCCATCTCGCCTCGCTTGTGTCAGGCGGCGCCGAGCAGAATTTCGAGCTCGGCATGAAAGTGAATTTCGACGCGACCCGCGACTTGCTGGAGGCCGCGCGACTGGCTGGCAACTCGCCCAAGTTCATTTTCGCCTCCTCGATCGCGGTTTATCGCGGCGTGAACCTTGAAGTCACGGACGACACGCGCCCGGCCCCCCGGCTTTCGTACGGCGCGCAGAAGCTCATGTGCGAGGTGATGATCGACGACTATTCGCGCCGGGGATTCGTCGATGGCCGCAGCGTGCGACTGCCGACCGTGCTGGTCCGGCCGGGCACTGCAAACACGGCCCTGTCCGGCTGGTCGAGCGCAATCATCCGCGAGCCCCTGGCCGGCCGGGACTACGTTTGCCCGGTGGGACCGAACACGCGAATGGCCTGCATCTCGGTCAAGCGGGTGGTCGAATCGCTGATCCACGCGTTGGAGATTCCTGCCGCCGAGATCGGCCCGGAGCGCACGCTGCTGTTAAGCGGGATTCCGGTTTCCGCCCAGGCCATGCTCAACGCCGTGCAAAGAGCGGCCGCCGGCCGGCCGCTCGGCAAGGTACGCTTCGACCCGGATCCGGCAGCGCAGGCGCTGATGGATTCGGTGGCCCGATCGACTTCTTCGGCTCGCGGCGCGCGCCTTGGATTCAAGCATAGCTCCAGCATCGAAGAGATCGTCAACGACTACATCGAGCGCGAGGCATCATGAGCATCGCCCGATTCCCCCCCTTGCCTCACTGAGTTTCGAAAAGATGCCACGCCCCGTCGCCAAGCCCGCGCCTTTCAGGAACCTGCCTTCGAGAATTACCGTAGAGGGGCTCGACCGCGCGCCGCATCGCGCTTTCCTGCGTGGTCTGGGGCTGACCGACGAGGACATCGCCAAGCCTTTCATCGGCGTGGCCAGCACGGACGGGCGCGTCACGCCTTGCAACGCAAAGCTGGGTGAGCTTGCGCGCGAAGCCTGCATCGCGGTCAGGGAATGGGGCGGCGTCCCGTTCGATTTCGCTTCGATCGCCGTGGCCGATTCCATGTCGATGGGACATGCAGGCATGAAGTTTTCTCTCGCCTCGCGGGAGATCATTGCGGATGGGGTGGAGGCCGTGTGCAGGGGACACGCCTACGACGCGCTCGTCACGTTTGCCGGATGCGACAAGACACTGCCCGGCATGATGATGGCCATGGTGAGGTTGAACCTGCCTTCGGTTTTCATGTACGGGGGGTCGGCGTCGCCCGGCCGGTGGAAGGGGCGCGACGTCACGGTACTCGACACGTTCGAGGCGGTAGGCGCGGTCATGGCCGGCGACATGGACGAATCCGAGCTCGACCAGTTGGAGCGGGTCTGCCTCCCGACGCTGGGCTCCTGCCCGGGACAGTTCACCGCCAACACCATGGCCATGGTTTCAGAAACGCTCGGCCTCGCATTGCCGGGGTCTGCGACCATGCCTGCCATGGCCAAGGAGCGCGGCGCCATCGCACGGGAAGCCGGTCGCGTGGTCATGGAGCTCCTGCGCACCGGCGGCCCGTTGCCGCGGGACCTCGTCACGAAGAAGAGCCTTGAGAACGCTTGCGCAGCGGTCGCGGCCACGGGCGGTTCGACGAACGCGGGGCTGCATATCCCCGCGATTGCCCACGAGGCGGGCATCCGATTCTCGCTCGATGACCTTGCGCGCATCTCGAAGAAGACGCCGCTCATTGCGGACATGAAGCCCGGCGGGCGGTTCCTCGCGAAGGACCTGCATGCCGTCGGCGGCGTGTACAACGTGCTGCGCGTGCTGCTCGAGCGCGGCGCCCTGCATGGGGATTGCCTGACGATCTTCGGGACCACGCTGGAACAGGAACTCGCCGATCATCCGGGGGCTGATGGCCAGGTGGTGCGCAAAGAGCCGATCATGGCCACCGGCGGTCTCGTGGTCCTCAAGGGCAACCTCGCGCCCGACGGGGCACTGATCAAGGTCGCCGGGCTGAAGAACCTCAAGTTCAGCGGCCGCGCGCGTGTGTTCGACCGCGAGGAGGATTGCGCTGC
>JANXRZ010000162.1 GCA_025352885.1 Pseudomonadota bacterium | reverse complement strand
ATCCAGAAGGGATAGAACACCCCAATTCGAAAAAAAAGGCCGCCCTCGGGCGGCCTTTTTGTTTCTCCGCCGGATCGCCTACTTCGTGCCCCAGGGCTTGATCGCGGCCTTGAGCTGCTTGTACCCGTCGAGGTATTTCGGGCGCTTGCCGCCGTAGACCTTGTCGAACGTCGCGACCTGGTCGTCGAGCCACTTGGCCAGCTCCGTGTTGCCGGGGTTGGCCGCCTTGTACGCTTCGCTGATCAGCACGAAGTGGATGCGCGGATCGTAGGGCTGCTTGGTGCCGCCTTCCGTTTCATCGCCCGCCAAGAGGCGCAGCAGCATTGCGTCGGCCGAGCCGAGCGTTTGTTCGTAAATCGGCTCGCCGACCATGCGGTACATGACACTGGTCATGTCCTTGCCGTTCTTCATCGTGAAGCCCATTTCCGACCAGATCTTGTTCATGTCGGCGCCGGGCTTCACTTGGTCGAGGACCTTCTGGCCCCACGCGCGCAGGAAATCCGGAGCGTCGGTCATCAGGTCGGTCAGGCGGTCGCCGTCGAGGTCGGTCGCGTAAACGATGACGTTCTTCTGCTGGATCATGTCGTGCAGCAAGAGCCCGAAGTTCGTGTCGGCGATGTGTTCGGAGATCTCGCCGCCCCAGTTCTCCATGCCGGCCTTGAAGTCCTTGGGCAGGAGGGCGACGATCGCATCGACGTTGTCCTTGTGCTCTTCGTACGCATCCACCGAATAGCGGCGCTTGAGCTCGAACTTGGTGCCCTTGAGCATCCAGCGGACGATGCCGGCGTTGATGGCGTCCTCCTGGGCTTGCGTCGGCTTGGTGGCGACTCGCCCGACGCTGCCGGTTTCGTGGACCATCTTGAGGAACAGCCGCACGGCGTAAGCCATCCGCACCCCAGGAGTGTTCATCTCGGAGTGGATGTTGCCGGTCGAGCGCTCGACCACGAACTTCTTCTTGTCCTGCGAGTACGGCAGGCCGGGCATGAAGCGGATGCTCGTGATCGTCCCGTAGGGCCGCACGTTGCAATACACGCCGGCCGCGGTGCGCAGAGGCGCGTTCGCCGATTTGCCGTTGACGACGACTTTCTTGCCGCTCTCGTTGACGAGGAAATCGCCCGCCGTCGACCACTTGAGCGCCGTGTATTCGAGCTTGCCGAACCAGTCGAGGGAGACGAGCTTCGTGTCGTGCCGGAACTGCGCCATCATCGGCACGCCGAGGAACGGCAGGCCAAGGATGTCGAGTGCCATGAGCGTCCCGTTGAGCGCAAACATGTCGGTGAATGCGTGGGCCACCGGCTTGACGCCGCCGGCGGTGCTTCCGCCTTCCCAGATGATCGCGTCGGTATAGCCGCGAGGCTGCACCTTCGAGCGTTTGTAGATGCCGTCGAGCAGTTTGAACAAGTCGCCGTTCTGTTCTTCCTGGGCGACTTTCAGCAAGTCGAGTTTGTCAGTCATGGGGAACCTTGGAGGTTGGCAAGCCGTTGCAGAGCCTCGAACAGCGGGCCTGAGGGTGAGGCGACTAAAGCTATATTATATAAGACTTCGAGGACAGTCCCTTTTCCACCGGGCCTAGCCCGGCATCAGTTTGAGTATGAAGACCCGCTCGGCCATCCAGACCGCCGCAATGAGGGCAATCAGGATGGAGCCGCCGGTAAAAATGATACGCCGGTATATCCAGGTGCGTCGCAACGCGTAGGCGAAGGGCAGGAACGCCGCCACGATCGCAAGCTGGCCTGCCTCCACCCCGAGATTGAAGCCAATCAACGAAAGCACAAGCGCATCACGCGGCAACCCGAGGTCTGCCAGCACGCTCGCAAACCCGAACCCATGCACCAGCCCGAAGCCGAATGCGACCGCCCAGCGCCTGCCGCCCACCAGCGGCCATAAGTTATTGAGGGCCGCCAGCACGACGGACAGGGCGATCGTCGACTCGACGAGCCGCGAAGGGAGCGACACCACCGAAAGCGCGGCCAGGCTCAGCGTGATCGAGTGGGCTAGCGTGAAGGCGGTGACAATCTTCAGCACGTCCCAGAACACCGGCGTAAATCGCGCTGCCGGCTTCCAAGTGCCACGAAGGAGCACGAACACGGCCGGCAGGAGCAAGGACACCAGAAACAGGATGTGGTCGAAGCCGATGAGGATGTGCCACACGCCTTCCCGGGCGTAATCCAGGAACTGTGCAAGCCTCGATGACCCGGAGAGCGCGAACGTTTGCTTCGGCCGGTCGGGCCCCAGGATCGCGGTGGTCGTCGATGCGCCCTGCTGGAAGCGCAGGAGTCCTCGGTGCGAGGGGTCAAGGTCGAAGAACAGGCTGTACTCGACCTCGATGGAACTGGGCACACGAGTGCCCCCGCACTCGCCCGAGAACTGGAGGACTGCATAGGCGCCGTCGCTGTGGTCGTCTACCAGGTAGCCGCCCGGGACGAGCGTGCATTTGCGTCCATCTGCGGTCACATGCAGGCGCGCCAGTGCATAAGTCGCGACCTCCGACTGCTTGCGGCGCAACTCGCCCCAGGTGATCTCGCCGTTGCCGTCCGCGTCGAGACCGATTGCGTACTCGAGGTCCCGCAAGGCGATATCCCATTGACCGTGGATGCCAGCCTCACCGGGCACTATGGTCAGGTAACTGTCGCTTGGCTTGTGCGCGAAAGCGAACTCGGGAGCAAAAGCCAAGAGAAGGACGAGTGCGAACCTCATCCCGGAAGGGCTTTCAGGGCCTCTGCAATCCTCTGCAGGTTCCGGTCCTCATAACCGGACGCCGCAAGCCAGTCGAGCGCGGGACGCGCCACAGTCTTGTCTCCGCTGGCGAGGGCCGCTTCGAGGAGGATCGCGGCATCGCGTGGCTCGCGCTGGGTCTTCCAATTTTCGGCCGCGAGCCTCATGGCGGCGCGGGCGTCGCTTTTCAGGTGCAGACGGAAGCGGGCCTCTTCCTGCAAGTGAAGCTGCTCCCCGCGCAATGAGGCCTCGGAGAAGCGGTCTTCGAGTGCCTTGATGCGCAAGGCCGCGGTCGGAAGTCCGAGTGCAGTCTCGGCATAAGCCAGGCGCAAAAGCAGGGTGTCGGACCGGGCCCACTCTTTAAGGAGGACGGCCACTTCCGCCGGGCGTTTTTCATCCAGCAGGAAGTCCGCAAAGGCGGCCAGCAAGAAGTTGTCCGTGATGCCGCTGGCGAGCGCTTGACGAAAATGCTTCTCCGCAGCTTTCGGATCGCCGAGCCGCCGGGCCATATCCGCCAGGCGCGTCAGGTTCCACACCTTTGTTTCCGATGAGGCATCCGCATGGCGCGCCAAAGCGTTCGCCAACCTGTCATAGGCGGCCCTCGTTTTGCCGGTTGTGGCATCGACATACGCAACGCAGCCCGTGGAGAACAAATCGCTCGCGCGGGGGGCGAGGGCGACGCACTCGGCCCGCGCTTGGTCATAACGCGCCTGGACCATGAAGATGGCTGCACGCCACGAATGCAATTCGACGTTTGTCGGTTCGAACGCCAATCCGCGCCCGAGATCGTCCAAGGCGCCCGTGAAGTCATGCTTGTATTGGCGGAGAAGCGCGCGGATGAGAAGCAGGTTGGCCGGCAGGGCGTCGGCGCTCCAGGGCTTCAGGGTCGCTTCGGCGTATCCGATGTAGCGTGGGTCGCCCTCGGCCATGGCGAGGTCGAAGTAGCGGCGGGCAAGTTTCTCGGCCAGTTCCGGGTCGCTTGGCCGGGATTTGAGTTGGCTCCTGAGCGTCCGCAACTCCCGGGCGAGGGGATCGGACGCCTTTGTCGGCAGCGTTTCGAGGATCTGGTCGTCCGTCCGGGGCGTAAAAGGTGCCGCGAAAGCGCCTAATGAAAAGGCCAAGCCCCCCGCGCACGCCAGTTCCACAAGTCTAAAAAACATTGAAGGAGGCCGTGAAAACAAGAGGTTAACACTATTGTCCGATCTAATTCCCCTTGGCTTAGAATGGTCGGGTGGGAGTTTTCCCACAGGGGAGGCGATACGGGGACAAGAGGCCGGATGACCGGCCCAAGCGTAGAACTCGTTGCGCCAGCACCGTTCTATCAAACCAACGAGGAGAACCAAATGAGCAAAGTCCTAGCCTGGGCAGTTGCCGCCGTATTCTCGGCCACCAGCTTTGATGAAGAAAGGGGATAAAAAGGAAGACAAGAAGAAGTAAGCGCTTCCCGTTGGACAAAAAGGCATGGCGAGCGCCATGCCTTTTTTTAAGCCGTTGAAATAAATACTTATTTGTTATTTTCGAGAGATCGGCGAAAACTGACACAAGCTGTCAACCAACGCTCTCACGAAGCGTTATCAGGTCTCGGCTGGCTCGCTGGCCGAGCAAAACCAACAACCCTGCTGAAGGAAGTCAAAAATGAAAAAGCTGCTGTCGATCGTAATCGCCGCCATGTTCGCGGCCGTAAGCTTCTCCACCTTCGCCGCCTCGCATGCCGGCGCGCAAAAAGACGACAAGAAGATGGAAAAGAAAGGCGACATGAAGAAAGACGACATGAAGAAGGGCGACATGAAGAAGGGCGACATGAAGAAAGAAGACATGAAGAAAGACGAAATGAAGAAAGACGAAATGAAGAAGGAAGACAAGAAGAAGTAAGTTCTCTTCACATCTTCAGGAAGGCAGGGTAAGGTTCCCTGCCTTTTTTCTTTGGAGCACTGGTAATGCGAAAACTGCTTTTACTCGCCGCGCTCCTCCTGCCACTGTCCTCGGCTGCCCAGCAACTTCCGCGCACCGAGCTCTCGGCCGGGATGCATCTCATACGGGCGGAAGTGGCGGACAACTTCGTCACCCGCATGCAGGGCCTGATGCATCGACAGTCGATGGGCGCCAACGAGGGCATGCTCTTCATCTTCGAGGAGCCGGGCGTCCAATGCATGTGGATGAAGAACACGCTTATCCCGCTGTCCGTGGCCTATATCGCCGATGACGGCTCGATCGTGAACATCGAGGACATGAAGCCGCAGACCGAGGACTCGCATTGCACCAAGAAGCCGGTCCGCTTTGCGCTCGAGATGAACGCCGGCTGGTTCGAATCCAAAGGCCTGCGGGCCGGTGCAAAGCTGCGCGGGCTGGAGAAGTTCAAGCCCCGACAGTAGGGCGTGGCTGCCAAGGCGCGTCCGCGTCAATGCTCATGACGATGGTGAATGTCCGGAAAGTGCGGATGCCGATGGGTCAGCCTGGCGTGCGTGTGCAAATGGGAGTGTGTTTCCCCGCGCGTCCATTCGAAGGCATGTGCATGCGTGTGATGCTCGTCGTGGGTATGGGCATGCAGGTGTTCAATCGGGTCGTGCGTATGCGTGTGCTCATGCCTCTCGCTTACGTGTAGCCAGACGCCGGCCGCCATCAGGCTGGCGGCCAGCCAGAATCCCGCCCCGGCCGGCTCCCCAAGCGCTCCCATTGCGAGCGCCACGCCGGCGAAAGGCGCGGTCGAAAAGTAGGCGCCCGTGCGCGCCGCGCCGAGACCCCTCAGGGCCACGACGAACAGCACCAGGCTGAAGCCATACCCTGCAAAGCCAACCGCCATTGCAGCGAGCGCGGTACCGGCATGCGGCCAAGCGGCGCCCACGACCGCCGCAAGGCCGAGGTTTGTCGCGCCTGCGACGCCCCCCTTGATCGCAGCGATCGCAATCGGGTCGCCCCCGGAAATTTTTCGGGTGAGGTTGTTGTCGAGCGCCCAGAACAGGCATGCGGCGCTCACGAGCAAGGCGGAAAGATCGACGGCCTGGAAACCGCCGGGCGCCATCGACAGGACAACACCGCCGGCTGTAACCAGGGCCATCCCAATCGCTATGCGCGTGTCGAAGTTCTCCCGAAAGACGAACCAGGCGATCAGAGCCGTGAAGACGCTTTCCAGGTTGAGCAGGAGCGACGCGACCGTTGCCGGGGTCGCAGCGAGGCCCAGCATGAGGAGCCCGGGAGCGATGACCCCTCCGGTCAACACGGAACCCGCGAGCCATGGGACGTCCGCGCCGACTAGTCCGGTTGTCACGCTGCGTTTGCGTAGCAGCTTCCTGGCGAACAGCCACGTGGCCAGCCCCACACCGCTGCCTGCGTAGAGCAGGCCCGCCAGCGCAAACGGGTGCAATTCGACGCCGAGCGCCTTTGCCGCCGGTGTGCTGGCGCCAAACAGCGCGGCGGCCGCCAATGCGCTGGCTATCGATCGCTTGTTGCCGGACTCCATTGGCTTAAAAAGAATTGGGGCCCGCGCTGGGGCCCCGATCCACTACCGGGTGCCTGGTTTCAGAGGCCCCCGTTTTGCTGCGCGACCATGCAGTACAGCATTGGGATGGAGAGCATCGTGTTGAAGCGCGAGGCCAGCATCGCCATGCGGGCGGCTTTCGCTTTTTCCGCCGGCTCGACCTGCACGATGCCGAGCGCTTTCTTCTGGTTCGGCCAGATGATCATCCAGACGTTACCGGCCATGATGAGGCCCAGCCACATGCCGATCCCGATTGCGTGCACGCCTTTCTGCAACGAGAGCGCCTGGCCGAGGTAGCCGTTCATGCCGGCCAGGATCAACCCGGTGACCATGGTGGCGATCGCCGCCCAGCGAAACCAGAAGAGGGCAGTCGGCGCGATCACCTTGCTGACGGCCGGCTTTTGCTCATCGGGAATCTTCGGCATTGACGGGATCTGCACGAAATTGAAATACCAAAGCAGGCCGATCCACATCACGCCAGACAGCACATGGAACCAGCGGAACAGGAAGGCGAACCAGGCGTGCTGGGCACTGACGGCGACGCCTCCGGTCAATGCGCTGACAAGTCCGAGCATGACCAGCAGCAGCACGACGCCGGCGGTCACTGTCCGTCCCAGCGATTGGAAGATGGCACCCATGGATAACTCCTTTTCTTTGTTGTGTTGGGGATACGCCCTGAGCGAAATTTAGTCTAGCACAAGGTGTTTCGGCTATGAAACGGGGTTCCGCAGCGCGAGCGCACCCAGCGCTTCGGGCTCGGAAAGGTAGAAATTCTCTTTGCCGATCCGCTCCGCGAGCCCTGTGCGGTCAAGTACATCGCGGACATGCGGCTTCACGGCACTGAACGCCATCGCGATCCCCTTCTTGCGCAACTCTTCGACCAGGCCTGAGAGCATCTCGACGCCGGAAGCATCGAGCCCATTGATCGCGCCGCATGACACAAGCACGAAGCGAAGGCCCGGGGACTCCTGCTCCAGGCGCAGGACCGCCTTCTCGAAATACGACACGTTGACGAAAACAAGGGAGGCGTCGAACCGGACTATGCCGGTTGCCTGGTTCGGCATCGCGCCTTGCGCGATCGCGCCTTGCGCGATCGCGGCAGCGGGCGACACGACCGACATCCTCGGTCGCATTCGACGATAGATGAACAGGGCGAGGGAAACCAGCATGCCGGTGAAGATGCCGTTCTGGATCTGCGGGGCGAACGCGAGCGTGGTCGCGAAGGTGAGCGCGGCGGCGAGCGCATCGTCACGGCTTGCCTTCCACGCGGTTCGCAGGCTTCCAACGTTGATCAGGTTGGCCAGCGCCATGATGATGATGGCGGCGAGGACGGGTTGCGGGAGGTACTTGAGCAGCGGCGTGAAAAAGAGGACGGTCAGCAGCACGCAAAACGCGGCGACGATCGACGAGATGCCGGTCTGCGCATTCGCCGCGAGGTTGAGTGCCGAGCGTGAGAAGGATCCGCTGACCGGCATCGTGTGACACGCAGCGGCAGCGATCTTGGCAAGGCCCTGGCCGATCAATTCCTGGTTTTCGTCCCACTTGGACGCCGTCTTGATGGCCGCGATCTTCGCGCTCGACATGGCTTCCATGAAGCTGATCACGGCGACCACGAACGATGCGGGCAGCAACCGGATCCACGTGTCGAGCTCGAAGGGGGGAAGCGAAAAAGCCGGCAGCCCCGCGGGAATGTCGCCCACGATGCGGCCGCCGGACTCGGCAAATCCAGTGAGGAAGCTGAGGAAGGTGAGGAGGGCGGCGACGATGAGCACGCCAGGCCATCGGGGCGCGAAGCGTCGGAAGCCTATAAGGAGGACCAGCGCGCCAACACCGAAAAGCAGCGAGCGAGCGTGGGCATTGGTTGCATCGGCAAGCACATAGCCGGCGTCGGAGATGATGTGGCCGGTGGCCGGTGGACTGGCACCCAACAGCGTCGGGACTTGCGACAGCGTGATGAGGATCGCCGCTGCATTTACGAACCCCATGAGGACCGGATGAGAAAGCAGGTTCATGAGGACGCCCAGCCGCATCACGCCGAACGCGAGTTGGAACACCCCCGAGAGCAGGGCAACGGTGACGGCGTAGGCCACGTACTGCTCCGACCCGGCAACCGCGAGGGTGGCGATGCTTGCGGCGGTCAACAAAGACGTCAGCGCCACCGGTCCCGTGGACAGCTGCGCCGACGAGCCGAAGAGCGCACCGATGACGGTGGGGACCAGCGCCGCATAGAGACCGTAGAAAGGGGGAAGCCCCGCGAGCTGGGCATAGGCGAGCGATTGGGGGATTGCGACGAGTGCAACCGTCACGCCTGCGAGTGCGTCGATGCGCAGCGTGCGACGCGTGATCCTGGAGGGCCAGTTGAGGAACGGCAGCAGCCGACGCAGGAGGGAGGAGGGCACGACTGTCCGGTGATCGGGCGCGACGTTCAATGGTAATGGCATGTGCGCAGGGTGCGTGCGCGGGTGCGCCTGCGCGTTTTCAAGTATCTTAGCAGCACCCTACCGAGGCGCGCAGTTTGCGGCGCCCCACCATGCCGAAACTCGCAGCCAACCTATCGCTAATGTTCACCGAATGGGACTTCCTCGACCGCTTCCAGGCTGCGTCGGAGGCCGGCTTCCGGCACGTCGAGTATCAGTTCCCTTACGCGTTCCAGAAGGAAGCGATTGCAGCGAAGGCCCGCGCCGCCGGGCTGGAAATCGTGCTCCACAATATTCCTTCAGGCGATGCAACCAAGGGCGATCGGGGCATCGCCTGCCTGCCCGGGCGGACGGCTGAATTCCGCGCGGGTGTCGGACTCGCAATCGACTTCGCGCTTGCGGTGAAGTGCCCGCGCCTGAATTGCCTTGCGGGCCTGGTACCGGATGGGGCGGCCATGGAACCGTACCGCGCGACACTGGTCGAAAACCTGCGGTTCGCGGCGCGCGAACTCAAAAAAGCCGGGCTTGCGCTGATGATCGAGCCGATCAACACGCGCAGCGTGCCGGGATTTTTCCTCAACGGGTCCGCGCAGGCCGTCGCATTGCTGGATGACGTTGGCGAGGACAATGCTTTCATCCAGTACGACCTGTTCCACATGCAGATCATGGAAGGCGATTTGGCGAAGACGATCGAGCGGTTGTTGCCGCGCATCGGCCACATCCAGATCGCGGATGTGCCGGCCCGTCACGAGCCGGGAAGCGGCGAGATCAACTTCGGGTTTATGCTCGGCGAGATAGATCGTCTCGGATACACCGGTGCGATCGGCTGCGAATACCTGCCGGCCAATGGCACGCTCAACGGGCTGGCCTGGGCCGGCCCTTACCTCAAGGCCTGAGATGGGCGCCGAAGACCATGTCGCAACGCTTATCGATCCTGCTCGCCAGCGGGACATCGTTCATGCGCTGCGTGCTTTCATGCCTGCGCACGCTGTCCTGCATCGGGAAGAAGAAACGCGGCCATACGAATGCGACGGGCTCTCGGCGTATCGCCAGCTTCCGATGGTCGTTGCCTTGCCCGAGACGGAAGAGCACGTCGCAAGAATCCTCAGGACCTGTCACGAGCTGCGCGTTCCGGTGGTGCCCCGGGGCGCGGGGACCGGGCTCTCGGGGGGCGCGCTTCCCTCGGCCCAGGGCGTGCTGCTCGGCATGGCGAAATTCAACCGCATCCTCTCGGTAGACCGACCGTCGCGCACGGCGCGCGTGCAGCCGGGCGTGCGCAATGCCGCAATCTCTGAGGCAGCCGCGAGCCACGCTCTTTATTACGCGCCGGATCCGTCGAGCCAGATCGCCTGCACGATAGGCGGAAACATCGCGGAAAACTCCGGCGGTTTGCACTGCCTCAAGTACGGCCTCACGGTGCATAACGTCCTGCGTGTCAGGGGCTACACGATCGAAGGCGAGCCGGTCCAGTTCGGCCTCGAAGCGCTCGATTCACCGGGGTACGACCTGCTCGCCCTCGCTATCGGCTCGGAAGGCATGCTCGCCGTCACGGTGGAGGCGACCGTGAAGCTGGTGCCTAAGCCCGAGATGGCACGCGTGATCATGGCGTCGTTCGCGGAAGTGGAAACCGCAGGCAACGCGGTAGCCGACATGATCGCAGCCGGCATCATCCCCGCGGGCCTCGAAATGATGGATCGCCCTGCAACGCATGCCGTGGAGGAGTTCGTTCACGCCGGGTACGACCTGGGCGCCGCTGCGATCCTCCTCTGCGAATCGGACGGCACGCCCGAAGAGGTGGAGGAGGAGATCGGCCGCATGAAGGCGGTGCTCTCGAATTCCGGTGCGACCCAGCTGCGAGTGTCGGAGAACGAAGCGCAGCGCCTCAGGTTCTGGGCCGGGCGCAAAGCCGCATTCCCGGCGGTCGGCCGGATTTCACCCGACTACTACTGCATGGACGGGACCATCCCGAAGAAGCGCCTCGGAGAAATGCTCGCATTCATCGCTTCCATGGAGCGCAAATACGGCCTGCGCTGCCCCAATGTGTTTCACGCCGGCGATGGCAACCTGCATCCGCTGATCCTGTTCGACGCGAACAGCCCCGACGAACTGCGTCGTACCGAGGAGTTCGCCCGCGAAGTGCTCGAAAAGTGTGTCGAGGTGGGGGGAACCATTACGGGCGAGCATGGGGTCGGCATCGAGAAGATCAACCAGATGTGCGTGCAGTTCAGCGGCAAGGAGATCGGCGTGTTCCTCGGGCTCAAGCACGCGTTCGACGAGCGGGGCCTGTTGAATCCGGGAAAGAACATCCCGACCCTCCACAGGTGCGCGGAATACGGGCGCATGCACGTGCGCGCAGCCAAGCCCGCCTTCGCCGACCTGCCGCGCTTCTGAATGGACGCCCTCCTGGCCGGGTACTCGGAGCGGATTCGCGCTGCCGCCAGCAGCGGTGGCCGGCTTCGCGTGCGCGCGGGCGGGACCAAGGATTTTTACGGCGGGCCGCTCGAGGGCGACATTTTCGATGTAAGCGGGTACGCCGGCGTGGTGAACTACGAACCGAGCGAGTTGGTGATGACGGCACGGTGCGGGACGACGCTGGCCGAACTCGAAGACACGCTCGCGGCATGCGGCCAGATGATTCCGTTCGAGCCGCCGCACTATGCGTCCGGTGCAACCCTCGGCGGGTGCATCGCTTCTGGGCTGTCTGGACCGAGGCGCGCAGCCAACGGGCTGTATTACGGGGCGGTGCGCGACTACGTGCTCGGCTGCGGCCTCATGGATGGACGGGGCGAGGCGCTGCGCTTCGGCGGGCAAGTCATGAAGAACGTCGCCGGCTATGACGTCTCCCGCCTTGCAACGGGGTCCATGGGCACGCTCGGCGTCATTCTGGAGGTCTCGATCAAGGTGCTGCCGGTACCCGTTGCACGGGCGACTTTGCACTTCGAGCTGGATGAAAGTGGGGCGCTCGCCAAGTTGAACGAGTGGGGCGGGCGACCGCTGCCGGTGAGTGCGAGCGCATGGGCGCAGGGGAACCTTCGCATTCGCCTGGAAGGGGCCGCGGCGGCTGTTGAGGCTGCCTGCGCCGGACTCGGCGGACATCGAATGGAAGAGGCTGAGGCCGCGGAGTTCTGGCAAGGCATCCGCAACCACACCGATTCCTTTTTCAGCCGGCCCGGCCCCTTGTGGCGGCTATCTGTTCCTTCTTCTGTGCCCGGGCTGTCCCTCCCCGGTTCGCAGCTGATCGAATGGGGCGGCGCACTCCGCTGGTGGAAGACGGAGGGCGAGGCGGCCGACATGCGTAAAGCCGCGCAGGCAGTCGGAGGCCATGCGACGCTTTTCCGCGGCGGCGAACGTGCCGCGGGCGTTTTCCAGCCGCTCGATCCGGTGCTCGCCCGCCTGAACGCAAAGGTAAAATCGGTGTTCGATCCCTCGGGTGTGTTCAATCCCGGCCGCCTCTATCCCGAGCCGGCCTGATGCAAACGAGCCTTGCCGATTTCATAAGGGAAACGCCCGAAGGGCGCGAAGCCGACGCGATCCTGCGGAAATGCGTCCACTGCGGTTTCTGTACTGCCACCTGCCCGACCTACCAGCTGCTCGGCGATGAGCTGGACAGCCCCAGGGGGCGCATCTATCTCATCAAGCAGGCTCTCGAAGGCAACCCCGTCACAGAACAGACGCAACTCCACCTCGACCGCTGCCTAACCTGCCGGTCATGCGAGACGACCTGCCCTTCAGGCGTCGAGTATGGGCGCCTGGCGGACATCGGTCGCAAAGTCGTGGAGGAGCGCGTGGAGCGCTCGCTGTGGCAGTCGCTCAAGCGCGCGGGACTCGCAGCGGTCCTGCCTCGAACGACCGTATTCGCCACCCTGCTCGGGCTCGGACGTCTTGCAAGACCGATCCTTCCGCGGGCGCTGGCCGAAAAGATTCCGCGCCGCCTCGAACCCGCAGGCAATTGGCCGAGCAGGCGGCATGCCCGCAGGATGCTGGTGCTCGCGGGGTGCGTGCAGCCTGCCTTGTCTCCCGATATCAATGCAGCCGCCGCACGTGTGCTGGACCGCCTGGGCATCTCGTTGCACGAATCGGAAGGCGCGGGATGTTGCGGGGCCGTGCGCTTCCACCTCAATCGCCAGGAGGCGGGGAAATCGGACGCTCGCGCGTTGATCGACGCATGGTGGCCGCACGTCGAAGCGGGGACGGAGGCGATCGTCATGACAGCCAGCGGATGCGGAACGATGGTCAAGGAATTCGGCCACCTGCTGCGGGACGATCCGGACTATGCCGAAAAGGCGAGCCGCATTTCGGCCATGACGCTCGACCTTGCACAGGTCGTTTCCAAAGAACTGGCGGCGCTTGAAAAGCTGCTCCCACCACGCGCCGTCAAGGAAAAAATCGCATTTCACTCGCCCTGCAGCCTCCAGCACGGCCAGCAGGTCCGCGGCGCGGCCGAGGCGATCCTCGCGTCGGCTGGGTTCGAGCTTACGGTTGTGCCCGACGCGCACTTGTGCTGTGGCTCCGCCGGGACGTATTCGATCCTGCAGCCCGAATTGGCCGGCGAGTTGCGCACGCGAAAGCTCGCTGCGCTCGCCTCCGGCAGCCCGGAAGAAATCGTCACGGCAAACATCGGCTGCCTGTCGCACCTCCAGTCCGGTACGCAAAAACGCGTGCAGCATTGGATCCAGCTGATCGACCGCGTGCTCGCCGGTGCCGCCTGACAAGCGTTCTTCTGCAAGAGATTGTGTTCTGCGTGAGGGAATCGATGGGGACGCGCGCCATCGCGGCGTAGCTTTCGTCCATGGAACCAGAGCGGACGAACGCTACCCAGTGAGCCAGGCCTCGGCACCTGCCGCCTCCCCGGGCGAGCTAGCCGCGCGCTTAGACTATGAGCGGGTCGCGGAATTGTTCGGCCTCGCTCGCTCCGCTTACGTCGTCGCGCCGCTCAACGGCGTCATCCTGGCCTTCGTCCTGTGGTCACCGGCCGCCGCCGAAGTCGTAGTCCTGTGGGTGATCGCCCTGCTTGCAGTCATGGGGTCTCGCCTCGCGCTGCACATCGCGTATGCGCGCGCGAAACTCCGCCATGAAGACGCGCTGAGGTGGGAGCGGCGGTTCGCGCTCGGCGCGCTCGCGGCCGGCGCGGTCTGGGCGCTCACCCCGGCCCTTTTCTTCCAGACAGGCGATCCGCTCCAGCGCGTTGCCGTCATGTTCGTGCTGGGGGGGATGATCATCGGTTCGGCGGGCATCTACGCGCCCAGCCACCTTGCCTTCCGCTGCTTCGTGGTCCTGCCCATCCTCGTATCGGCGATGGTCCTGGTCACGCAGGGCGTGCGGACGTACGACTGGATGGCCGCAATGGTGGTGGTGTTCGGTTTTGCGATGGTGCGGGTTTTCGGCCAGCTCAACCGATCGGTCTGCCGCACCTTGCTCACCCGCCTGGAGAACGAGGCTCTTGTCGACCGGCTTGGGGAGAGCGAGGGCCGGTTGCGCGATGCGATCGAAAATTCCCCGGACGGCATCGCGATTTTCGACGAACGCGACCGGCTCGTATCCTGCAACGCCGCGTATACGTCGCTTTATGCGCCCGGCAAGCGCCCGCAGGACCTCGCCGGCACGCCGGTCCGGGTCATCGCCGAGAATGCATTTGAATTTGCCGAGTCCGTCCCGCCGGCCGAAGCGGCAGATCGCGAGGGCTGGATCGCGCGCTCGGTCGAGCGCCACCTGTCGGGAACCGGCGAACTGCGGCAATACCGCGCGCGCGACGGGCGGTGGCTGCAGGGCAAGACGGTCCGTACGCCGCTTGGCGGGTTCGTCGCCGTCTTCACCGACATCAGCGAGACCAAGCGCGCCGAAGCGGCCTACCAGGCAGTGCTGGCGGAAGAGAACCTGGTGCTCGACATCCTCCCGGTCGGCGTGGCTTTCGTGGAGCAGCGCGTCATCGTGCGATGCAACCGGCGGCTCGAGGTGATGCTCGGCTACGAGCCGGGGGAGCTCGCCGGCCAGCCCACTCGCGTGTTGTACCGGTCGAGCACCTCGTGGAAAGCGGTCGGCGACGATACCTACGCGCGCATGGGCTCGGGCCGCATCGTCGAGGACGATACCTTGATGAAGCGCAAGGACGGCACGCCGGTCTGGTGCCGCAGCCTCGGGCGCGCGCTCGATATCGCGAACCCGCAAAAAGCCGCGGTCTTCGCGTTCTCGGACGCGCAGGACAGGCGCGTGGCCGAGCTGGCGCTGCGCGCAAGCGAGGAGATGTACCGCAACCTGGTGGAGACTTCGAACGACCTGATCTGGTCCATGGACCAGGAAGGGCGATGGACGTATCTCAATGCGGCCGCGGTCCGCCGCATCTGGGGCGGTGAGGCCTCCGAAATGCTGGGGCGACCCTTCTCGGACTCCCTCGCGGGCGAAGTGCGTGAGCGCGACATTGCGGTGTTCCGGCGCATCCTCACCGGGGAACACGTGCAGAACTATGAAACGCGCTACCTGCGGCGGGATGGGACGGCGGTGGACCTGTCCTTCAATGCGATTGCGCTGCGGAACCCTGCGGGCACCATCGTCGGCGCGACCGGCACTGCGCGTGACATTACCCAAGCCAAGCTGGCTGCCGCCGCACTTTATGAAAGCGTCGAGCGCCTGCGGCTCGCGGTCGACGCAGCGGACTTGTATTACTGGGAGTGGAGCGTCGCCACGGATGCATTCTCGTGGGGACGCGATCCGGACGGGCTGCTCGGCGCGCCTCCGGCAGGAGCGCCCGCCGATCGCGATTTCCGCACGCTGATTCACCCGGATGACCGCGAGCGGTATAACGAGGCGTTCAGGCGCTCGCTTGCCACGGGAGAAACGTATTTTTGCGAATTCCGGGTGGTCGACCGCGACGGGCACGTGCGGTGGCTCTCCTCGCGCGGCAACGTGCTTTACGGCGACGAGGGCGGCCCCTCGCGCGTGATCGGTGTCTCGCAGGACGTCACCGAAAGGAAGCGCCAGGAAGAAGAAGTACGCTACCTTGCCTACCACGACACGTTGACGGGCCTTCCGAACAGGCGACTCTTGGATGATCGGCTGAGGCAGGCCGTTTACGCCGCCCAGCGGCGCGATGCTCGGCTTGCCGTGCTGGTGATCGACCTGGACCATTTCAAGGCGGTAAACGATTCGCTTGGCCACCGGGCGGGCGACGCGGTGCTGCGCGAAATCGCCAACCGGCTTGGGAGTTGCGTGCGCAAGGCGGATACGCTCGCCCGGCAGGGTGGCGACGAGTTCGTCATCGTGATTCCCAATCTCGTCCTGGAAACCGATTGCTCGGTGGTGGCCGAGAAAATCCTGCGGGCCCTGGTCCCCGAGATCCGCGTGGACGGGGGATCGTTCACGATCGGCGCAAGCATCGGCATCAGCCTGTTTCCGGCGGATGCGGGCGACGGGGAAACCCTGCTCCGGAATGCCGACGTCGCCATGTTCAAGGCCAAGGAGCTGGGCCGGAACAACTACCGGTTCTACGGCCGCTAACGAAGCCGGGCCGCGCCTGCGGTAGAGTGCGAGGCACATGTCAGTCTTCAACGACCGCCTGCCGGATCGCCCGGGCAGCCGGGATTTCTCCCAGTTCATCCGCCTGGCGCGGTTTCTCTCGCCGTACCGGTTGCGCATCGCGGGTGCGCTCGTCGCACTGGTGATTGCCGCGGCTTGCGTGCTGGCGCTCGGCCAGGGCCTGCGCTACGTGATCGACGCGGGTTTCTCGGCTGCGAGCGCCGAAGTGCTCGACCGTGCGCTTGTCGCGGTATTCGCGCTCGCGGTGTTGCTCTCTGTCTCCACTTACGCGCGGTTTTTCCTCATGCTCAGCACCGGCGAGCGTGTGATTGCCGATATCCGTCGCGCGGTGTTCGACCACATCCTCCGGTTTGCGCCCGGTTACTTCGAGACGGTCCGTACGGGTGAAGTGATCTCGCGGCTCACGAATGACACGACGCTGCTCCAGGCCGTCGTGGGATACGGGTTTTCGCTCGCCTTTCGGAACACGCTGCTGCTCATCGGCGCGCTTGGCATGCTGCTGGTCACCAATTTCAGGCTCACGCTGATCGTGCTGGCGCTTGCGCCCCTGATCATCCTGCCCATTGTCCTCATTGGGCGACGCGTCCGGAAGGCTTCGCGCCAAAGCCAGGACCGCGTGGCAGACGTAAGCGCCTTTATCGACGAGGCGCTGCACGAAGTGAGGACGGTGCAGGCCTACGTGCATGAGGACGCGACGCGGCGCGATTTCGCCTCCCATGTCGAGGCGGCATACGCGATGGGCGTGCGGCGCATTGGGCTCTCGGCGATGCTGGTCGGCCTCATCATGCTCATCGTGTTCGGCGGGATAGGCGCGATCCTTTGGAAGGGCGGCCACGATGTGCTGGAGGGCGCGCTCACGGCTGGCGACCTTTCGGCTTTCGTCTTCTACAGTGCAATTGCGGCGGGCGCCCTCGGTGCGATCTCCGAGGTGATGTCGGACCTGCAGAGGGCTGCCGGCGCAACCGAGCGGCTTGTCGAGCTGCTCGAGACGAATCCGGAAATCAATCCGCCGGCGCAACCGCAAGCGATGCCGCTCGGCGGGGCAGGCGGCGTCGAATTCGATGAGGTCGCGTTCGCTTATCCGGCCCGGCCGGCGCAACCGGCGCTCGAGCGGCTTACCCTTCGGATCGAACCCGGCGAGCGCGTTGCGCTCGTGGGTCCGTCGGGTGCGGGGAAATCGACGGTCCTGTCCTTGCTGCTCCGGTTTTACGATCCGCAGTCGGGCACCGTGCGCGTCGATGGGCTGGACATCCGCACGCTGGACCCTCTCGCATTGCGAGCCGCAATCGCCGTCGTTCCGCAGGACCCGGTGATCTTCGCCGCGAGCGTGCTCGAAAACGTTTGCTACGGGCGCCCCGGCGCCACACGCACCGAAGCCGAGCGGGCGTGCGAACAAGCGTTCGCGCTCGAGTTCGTCGACCGCTTGCCGCAAGGGCTCGACACCCAACTCGGAGAGCGCGGCGTGACATTGTCCGGCGGCCAGCGCCAGCGCCTCTCGATTGCCCGTGCGCTGCTTGCCGACCGGCCGATCCTCCTGCTCGACGAAGCGACCAGTTCGCTCGACGCGGCAAGCGAGCGCATGGTCCAGCAGGCGCTCGAGGCACTCGAGCGTGGCCGCACTACGCTTGTGATCGCGCACCGGTTCGCTACCGTGCAGCACGCCGACCGCATCGTGGTGCTCGACCGCGGCGCGATCGTTGCGCAGGGTACGCATGCCGAACTGATGGCACAGGGCGGCTTGTATGCGAGCCTGGCGGCGCTTCAATTCATCGGTCCCGCAGCCCAGCCGGTGGCGGCATGAAGAGGCTTCTCGTGGCGGCTACGCTGGCTGCAGTTGCGTTTGGCGCGGGCGCGGAACCGCTCAAGGTGGGGTCGAAACGCTTCACCGAGTCGTACATCCTCGGCGAGCTCCTTGCGCACAAGGCCGGTGAGGCCGTGCACCGGCCGGGGCTTGGAAACACGGGGATCGTTTTCGCCGCGCTGAAGGCCGGCTCGATCGATCTCTACCCTGAATACACCGGCACCATCGCGCGGGAAATTCTCAAGCTCGAAGGCCCGTTCGACCTGGGGCGCCTCAATCGCGGGCTGGCGCCGCTCGGCATGGGCGTCGGCGTGCCCCTTGGGTTCAACAACGGCTATGCGCTCGCGATGCGCGAAGAGCGCGCGGCGGCGCTCGGCATCCGTACTCTCTCGGATCTCCTGCGCCGGCCTGAGGCACGTCTCGGCCTCTCGCAGGAATTCATCGGCCGCGAAGACGGCTGGCCGGCGCTTAAGGCCGCGTATGGCTACCCATTTGCGACGCCCTCGGGGCTCGATCACGGCCTGGCCTACGAGGCGCTGGTGGCAGCCAAGGTAGACGTGATCGACATCTACACAACCGACGCCAAGATCGAGCGCTACAAGCTGCGCGTGCTCGAGGACGATCGCAAGGTATTCCCGCGCTACGACGCGGTGCTCCTGCACCGGCTCGAGGTCCCGGAAAGGTTTCCGGCGGCATGGAAGGCGCTCGCTTCGCTCGAGGGCCGCATCAGCGAGCAAAGCATGATTCGCATGAACGCCGCCGCCGAACTGGAAGGCAAGAGCTTTGCGGACGCGGCCTTGCTCCTGGATGCCGCAGGTTCGTCGCCGTCGCGGGCGGCTTCACGCACGTTTTTCGGTGCCCTGTTCGGCCCGGACTTCTGGCGCCTGACCGGCCAGCATGTATTCCTCGTATTCGTGTCGCTCGTCGCCGCCATGGCGATCGGGGTGCCGCTTGGCATAGCGGCGGCGAAGCTCCCGCGCGCGGCGCAACTGATCCTCGGGGTGGTGGGCGTGGTCCAGACGATCCCTTCGCTTGCGCTGTTCGCGTTCCTCATCGCGGCGGTCGGCACGATCGGCACCGTGCCGGCGCTGATCGCGCTCTTCCTGTATGCGTTGCTGCCCATCGTCAGGAGCACCCATGCCGGGTTGACCACGTTGGGCAGCGGCGTGCGCCAGGCCGCCATGGCGCTCGGGCTGCGTCCGGGCGACCGGCTTCGCCTGGTCGAGGTACCGCTCGCCCTGCCTTCCGTCCTCGCAGGGGTCAAGACCTCGGCCGTAATCAACGTTGGAACGGCAACGATCGCCGCATTCATTGGCGCCGGCGGCTATGGGGAGCGCATTGCGGCCGGCCTCGCCCTGAACGACAGCATCACCTTGCTCTCGGGCGCGATCCCCGCAGCCGCCCTTGCGCTGCTCGTGCAGGGCGCATTCGAACTGGGCGAGCGCCGATTCGGATGGATGTCGAGGGCGAGGCGACAAAGTTGAACTTTGCTTTACGTATAAGTAATCGGAAAGCGGCTATAAAGACAGTTAGCTTGCCAAAATAGGAAAACCAATTGGGCCAAGGGGGATGCCGGTACAATGGCGGCTTCGAGGTTCCCAAACACCAGAAATGGGTAAGGTGGAGCAATGCCCCAGACGATAGGCGTCCCAAGAGAAACGTGGCCCGGCGAGAAGCGGGTGGCCACGGTGCCCGAAGTCGTGCAGAAGCTCGTCAAGCTCGGCTTTCGCGTGGCCGTTGAATCGGGCGCAGGCGACGCGGCCAACTTCTCCGACGACGCATATCGCGCGGCCGGTGCCGAAATCATCAACGGCGCAGGCGCCCTGTGGAACGGCTCGGACATCGTTTTCAAGGTGCGCGGTCCCAGCGCGTCCGAAGTAAACCTGCTTCGCACCGGGGGCACGCTGGTCAGCTTCATCTGGCCGGCCCAGAACCCGGACCTCATGCAATCGCTCGCGGCCAAGAAGGCAACAGTGCTCGCGATGGACAGCGTGCCGCGGATCTCCCGGGCGCAGAAGCTCGACGCCCTGTCCTCGATGGCGAATATCGGCGGCTACCGCGCCGTGATCGAAGCGGCCCATCATTTCGGACGCTTCTTCACCGGCCAGATCACGGCCGCCGGCAAGGTGCCGCCGGCGAAAGTGTTCGTGATCGGAGCCGGCGTGGCCGGGCTCGCCGCCATCGGCACAGCCGCGGGGCTAGGCGCGATCGTCCGTGCGAACGACACGCGGCCGGAGGTGGCCGACCAGATCAAGTCCCTCGGCGGGGAATACATCCCGGTCGAGTACACGGAGGAAGGCTCAGGCGTAGGCGGTTATGCCAAGGTCATGAGCGAAGGGTTCCAGAAAGCGCAACGCGCCGTCTTCGAGCAGCAGGCAAAGGATGTGGACATCATCATCACCACGGCGCTGATCCCGGGGCGCCCGGCGCCCAAGCTGATCACCGCCGAGATGGTGCGCTCGATGAAGCCGGGCAGCGTCATCGTGGACATGGCAGCCGAACAAGGCGGCAACTGCGAACTCACCGAGCCGGGGCAAGTCGTGGTCCAGCATGGCGTCACCATCATCGGGTACGCCGACCTCCCCAGCCGGCTGGCAAAGCAGGCCAGCACGCTCTACGCGACAAACCTCTTCCGCCTCGCCGAAGAACTCTGCAAGACGAAGGACGGCGTCATCAACGTCAACATGGAAGACGAGGTCCTGCGCGGCACGACCGTGATCAAAGAGGGGACGGTCACCTGGCCGCCGCCCGCGCCGAAACTTTCGGCGGCGCCACCCGCGGCCGCGAAGCCGGCCGCCATGCCGGCAAAGGCAGGCGGGCACGGGAAGCCCGGCGCGCCGGCCTCGGCCAAGAGCACTGCGATCGTTTTTGCCGTGGGCGTGGTGGTGTTCTGCCTCATCGGCGTGAATTCACCGCCCGCGTTCCTCACGCACCTGACCGTGTTCGCGCTGGCGTGCTTCGTGGGGTACATGGTGGTGTGGAACGTGACGCCCGCGCTGCATACGCCGCTCATGAGCGTGACGAACGCGATCAGCAGCATCATTGCGATCGGCGCGCTTGTGCAGATCGCGCCGCCCGGTGACGCTGCGCGGCCCGAGGAGCTGATCCGCTGGCTTGCGGTCGCAGCCATCGTGCTCACCAGCATCAACATGCTCGGCGGTTTCGCCGTTACCCAGCGCATGCTGGCGATGTTCCGGAAGTAAGGGAGACGACCATGTCCGAAGGAATGGCAACCGTCTCCTACATTGGCGCGACGATCCTCTTCATCCTGAGCCTCGGAGGGCTCTCGAACCCGGAGAGCTCCCGTCGCGGCAACCTGTACGGCATGATCGGGATGGCCCTCGCGGTCGTCGCAACGATTTTCGGGCCGCGCGTTTCACCGGCCGGCATCGGATGGATCGTGGGCGCCATGGTCGCCGGCGGCGCAATCGGCTTGTATGCCGCGCGCACCGTGCAGATGACCCAGATGCCGGAACTCGTGGCGCTGATGCACAGCCTCGTCGGCCTCGCGGCGATGCTCGTCGGATTTGCAAGCTACGTCGATCCAGCTGCTTCCGCCGGATTCAGCGGCGCGGAGAAAACCATTCACGAAGCCGAGATCTACATCGGCATCCTGATCGGGGCCGTTACGTTTTCGGGCTCGATCATCGCGTTCGGGAAACTCTCCGGCAAGATCGGGGGCAAGCCCCTCCTGCTGCCGGGGCGCCACTGGATGAACCTTGCCGGGCTGCTGGTCGTGATCTGGATGGGACGCCAGTTCCTGCATGCGGAAAGCATCCCGCAGGGCATGACGCCGCTGGTGATCATGACGATCATCGCGCTCCTCTTCGGCATCCACATGGTGATGGCGATCGGCGGGGCAGACATGCCGGTGGTCGTTTCGATGCTCAACAGCTACTCGGGGTGGGCGGCGGCGGCGACGGGATTCATGCTCTCGAACGACTTGCTGATCGTGACGGGAGCACTGGTCGGTTCGAGCGGCGCGATCCTCTCGTACATCATGTGCAAGGCGATGAACCGGCATTTCATCAGCGTCATTGCAGGTGGGTTTGGAACGGGCGGGGGTACGCCGGCGGCGCCGGCGGGCGGCGCCCAGCCTGCGGGTGAAGTGGTGCCGATCAGCGCGGTGGAAACGGCCGAACTGCTGCGCGATGCGAAGAGCGTGATCATCGTCCCGGGGTACGGCATGGCCGTTGCCCAGGCGCAGCACACCGTCTACGAGATCACCCGGTACCTGCGCGAGAAAGGCGTAACGGTGCGCTTCGGCATCCATCCCGTGGCCGGCCGTATGCCCGGTCACATGAATGTGCTGCTTGCCGAAGCGAAGGTGCCCTACGACATCGTCATGGAGATGGACGAGATCAACGAGGACTTCCCGACCACCGACGTGGCGATGGTCATCGGCGCAAACGACATCGTGAACCCGGGTGCCCAGGACGACCCCACGAGCCCCATCGCGGGGATGCCCGTGCTGGAAGTGTGGAAGGCGCGCACCTCCATTGTGATGAAGCGCAGCATGGCTTCTGGCTACGCCGGGGTGGACAACCCGCTCTTCTACAAAGAGAACAACCGCATGCTGTTCGGCGACGCGAAAAAGATGCTCGATGAGGTGCTCGCAGCGATGAAGGCTTGACCCGGAGAAAAGAGTGGACGCGTCGAAGAATGTGGCCTGGCGGCTCTTCATGCACGAGCGCGGCTTGTTCACCGGCGCTCTGGTGCTCGGCGCGGCCGCTGCCGCGCTCGGTGTGCCGATCGACTTCATCCTTTTCGCTCTGACGCTTGCGGGCGTCGCCCTCTTCCATCACCACACCCTTCAGGTCGCGCTCCTGGGCCTGGCCATCGTCACGCTCTACAAGCTTGGCTTTACCGGTTTCAAGACGGGCACTGGCCTCAACGGGCTGGGCCTGCACCTGCTCCACGAGTGGGTAATCCTCTCCAACCTGCTCCTGCTCCTTCTTGGGTTTGCGCTGCTGTCGAACCACTTCGAGGCGAGCCGCATCCCGGCGATCCTGCCGCGTTTCCTGCCCGACGACTGGAAAGGCGGGTTCGTGCTGCTGGTCATGATCTTCGTGCTGTCTTCGTTCCTCGATAACATTGCCGCCGCGATCATCGGTGGCACGATCGCGGGAACGGTGTTTCGCGGCAAGGTTCACATCGGCTATCTCGCCGCGATCGTGGCGGCCTCCAACGCAGGCGGTTCCGGCAGCGTGGTCGGCGACACGACGACCACGATGATGTGGATCGACGGGGTTAACCCTCTCGACGTGCTCGAGGCGTTCGTCGCCGCTGGGGTTGCCATGGTGATTTTCGGCATCCCGGCCGCCAAGCAGCAGCATCGCTATTCGCCGATAACCAAGGATGCGCCGGCCGGTATCCATGTGGACTGGGCGCGCGTGGTGATCGTCGCCTTCATCCTGCTGACCGCAATCGGCGTGAACGTGGCGATCAATGTGTATTACCGCAACTTGTCGGATGCATTCCCGTTTATCGGCGTCGGCGTCTGGGTTGCCATTATGGTGGCTGCGGTCTGGCGGCAACCGGACTGGAAACTCCTGCCGGGCGCCTTCAAGGGCAGCGTTTTCCTGCTCTCCCTCATCTTGTGCGCTTCGATGATGCCGGTTGAAAAGCTGCCGCCCGCCTCCTGGCAGACGGCTCTCGGGTTGGGCTTCGTCTCCGCCGTGTTCGACAACATTCCCCTTACCGCCCTCGCACTGAAACAGGGCGGTTATGACTGGGGGTTCCTGGCTTATGCGGTCGGCTTCGGCGGTTCGATGATCTGGTTCGGGTCCAGCGCCGGCGTCGCCCTGTCGAACATGTACCCCGAGGCGAAATCCGTGGGCCTCTGGCTCAAGCACGGCTGGTACGTGGCCGTGGCCTACGTCGTCGGCTTCTTCGTGCTGCTGGCAGTGCTGGGATGGCATCCAAACGAGCGCCACAAGGGCGATGCGCCCAAGGGGCCGACCGTGGCTTCCACACCGGCATCTCCCTCGGGCGCTCGCCTTGCGGCGACGGAGAGCGGCGGTTAGAATCGCTCGGTTTTTCCTCTATCGAGGGGCGCTTACAGCCCCAAGACAATAATTCCAGACAGGAGACGAAGACATGTCCAAGCAGACCAAGCCGGCCGCATTGCCGGTCGATGCATCGGTGGGTTCACGCCGCAAGTTCCTCAGCGGCGCCGCCGCAGCCACCGCGGGTGCCGCCACCCTTGGCTTCCCGATGATCGCGAAAGGCCAGAGCGGGCCGATCAGCATGCGCTGGCAGTCCACCTGGCCCGCGAAAGACATCTTCCACGAATACGCACTGGATTTCGCCAAGAAGGTCAACGACATGACCGGCGGCGACCTCAAGATCGAAGTGCTGCCGGCCGGCGCAGTCGTCCCGGCATTCGGCCTGCTCGACGCGGTGTCCAAGGGCACGCTCGATGGCGGTCACGGCGTGCTTGTGTATCACTACGGCAAGCAGAACGCGCTTGCACTCTGGGGGTCGGGACCGGCGTTCGGCATGGACGCGAACATGCTCTTGTCCTGGCACAAATACGGCGGCGGCAAGGAATTGCTGACCAAGCTGTATGCCTCGATCGGGGCGAACGTCGTTTCGTTCCCGTACGGCCCGATGCCGACCCAGCCGCTGGGCTGGTTCAAGAAGCCGATCACCAAGCCCGAAGATTTCAAGGGCCTCAAGTTCCGCACGGTCGGCATCTCGATTGACGTGTTTACGGGCTTGGGCGCCGCGGTCAACGCGCTGCCCGGCGGCGAGATCGTCCCCGCGATGGACCGCGGCCTGCTGGACGCGGCGGAGTTCAACAACGCGACCTCCGACCGCATCCTCGGCTTCGCAGACGTTTCCAAGGTCTGCATGCTTCAGAGCTTCCACCAGAACGCCGAGCAGTTCGAGATCATGTTCAACAAGACCAAGTTCGATGCGCTGCCGGCCAAGATGCGCGCCATCATCGAGAACGCCGTCGAGGCCGCCTCGCAGGACATGTCGTGGAAGGCCGTGGATCGTTACTCCAAGGATTACGTCGAGCTGCAGAGCGTCGACAAGGTCAAGTTCTACAAGACCCCCGATTCCCTCTTGCAGAGGCAGCTGACCGCCTACGACCAGGCGGCCGACAAGAAGGCCGGCGGCAACGACCTGTTCAAGGAGATTGTCGCTTCGCAGAAGAAATTCGCGGAGCGCGTGGTGAAGTGGGAGATGGATACCGTGGTCAACCGGCGCATGGCCTACAACCACTACTTCGGTCAGAAAGCCGCACCCGCCAAGAAGGCCTGACCACAGTTGCATCCATGGGCACCACCCGGGAAGCCGGGTGGTGCTTGTTTTTTGTGCAATCGCAATTCTTTCGGTTGGCTTGCATATGAGCGTCAAGGGTTACCTGCGGTTCGCCGACAACGTCAGTACCTGGTCGGGAAAAATCAGCGCCTGGCTGATCGTCGTGCTCATGCTGGTGGTCTCGGTCGAGGTGTTCAAGCGGTACATCCTCAACGCACCCACCGCATGGATCTTCGACTTGGACAGCATGCTCTACGGCACCCTCTTCATGATGTGCGGCGCTTACACGCTCGCACAGGACGGCCATGTGCGGGGCGACTTCCTCTACAGCAACATGAAGCCGCGCACGCAGGCGTCGCTCGATCTCGCGCTGTATTTCCTGTTCTTCATCCCCGGCATCCTTGCGCTGGTCTACGCGGGGTACGGCTACGCGCTGGACTCGTGGCGCATTAACGAGCACTCGAACGTGACTGCCGACGGCCCGCCGGTGTACCAGTTCAAGGCCGTCATCCCGATTGCGGGCGCGCTCGTGATGCTGCAGGGCACGGCTGAGATCATCCGCTGCATCCTCTGCATCCGCACCGGCATATGGCCCGAGCGGCTCAAGGACGTAGAGGAAATCGACGTGGTCGGCGAGCAACTCGCCAACAGCGCCTACGTCGACGAGGAATCGCGCCGCGTCGCCGAGCAGGCCCAGGCCATCAATGACAGCGCGCACCAGCGCACAGGCGCCTAGATGAGCCACCCCGCACTCGGACTGCTGATGCTCGGCCTCATCGTGGCCGCCATCATGATGGGCTTCCCGACGGCATTCACAATGATGGGCCTGGGCATGATCTTCGGGTTCATCGCCTTCATGGACCCGACACACCACGGCATGGCGAACCAGGTGTTCGACCTCTTCGTGCAGCGCACCTATGGCGCGATGAACAACGAGACGCTGCTGTCGATCCCGCTCTTCGTGTTCATGGGCTACATCATCGAGCGTGCCGCCCTGGTCGATAAGATGTTCTTCAGCGTGCAGCTTGCGTTTCGGCGCGTGCCCGCGTCTCTGGCGGTAACCACGCTGCTCGTCTGCGCCTTCTGGGGCATCGCCTCGGGCATCGTCGGCGCGGTGGTCGTGCTGATGGGCGTGATCGCCCTGCGCCCGATGCTTGCGGCCGGCTACGACGTGCGCCTCGCCTCGGGCGTGATCACCGCCGGCGGCACGCTCGGGATCCTGATTCCGCCTTCGGTGATGCTGATCGTCTACGCCGCGGTGGCCGGGCAGTCGATCGTCAAGCTCTACGCGGCAGCGATGCTGCCGGGGTTCTTCCTGACGTTCCTCTACCTCGTCTACATCATCGGCTGGGCGCTCATCAACCCGAAAATAGCGCCCAAGCTTCCGCCCGAGAAGTACTCCGTCCCGGTGCCCGGCTGGCTCCAGCGCCTCGAGAAGGGCCCGTCGAGAAAAGTGATCGGCGGCCTCGTCGCGGCGGTCGTGAACCCTTCGATCCTCAAGGGCGCCGTGAATGAGCAGGGCGCCCCAGTCCGGTACGGGCAGGTGTTCCTCAACTTCCTCGCCGCCATGGTGCCGCTGCTTCTGACGGCAGCACTCTTCGCCGCGGGCTGGTGGTACGTGATCATCCATAACGCCGCCCCGACGGCAGCTGCCCCCGCAGCGGTAGCCTCGGCACCGGCGCCCGCAGCGGCGCCGGGCGGGTTGGCCGAGCCGCCGGCCGAGCCGAAGGCCGAAGGCGGGCTCGCCGAGCCGCCGACGGACGAAGCGCCGAAGGAACTGGGCAGCGCCGAACCGGAGCTCGCTCCCTCCCAGGATGCGGAGAAGGAGGGCGCACCACCGCAGCAGATGGGATCGCTCGCCGAAGCCGGCGTCGATACCGGCGCGGGCAAGGTCCCCGAAAACTTCTACGAATGGTTCTGGGGGCTGGCCGGTCTTTCGCTGCTGATCCTCGCGTACTACTACTGGCGCATGGACGGCGAGCAGCTGGAGATCCTCAAGCTCCTCGAGGAATCGGTCGTCCCGCTGGGCTTGCTCACGTTCGTCGTCCTCGCCGTGATCCTCTTCGGCATCACGACGGCTTCCGAATCGGCGGGCATCGGCGCACTTGGCGCCCTGTACCTGGCGAGCTACGCGAAGTACCAGAAGCGCGCGCTCTGGGCGAGCCTCGTGGGCGCAATCATAGGCGGCGGGCTCGGCATGATGCAGGCCAACCTGGTGACCGTGATCGTCTCGAGCACGCTCGGCGCGCTGTTTGCGGGTACTGCGGTGCCATGGTTCTGGGACTTCCTCACCGAGCGCAAGCTCGTGCAGAACATCCGGGAGTCCACGTTCCTGACCGCCAAGACGACGGCCATGGTCTGCTGGCTATTCGTTGGCTCGGCGTTGTTCTCGGCGGTGTTCGCGCTGCACGGCGGGCAACAGCTGATCGAGAAGTGGGTACTGAGCCTGGACATGACCCCGCTGCAGTTCCTGATCCTCTCCCAGGCAATCATCTTTCTGCTGGGCTGGCCGCTGGAGTGGACGGAGATCATCGTCATCTTCGTGCCGATCTTCATCCCGCTGCTTACGCACTTCAAGGTGGACCCGGTGCTGTTCGGGACGATGGTCGCAGTCAACCTCCAGGCGGCCTTCCTTTCGCCGCCGGTGGCGATGTCGGCGTTTTACCTGAAGGGCGTGGCGCCCAAGCACGTGACCCTCAACCAGATATTCGCCGGAATGATGCCGTACATGTTCATCGTCATCCTGTGCCTCGCCATCATGTACGTGTGGCCGGGCATGACGCTGTGGCTGCCGAACTTCCTGTATGGCGGCTGACGGGACCTAAGCTGCCGCGAGGCTGTGCGTACGCACTGCGACGATGGCTTTCGACTGGTTGAAGTCGTCCGTATAGCCCGCCCCGAACAGGCAGCAGGCAAGAAGGTTCGTAATCGGCGGAGGCAGGGGCTCCTTGCCTGAGAGCGCGTCGCGGATCCAGCGCGCGGTGCTCTTCGCGTCTGCATGCCCTGGCAACCGCGAGCTGCGCAGGCCGCTCGGGTGACTCGGAAGCTGTTCGGCTTCGAACAGGGTCTGGTGGGCGCCGTCGCTGAAGTATTCGATCGCAGGCCGCTGCTGCGGGTCGGCATAGGCCTCGCCCTCCGCTCCCCTGAAGAGCAGGGCGCTGTCGCCGTGCTCGACCAGCACTCCGCCGATACACTCGGACTGCGCATCGTCGGCGGTCGGCAGAAGCTTCAGGCCCATGCCGTCGAACGGATCGATGAGCGCCCCAACCGGATGGGCGCAGTTCTCGAATCCCAGCCTGCTTCGAAGCGCGATGAGCTGCATCAGCGCGGGCGCGATGAGCCCGGTGGGCACATAGGCAATGCGTCCCTCTGCCAGTTCGGCCTGTGCGTCCTTGAGCGTGGCGCACGGCAGTACGCCGAGCTCGCGGAAGATCGAGACGCTTGCGATGCGCCCGTGGCCTTCGAGCGGTCCATGAACCACCACAGGCACGCCGAAGTGATTTGCAAGCAGCGCGAGCAAGGGCATCAGGTTCGGATGCTCGAGCGTGCCGCTGTAGCTCGGGATGACAAGCGGACGCAACGCCAGGCGCGCAGTGGAGGGCGGCGACAAGCGATTCATGCGGCCGCGCGCTGCACGGTAGAAGCCGGAGAGTTCTTCGGTGGCGAGGCTCTTCATCGCAAGCGCAGTGAGCAGCGCGCCAAGTTCCATTTCAGGCACACCGCCATCGAGCAGCGCGGAGAACAGGTCGAACGCCTCGTCCTCGGTCATCCCGTCGAGGGGATCGGCAGCGATGCGCCGAAGCAGTTGCGCAATCATCATTGTCGGATTTGTCAGGTCGGGATTCGTTGTTTCCTGACAGGCTGGCAGCAACCGCCGTGCCAGCACGCGCCCAGAGTGAGAGGGCGCGTTACAGAATTGCGGCGGAAGGTCGCCAAGGTGCACGCAACAGGTCCACGCACCAGCGTGGCGCGCCATGGTGCGGTGCGGCGAAAAGCGGGAGCTAGATCAGGCTGCGCGCCGGACGGGCGCAGAAAGCGAGTAGCACAGACGGCGCAGCCGGTTGAAATCCGCGGTTTCGAGGATTTCGCGCAAGTGGCTGAAGTTGCCTTCAATGGCCGACGTGTAGAGATTGGGGCCGTCGAAGTGTGCGGCCGCGTAGTCGTCGACGCCGTCGAGTTTTTCGCGGATGCGCGTGCGGGCCACGTATTCGTAGAAGCCCGGGGTCTTGATGATCAGGTCCTGCGGCGAGGAGTACCGCACGATCTCCTTGCCGTCCGGCATCGTCTCCCGCGCAACGCGGCCGTACACGAATTCCTGGTAGAGAAAGTCGCGGCATTTTTCCAGGTACAGGCGATCGGACATCTGTCCGATCAGATCCGCCGTGCCGACCATGCAGCCGATCAGCCGGTCCTTCGGGTCCCTTACGTCGATGTCCTCGATGTTCATCTCGTAGCCGGTGAAATGAACGATTCGCGAACCGGTGACGGCTTCCGCGGCGAAGCCTACCTTGGGCAGGTAGTTGAAGAGGAAGTCGGAGCTCCGGGAGACGTGCACCTTGGTGAAGATCGCCCCGTTCTCGACGCTGGCTTCGGAGTTGCGCTTCAGGTAACCCGAGTCATGCAGCAACGCGATGATCACGCCGAGCACCGCGCGGCGCGGACCAAGACGATCCTGCGGCGCGCAGATACGGTCATGCCCATCGACCAGGCGCGCCATTGCGAGCGTCATGTCGAGCGTATGGCGGATGTCGTGATACTGGGTGTCGCACGCGAGATAGCCGGGAAAGCGGCCTTCGAACAACGCATGCACGTCGTCAAACGCGCGGCCAAGCGTAGTGAAATCTTCCCCGGGATAACGGCGCGCAAAAATGCCCAAGACGGCGTCGCGGACGTGCGGCGCGCTCTCGACGTTCACTTCGTTGGCGACGTCGTTTTGGTTGAGCCGATGCTGCATCGGGGAGGCGGCTCTGGGGGCCGTCTTTAAAGAAGTGAAAAATTATCTTCCCGCATCCCAGTCGGCGCAAGTGCGAATTTATCGGATTGTCCGGTTTCCCCGATAAACAACGGTAAAAGGGAGCCGGCCGGTAAGCCGGGTTCTGTCGAATAGTGCCGGTAAAGGCACCATCCGTAACAGCCATTCCTCTGGGCCGTGAATTACTTCACGGCTCAAGCCACCTACCCGCAAGCTTGGTCGAGCCGACCTCAGGCGCTTGCCTATTTGGTGTTGCTCCGGATGGAGGTTGCCGCGTTTCACCCCGGTACGGTGTGCTGTACCGGACTCGTCTCTGTGGCCCTGTTCGTCACCTCACGGCGCCCGGCCGTTAGCCGGCATCCTGCTCTGCGGAGCCCGGACTTTCCTCCAGGCGCCGGAGTTGCCCCCGGTTCCCAGCGGCTGTCTAGCCGACTCCCGGACGGGATTCTAACCCTTTGTTTAGCCTAGGACCCAATCGGTCAGATTATGAACGGCGATCATAATTCTGTAATTCCTGTGATCGACCGAAGGTAGAAAATCCAATACGAACCATCCGACGATGACTCCGAAAAAGATCGCGGCCTCAATGGGGCCTAGCACCCACCAGATAAAAAGCCCGAGGGTAATCGCCAGATAAAAGGGAACGATTGCCCACGCGTCCGAACGATCTTGAAATAGCCCTACAACTACCGCCAGTAGCATTACCGGCACGAGATAGCTCAAGCACTGTAGGAATGACCGTCCCGTCATAGACGCCCCAAGCTAGCGGAGGGGTTTGACCTTCTCCCCCCTTCACTTGGCGATAGACACGCGCAGTGGTGATTTCGTTCGCGTGATTCTGATTGTGCAATTTGTCAACGTGATTGGCACTAGGCTTCAGGCAAAGGTGGATTTGTGTTCCACTTCACCCAAAGATACGATGTATCCGAAATGCGTCTGATCGCCGCCCTCTTGATG
>JANXRZ010000111.1 GCA_025352885.1 Pseudomonadota bacterium | reverse complement strand
CGCCGAGTACGCCGGATTCGTCGAGGCACGCGGCTACACACGACGCGAATTCTGGAGCGAGGCCGGGTGGGCATGGCGCGAGAGTACGCAGGCAGCCGCCCCACGGTACTGGGGCCGGGACGGCAGCGCGTGGTTGCTGCGCAGGTTCGACCAAACGCTCGCACTTCCAGAGAGTCATCCGGTTGTCCACGTCAACTGGCATGAGGCCGAGGCTTATTGCCGATTCGCGAAGCGCCGCCTGCCGTCAGAGGCCGAATGGGAATATGCCGCATCGATGAGCCGACGCGAGGCCGGCAAACGACACTATCCGTGGGGCAACGCTCAACCGGAGAAGCAGCATGCAAATCTCGATGCCGCCGGGACTGCATCGGTGACCGCCTTCGCGCCTGGCGACTCCGCAGCCGGATGCCGACAACTGATCGGCAACGTATGGGAATGGACGGCGAGCCCGTTCGAAGCGTATCCGGGCTACGTGCGCGACCCTTACAAGGAATATTCCGAGCCCTGGTTCGGCACGCACAAAGTGTTGCGGGGAGGCAGTTTCGCCACCCCGCGCAGCCTCATCCGCAATACGTGGCGGAATTTCTATACGCCGGATCGCGGCGATATTTTTGCGGGCTTTCGGACCTGCGCAGAAAGGAGTGACGGCTAGGCTGCCTGCCGTAAACGGACCGGAATGCGTCGCGCGCCGAATGGCTTGCCGAATTTCTGGTAGCGCCCGGCGAGTTGGGTGCCGCAGTGATTGCACGCCCCGGCATCGGTCAGCGCGTAGTTGCGAATCTCGTACCAGTCGCGATCGATCACCACGTTTTCGCACGAAGGGCAGTAGGTGCTGCTGCCGCCCGCATCGTGCACATTGCCCGTGTACACGTAATTGAGGCCCGAGAGGCGCCCGATTTCGCGCGCGCGCGTCAGCGTCGACGTCGGCGTGGGCGCCACATCCATCATGCGGTAGTCCGGATGAAAAGCGGTGAAATGCAGCGGCACGTCCTGGCCCAGGTGCTTGCGGATCCAGCGGCACTCGGCCTCGAGCTCCGCGTCGGAATCATTTTTCCCGGGGATCAGGAGCGTAGTGATCTCGGTCCAGACCTCGGTTTCATGCACGAGGTACTCGAGCGTCTCGAGCACAGGCGCGAGATGCGCGCCCGTCTGGCGGAAATAGAATTCTTCAGTGAAAGCCTTCAGGTCGACGTTGGCCGCGTCCATCTTCGAATAGAACTCGCGCCGCGGCTCGGCATGAATGTAGCCCGCCGTGACTGCGACCGTCTTGATGCCTCGCGCGTGACAGGCGTCCGCGACGTCCATGGCGTACTCGGCAAAGATCACCGGGTCGTTGTACGTGAACGCGACGCTCTTGCAGCCCATCTGCATGGCCGCCTGGGCGATCGTGTCCCCGCTCGCCTCGGCCATGAGCGTGTCCACTTCCCGTGACTTGGAGATGTCCCAGTTCTGGCAGAACTTGCAGGCAAGGTTGCAGCCGGCGGTGCCGAACGACAGCACGCTCGTCCCGGGATAGAACTGGTTGAGCGGCTTTTTCTCGATCGGGTCGACGCAGAATCCCGAAGACCGGTTGTAGGTCGTCAGCACCATGGCGTCGCCCTCGCGCTGGCGCACGAAGCACGCCCCCCTCTGGCCGTCGTGCAGCTTGCAGTCGCGCGGGCACAGGTCGCACTGGATGCGGCCGTCCTCGAGCGCATGCCACCAGCGTCCGGGGTGATTCATTGCAGCTGGCTCATTGCGTGGGAAAGTCCGACTGCTTCCACTTGATCACGCGGTAGCGGAGCACACGGCAGCGCCCGAGCCGGAAGTCCTGCGGCAGGCCGGCCTTCGCCTTGAGCTGCGCGAGGAACTGCTGCTTGTCTGGAAGCGACTCCCATACCTGGGGGAGGAACGTCCCTCGCCGCCCGCCGGCCTCCAGGACGAGCCCGTCTTCGCCGGGGGTGATCTTCGCCAGGAGGTCCGCCTCGTCTGCGAATCGAATTGGGCGGGGCGTGGAAAGGAGCGACACCTCGGTCTGCGTCTCCGGCCATTCTTCGAGCGTCATTGGCGGGAACCGCGGATCGCGAAACGCCGCGGCCTCGGCGTTCGAGATCACGTCGGAGCCGAGCGGCCGCTGGGGCGACAGGCTCCCGATGCAGCCGCGAAGGCGCTCGCCCTTGTTCAGCGTTACGAAGGTTGCGCCTGGCTGGGACAACCAGGTCGCGCCGTCGGCCTTCGGCGGTTCGCGGCCAATCAGCCTCGCGCCGATCGCTGCGCGCGCCATGCCGATCAGCGTGCGCCCGGCATCTTCGCGCGACACCTTGTCGCCTTCGTCCAGCGCAAAGGCCGAGTACCCGACCACGCGCCCGCGTCCGCCCGCCGTGTCGCCTGAATTGCAGACGGCGAGTCGCCGGATCGTCAAACCTTTCTTGCGCGCAAGGCCAAGCAGCCCGTTGAGCGGCGTGGCGCCGCACGCCTGCTGGTGGTTCAGCCCGCCCTCGAGCCGTGCAATGCGATCCGCCGTGTCGTTGTCGATGCGCTGGGCCGCCTCGTACTCATGGTAGTGGGACAAGTCGGTGCTGATGAGGATGAGCGTTTCAGGCCCGCCCCAGAGGCGTTCGAGCACCTCAGCTACCTGAGCGCCGGTCGCATCGCCCACGGCGAGCGGGATGAGCGTGAAATCGCCGAGCACGCGTTGCAGGAACGGCAGCTGCACCTCCAATGAATGCTCCATGGCGTGCGCCGGGGCGCTCGTCACGACTTGCGGCAGGTCCTCGAGCGAGCGGACGCCTTCCGCGTCCACGCGAATGCGCCCGAGCGGCGTGGCGAATTCATCCACCCCGGGCAGGGCCAATCCTCTCACGGCGACGCGATGCACCGGGCCGAGGAGCACCACGCGCTTCACCACTCCGCGCGCAGGAATCAACTCGCTGTAAGCCTCGGCCGCGGTGGGACCGGAGTAGATGTAGCCCGCATGCGGCACGATGAGCGCTTTCGGGTGCCCGAACTGCACTTCGAGGCTTTCGACACCCTCGAGCAGCTCGTCCACTTCGCCGGTGAGTGCCTGGGCATCGCCCGGATAGAAAGCGCCGGCAACCGCCGGCGGTCTGAGTGTGGCCATTTGAGGGATCCTGGTCGTTGAGACACTTCTAGTCCCCCGGGGGTTCCGCCGTCAAGCACCTGCAATCATCTGCAATCATCTGCAAAAAACGTGGTCCAGCCTCGGAAAAACCCGCGTTCGTCGCAAACTAGTCGGCACGGCGGCCCTTGTAGAGGACACTGGCACCGTTTCCCGCAGCAAGGAGCCTTGGAATGAGCACCGGATTTTCAGTTACCACTGTCGCCTTCGCTGCCTTCGTGCACCACGCGGCGGCCTTTGCAATCGTTGCGGCCCTGGCCGTCGAACTTGCGCTCCTGCGCGGGCCGTTGACCGTCGAAAGCGCAAGGCGCATCCAGCGCGCCGACCTCGCCTACGGGATCGCGGCGGCCGCGATACTCGCCGTCGGATTCTTCCGGGTGTTCTATTTCGAGAAAGGCTCGGCCTACTACTTTCACAGCGCGCCCTTCATAGCCAAGGTGTCGCTGTTCGCCGCCGTCGGGCTCGCTTCGATTTACCCGACGCTCGAATTCCTCTCATGGGGCAAGGCCCTGAGGCAAGACCGAGTGCCTGATGTGACCGCGCACAAGATGGGCGTGATGCGCTCCCTCATCCACTGGGAACTGGTCGGCCTTCTCGTGATGCTGCTGTGCGCCGCGCTGATGGCTCGCGGCGTGGCAGTCTTGGGCTAGGAGTAGGTGATGGCTTTTGCGCGGTCCGGGCGGTCGAGGTGCGCAATGCAGTTGAAGCTCACCAGCCGGATCGAGCGCGGGCTCACGTAGAGCTCGCAGAAAGCCGAATTGCGGAACTGCAGGTTGAGCTCGATCGCCGTTCGCGCGGGCGCCTCGAGGATAGCGCTGACCGCCCGCGAGATTGCGCCGCCGGAAGACGCTGCGAGGACGGCCGCATCGACCGGCAGGCCGTCGCAGGCGGCATGCATCGCAGCAGCGGTCCTCTCGCCGAAGGCCTGCCAGGTTTCCGGGAGGTCGCCCGCGAGCTTTTCCTCCGACCAGTCGAGCAGCGCGAGCTTGATGGTGCGGTAGAACTCGCGCACGTCCCCCTTGGCGCGCGCCTTCGCCCAGCCTTCGCCGTGGTACGCCTTGTAAAGCGCGTCGCCCGAATATTCGTTCCAGCCCGGGTGCTCGCTGACCCCGAGGGTCGACCCCATCGCATCCAGGAGCGTTCTCGCGGTCTGGCGCTGACGGTCGAGCGTGCCGCTGACCGCCCGGGAGAACACGATGCCGCGCGCCGCGAAGTGTTCGCCCAGCCACGCCGACTGCTGGTGCCCGAGCTCGGAGAGGCGGTCGTAATTTTCCGAGGCGAAGGACGCCTGCCCATGGCGCACGAGATAGAGAGTTGCCATGTCAGGTCCGGGTTTGTGTTGTCATATCTGGAAAGTAAATTCGCCTGTTAACCGCTTGCCTACTTATTCTATGTAAATGAATGTTAGGATTTTTTGCTCAGGAACCATCGTCCAGAAGTTCGATCACGCCTTGCATCGCCCGGATGACCGACTGCTCGCGCACGCTGCGGCGGTCGCCGGAAAAGCGACGGGTCTCCGAGCGCGGCATGGCCTCGCCGCTCCTCGCCCACGCGAAGCACACCATGCCGACGGGCTTGGTTACAGAGCCGCCGCCGGGACCTGCGACGCCCGTCACCGAAACCGAGACGGTGCCCGGGCTGGCGCCGAGCGAGCCCAGCGCCATTTCGCGCGCGGTGTCTTCGCTGACCGCCCCATGCCGCATGAGTGTGGCAGGCGAGACCTTCAGCATTTCTATCTTCGCTTCGTTGGAATAGGTGATGAAGCCCCGCTCGAACCATTCGGAGCTGCCGGCGATTGCGGTGACCGCTTCGGCGACGCCACCGCCGGTGCATGACTCCGCGGTGACGAGCTTCTCGCCCTTGGCTTTCAGCAGGCGGCCGAGGACCGCGGCGAGCTCTACGTACGGATCTTCAGCCATGGAACTCCTCAGAACCAAGTGCGCTTGACGATCGCCAGTGTAAGCAATGTGTACCCGGCGGCGAGGATGTCGTCGAACATCACGCCGAACCCGCCCTTCATGCGCTTTTCCAGCTCGCGGATCGGCGAGGGCTTGACGACATCGAAGAGGCGAAACAGGAAAAAGGCTGCGATCTCCCAGTACAAGCCCCGCGGCGCAATCTCGAGGATCAGGAGGAAAGCGACGATCTCATCCCAGCACATTCCTCCGTGATCCGAGATCCCGAGGTTGCGCCCGGTGATGCCGCAGGCCCACACGCCGATTGCGAAGAGCGCGGCGATGATCGCCAGCAACTCCCACGGCGAGTAGTAGGGACCGAGCAACCAGAACAGCGGGAAGCCGACGAGCGTTCCGGCCGTACCCGGCGCGAACCGGGAGAGGCCAGCGCCAAACCCGAAGGCGACGAAATGCGCGGGATGGCTGAAGACGAAGCGAAAGCCCGGTCGCAGGATCATCCGGGATCCGGCCTGAAATGGTCGAACCCGCCACGGTCACGCATGGACGCGCCTTTCGCGTCCAGCAGCACCAGCTTGGCTTCGCCCCTCTGCACGTATCCAACCGGTGTAAGGGCTATGCCGAGATCATCGACCAGCGCCCGGATCTCGCTTCCACTGGCCTGCGGTGCGGTGAAGACCAGCTCGTAATCATCGCCACCCGAAAGCACGCACTCCTCCTCCATCCGGGCGTTCGCAAGCTTTACAAACGCGGAGGGACGCGGGAGCCGGTCGTAGTGGACAAGCGCGCCGACTGCCGAGCGCTCGAGGATATGGGCCAAATCGCCCGCAAAACCATCCGAGACGTCGATGGCCGAAGTCGCGAGGCCGCGCAACCGTTCGCCGAGCGCAACGCGCGGCTCGGGCTCGTGAAGCCGGCGCAGCATGGCCTGCTTCGCCGCACCCTCGAGCGAGACCCGCCCTTGCTCATGTGCGAGGCCGAGCGCAGCGCCGCCAAGCTCGCCGGACACCCAGATCTCGTCCCCGGGTTGTGCGCCCGCCCGATAGAGCGCAAGCCCGGCGGGCACTTCGCCCATGATGGTCACCGAGATCGTCAGCGGTCCGCGTGTCGTGTCTCCGCCTACGAGTGCGACCTCGAAGCGCGATGCGAGCGCAAAAAGGCCGGCCGAAAACCGCTCGAGCCAGGCCTCGTCGACGTGCGGAAGCGCAAGCGCAAGCGTGACCCATCGGGGCGCCGCGCCCATCGCTGCCATGTCGGAAAGATTGACCGCGAGTGACTTGTGGCCGAGCTTGAAAGGATCGGCGCCCACCGGGAAATGGCGGCCTTCGACCAGCATGTCGGTCGAAACAGCGAGCTCGGAGCCGCTCGCCACGCGAAGCAGTGCGCAATCGTCGCCAATGCCCAGTTCCACACCCGCCGGGTGCCTCGTCGAGTCCGCACCTTTCGCTGCCTGCATGAAGTAGCGACGGATCAGGTCGAATTCGGACACCGTCGCGCTCGGGACTTGGGACTAGCGGTGCGGCTCGGCGGGTTGCGGCGCGCCGCCCCGCGCCCGCTGGAACTCGGCCGGGCGCAGGCTCGCCGAGAGTTTCTCGAGCACGCCGTTCACGAACTTGTGGCCGTCCGTTCCGCCGAAGCTCTTTCCGAGCTCGATCGCCTCGTTGACGATCACCTTGAATGGGGTCTGGTGCTGCGTGCAGAGTTCGAACGTGCCGATGTAAAGGATCGCGCGCTCGACCGGCGAAAGGGATGCGAAGCTTCGATCGAGGAACGGCGCGATCAGCGCTTCGAGTTCGGCGGAGCGCTCGGTCACGCCCCGCAGGATGGTCTCGGCGAGCTCGGCATTGGCGCGCTCGTAGCCCTCGTAGCCGCGAACCTGCTCGACGATCTCCCGGGGGCTGCCGTGCGCCATCTGCCATGCGTAGAGCGCCTGGAGTGCGAATTCGCGGGAGCGGCGGCGCGCAGTCTTCGCGTTCGCCGATTTCACCGGGGACTTCGCCACCGAACCAGGCTTGGGAGAATTGTCGCCGGCGGTCACGTCTCGTGCCCCGCGATGCTCGCCTTGAGCCGCGCCATTTCGACGGCGACCCGTGCGGCTTCGCCCCCCTTGCCGATGCGCGCCTCGGCCTGCGCTTCGTTCTCGGTGGTGATGATGCCGTTCGCAACCGGCACGCCCGTCTCGAGCTGGACCTCCATCACGCCGCGGGACGATTCGTTCGACACGAGGTCGAAGTGATACGTCTCCCCGCGGATCACGACGCCCAATGCAATCAGGGCATCGAAGCGGCCGGTCTGCGCAAGCCATTGCAACGCCACGGGGATCTCCAGCGCGCCGGGTACACGCACGACTTCGATGTCGGAGCCGCGCACGCCGAGCCCGGCAAGTTCGGCCTCGGTGCCTTTGAGCATCCGGTTGCAGAGCGCCTCATTGAAGCGGCTGGCGACAATGGCCACTCTGAGCCCTGCTCCGCCCAGGTTCGCGGCGGCGGGACCGGCGCTGCCCATCTCAGCCCCCGCGCTTTGGGAGGTCGGCGTAGCCCAGCACTTCGAGCCCGAAGCCCGCCATGCTCGGCATCTTGCGCGGTGCCGCCAGGAGCCGCATGCGGCCGACTCCGAGGTCGCGCAGGATCTGCGCGCCGATGCCGTAGGTGCGAAGGTCGGCACTGCGGTCCGAGCGGCGAGAAGACCGCGCGTCGGGTGAATCGTCCAACAAGCGCGCTTCGAGCGCGTCATCGGATTGCGAGCAGTTGAGGAGCACCATTACGCCGTTCTCGTTGCGCGCAATTTCAGCCAGTGCCTCGCTTACGCCCCAGGAATGCACGCCCGTGCCCGTCTCGATGAGGTCAATCACCGAGAGCGGCTCATGCACGCGCACGAGCGTTTCGCGTTTGGCGGCGATCTCGCCGCGCACCAGCACGAGGTGGCTCGCGCCGGTGGGCTTGTCGCGATAGGCGATCAGCTTGAAGCGCCCCGAGGCGGTCTCGATGTCCCGTTCGGCGGTGCGCCGCACGAGCGACTCGTTCGCGCTGCGGTAGTGAATGAGGTCGGCGATGGTGCCGATCTTCAGGCCGTGATGCGCCGCGAATTCGACGAGGTCCGGCAGGCGCGCCATCGTGCCGTCGTCCTTCAGGATCTCGCAGATCACCGAGGCGGGCGTGAGGCCCGCGAGCGCGGGAAGGTCGCACCCGGCTTCGGTGTGCCCGGCGCGCACGAGTACGCCGCCGGGCTGCGCCATGATCGGGAAGATGTGGCCGGGGTGGACGATGTCGGAGGGCTTCGTATCCTTCGCTACGGCGACCTGGACGGTGCGCGCGCGATCCTGCGCGGAAATGCCCGTCGTCACGCCTTGCGCAGCTTCAATCGAAGTCGTGAAGTTGGTGCCCATCGGCGAGCGGTTGTCGCGCACCATGAGCGGGATGTCGAGCTGCCGGCAGCGTTCTTCGGTGAGCGTGAGGCAGATGAGGCCGCGCGCGAACTTCGACATGAAGTTGATCGCCTCGGAGGTTACATGCTCCGCGGCGAGCACGAGGTCGCCTTCGTTCTCGCGGTCTTCCTCGTCCACGAGCACCACCATGCGGCCGGCTTTGATCTCGGCGACGATTTCGGTGACCGGACTGATGGCTGTAGCTTCGCGCCGCATGGGATACCTCGATGGACCAGCGCCCGATTATACCGCCGGCCCAGTGCGCAAAAGAAACGGGGCGCTCGCGCGCCCCGTGTCATCGCCTGCCGCGAAAGGTCAGCCCGCCTTGGGCGCGGCCGCTCCAGCGACTTCGGTCGGAGCCTCGGCCGGCGCCAAGATTTCACCCGCGGCCTCCGCTTGCGCGCGCGAGCCGAGCTTTTCCTTGATGCGCGCCGATTTACCGGAACGCTGGCGCAGGTAGTAGAGCTTGGCGCGGCTTACGTCGCCGCGGCGTTTCACTTCGATCGACGCGATGATCGGCGAGTGCGTCTGGAACGTGCGCTCGACGCCTTCACCCGAGGAGATCTTGCGCACGATGAAAGAGGAATTGATGCCGCGGTTCTTCTTTGCGACCACCACGCCTTCGAAAGCCTGCACGCGTTTGCGTTCGCCCTCGACCACCTTGACGCTCACGATGACGGTGTCGCCTGGGACGAAATCGGGAATCGTCTTGCCGATCCTGGCGATTTCTTCCTGCTCGAGTTTCTGGATCAGGTTCATGTTCAGCTCCGTTACGCTTTCAGTTATCTCTTCCACTCTCCCGTTGGAACGCTTCCAACAGGGTCCTTTCCTCTTCCGTCAGCGCACGTGCCGCAATCAGGTCCGGCCTTCTCTGCCAGGTCCGTCCCAACGACTGCTTCAACCGCCACCGCCGGATCTGCTCGTGGTGCCCCGACAGCAGCACCTCCGGTATCTTTTCTCCCGACCACACTTCGGGCCGCGTGTACTGCGGGTAATCGAGCAACCCCGCGGCGAAAGACTCTTCCACCGCCGACTGCCCGTCGCCGAGCGCCCCCGGCAACTGCCTCACCACCGCATCGATCAGAACCATCGCCGCGAGCTCACCACCCGAGAGCACGTAGTCGCCGACCGAAATCTCTTCATCGACACACTTGGAAACCAATCGCTCGTCGATGCCTTCGTACCGCCCGCAGAGCAGCGTCACCGCTGATTCTGCCGCAAGGCTCATGACCTTCGCCTGGTCCAGCCTCGCGCCCTGCGGCGACAGGTAAACCACCCTGCCCCCGCCCGCAGCTTTCGCAGCGGCTATCGCTTTATCCAGCGGCTCGGCCAGCATTACCATCCCGGGCCCGCCCCCATACGGCCGATCATCGATCGTCCGGTAGTTATCCGTTGTGAAATCCCTTGGATTCCACGTGGCCAACTGCCACAGCCCCGTCTCCAGCGCCCTGCGAGTGATGCCGCTCTGCGTCAGCGCCGCGAACATCTCGGGAAAGAGCGTGATCGCGTCGAACCGCATTACTGCCTCACCAGTCCTTCTCCCACTCCACCTCGATGCGACGGCCTTCGAGATCCACACTCTTGACCGCGGTCCAGGGGATCAGTCTTTTTACGTCTCCTGCAACATCGATCACGTCCTGCGCGCCATTGCTGAACAACTCTTTTACGTCTCCGAGGGCCTCACCCGCGGTATTCACGACCGCAAGGCCGACCAGGTCCGACCAGTAATAACTTCCGTCTTCCGGCTGCGGCAGCCACTCGCGGGGTACTGCGACTTCGCTGCCTTTCAGCTTGAGCGCCTCGTCCCGGTCATCCAACCCGGCCAGTTGTGCCACCACCTGGGTGGTATGCAGCCGCGCTTCCAGTACCTTGTATTCCTTCCACTCGCCCTCGCGACCGACCAGCCATGTTGCGAAGGTAGTGAGCGTTTCGGGATCCTCGGTGAAGGGATCGACGCGGATTCCGCCGCGTACACCCCATGAGCCGAAGATCCGGCCCATCGTTACGGTTTCGAGCTTCGAGGTCAGGCAGCTTTGGCCGCGACGTTCGTAGACACTCCGCGCGAGAACTGCTTCACGAGGCGCGTCACGGTCGGCGAAAGTTGGGCACCGACGCTCTTCCAGTGCTTCACGCGCTCGATGTCGACACGCAACGCCTCGCGGCCTGCCGGTGCCTTGGGGTCGTAGAAGCCGACGCGCTCGATGAAACGGCCGTCACGGGGGTTACGCGAGTCGGCCACGACCATGTTGTAGAAGGGCCGATGCGTGGCGCCGCCGCGGGCCAGTCGAATCACAACCATAGGGATACTCCAGGTTCGTCGCAAACGAAAGGCGCGGATTATACGCAGCTTTCGCACGCCTACGCCAGTAAAAGCGGCCTCATAAGTAAAGCGGTGTGGGTAAACAAAGTTACACAATCTACTTAGCTTATACTACGGAATGCCCACCATCCGGATCGACAACGAAGTGTTCGAAGGCTTGAAGAAGCTCGCCGAGCCGCTTGTGGACAGTCCGGGGTCCGTGATCCGCAGATTGCTTGTCGACAAGGGCATCCTGGCGGAGCGCCTGGTCCGAAATCAGAAGGCCAAACCGATTTCGAAGTCCGAAGTGAAAGCACTCACTCCGGTCTTAACACCGCAGGAGACTTACGAGCAGTTCCTCCTCCTGACCCTGGCCGAAGCGTTCGGCGGTCGCGGCGATAAGCGGGC
>JANXRZ010000095.1 GCA_025352885.1 Pseudomonadota bacterium | reverse complement strand
GTGAAGGACGCGGGCATCAAGGCCGAATAGCCCCGCCGAAAACCGGAGACACCGCATGAACGATAGCCAGAGCCTTCGCGGGTTCCTCGCGATGGTCGAGCGCGATTATCCCGAGGAGCTCCTGCGCATCAAGGTGCCGGTGCGCACGCATCTCGACATGACTTCGCTCGTGTTCGAGCTTGACCAGGCAGGCAAAAGCCCGGTCGTCGTCTACGAGAACGTCGAAGGCCACACCATGCCGGTGGTCACCAACATCGCCGGCAGTCGCAAGCTGCTCGCAGCCTGCCTCGGCGTAGCGCAGCCGGACTTGCCGAGCGCCTTTCGTGAGCGATGCCAGAAATACATCCCGTGCGAAACGGTGGACAAGGCGCCCTGGCAGGAGGTCGTGATCGAAGGCGACCAGGTCGATCTTTCGAAGCTGCCGATCCCGACGCACTTTTCAGTAGACGCCGCGCCATATGTCACGGCGGGGCAGTTGACCGCTCGCGACCCGCTGACGGGCGTGGACACGACCGGCTTCCACCGCTTCATGCTCACGGGCAAAAATCGCCTGGGCGTGTCGCTGCATTCGCGGCGGCGCATGTACGAGTTCCACAAGCGCGCGGAGGAGAAAGGGGAGTCACTGCCCGCCGCGATTACTCTTGGCATCCATCCGCTGCACTACATGGGCTCGATGGTGTTCGCCTACCCGCCGCATGTGCGCAAATTCGAGATCATCGGCGGGCTGTTCGGTGAACCGTATCGGCTTGCGAAAACCGGCGTCCAGGATCTCGAAGTGCCGGCTGGAGCCGAAATCATAATCGAGGGCGAAATCCTCGCGAATGTCCATGAGCCGGAGGGGCCGTTCAGCGAATTTACCGGCTACGCCTCCTATCGCAGCACGCAGAACGTTTTCGTGGCGCATCGCGTGCGCATGCGCAAGGACGCGATGTTCCACTCGGTGGCTTCGGGCATGTCGCAGGACCACATCCTCGTGTCTTGCGTGACGCGCGAAGGCGAAATCCTCAACACCCTTCGCCGCAACCTGCCGGGCGTCATCGCGGTGCACGTGCCGCACCGGACCTGCGGCGCCTTCCTCGCTATCATCAAGATGAAGAAGTCCTCCCAGGGCGAGCCGCAGCAGGCGATCATGGCCGCGCTCGGGACGGAGTTTTATACGAAGTACATCATCGTCGTGGATGAGGACGTCGACATCTTCGACATGAACGACGTGATGTGGGCCGTCGCCACGCGAGTGAAAGCGGAGAAGGACATCGTGTTTATCCCGGGCAGCAAAGGGGCGATCCTCGACCCGACCTCCGACCCGGAGACTTTTACGGTCACCAAGATGGGCATCGACGCCACGCGGCCGCTCGGCAAGGATTTCGCCGAGCGCCTCACGATCTCCCCCGAGCAGCGCGAACGTGTTCGCGGCATCCTGCACGCCGCCGGCGTCAACCTCTAAAAAGGGCCGGGTTTGGGCGGGACGGTTTCCCAGCCGCCGGGGCAGTCCCTCACATTGGGGTAGTACGCGTTCGAGTCCCGGCAGAAGTAATACATGGGAGGTTGCGGCACGGTCGCGGGCGCCACTGTTGTGGGCGCCGACGAGGCTGCCACCGCCTCCGGACTGCACCGGTTCGCGTCGATCCGGTCATACGCGTAGTCCGGACTGAACTGGTTATTCGTCGGCGCCGTTTTCGGCGCGTCTGCGGGTGTGCATGGAACCGGGGGCTGGGGGACATAACCCGCCCCATACGATGGGTACCAGTAGTCGTAGTACGGGTCCCAGAACGGATCATAGAATCCGCCGATCCCTACTCCCACGCCGATGCTCACGCGCGGGCCAGCATGATGGTGGCCTCCAGCGTGCCCACCGGTCCTGCCGGCGGCCTGGGAAAACCCGGCCGTCGTGAAAGTCATCACCAGGGCTACGGCTGCAATGGCCAGTGCACGAATCTTCATCGCTCATCCTTCTCACTTTGGATGCGTGTTAGATCCTGCGCATCGGCAAAGATTCAAGCGACGGCCTCGCCCCATTGGTAACAAGACGTTACATCGCGCTGGCCTACATTCCAATCCCCGCGATAATGGGCAATCACCCAAAGGAGGCTTGAATGCCCGAGCTCGTCGAATACCGCGTCATCGAAAACGTTGCCGAAATCACGATGAACCGCGCGCCGGTCAACGCGATCGATCACCAGCTTGCGCGCGAGGTCATCGATGCCTATGAACGCGCACGGGAAGATGTCACCGCCCGCGCGGTCATCCTCACGAGCGCACTGCCGACCGTGTTCTCGGCCGGCGTCGACCTCAAGCTCGCGTTGGAATTCGACGGGCAGGCGCTGCGCCGCTTCATCGAGGTTTTCTACTACGAGATGCACGAGGCGCTCTACCGCCTCGGCAAACCCGTAATCGCGGCGGTCAACGGCCATGCCCGCGCCGCCGGCGTCACATGGGCCGTTTCGTGCGACATGATCATCGCCGCCGAAGAGGGCAAGTGGGGCTACCCGGAAATCGACGTCGGCCTGCTGCCGGCGATGCACCTGGTCCACCTCCCGCGGCAAGCAGGGCGACATCGGGCGGCACAGTTGCTTTTCACGGGCGACATCGTGAGCGCCGCGGAGATGCAAAAGCTCGGCGTCATCAACGAAGTCGTGCCGCGTGCGGAGGTCTTGCCGCGCGCACGGGTGCTCGCGCGGCGCCTGGCGAAGAAATCGCCGATCGCAATGAAGCTTCTTCGCGACGCGTTCATGCGCGCCAACGACCTCGACTATCGCCGGTCGATGGAAAGCGTGGTCGAGACGATGTGCGGCCTCAAGGATTCGGAGGACTCACGCGAAGCGCTTCGCGCGTTCGTCGAGTAGCGCGACCCGGTCTACACGGGCCGCTAAGCTCACTAGCCGGCTTAACCCGAGGCCGCCTTCAGTTTTCGGGCATCCGCAGGCAGCAAGCCTGCGCGCATCAGCGCAACGCGAATGCGCGCGATCTCGGCATCGGTCACTTTCACCAGCGGCGGCCGCACCACGGCCCGTGGCAACTTGCCCAGGAGGACCAGCGCCTCCTTCATGCGGTTGTGCATGTCGACGGGCGGATCGGCGTAGAAGACATCGGCCGTCGCGGAAATACGGTCGTGGAGCGCGCGCGCCGTCGCGAGGTCATCGGCCTTCACCGCGCGAAACAGTGCCGCCTGCAACGGAGCGATCACCGATCCGCTGCCCGAGAGCAGGCCATTGCAGCCGAGCGCCAGCGAAGGAAAGAGCCACGCACTGTGCGTGGTCAGCACGTTGACGGGCGGATTCAGCGCCTGCAACGTGCGGATCTGCCGCTCGTGCAGCGGCGGGTTGTTGCACCAGTCCTTGATCGCGCGTACGGACGGGACCGCTTCGATGAGCTTGAGTAACGTCGCGAGCGGATACCCCTGCCCGCCGGCCAACGGATACTGGAAGGCGATGAGCGGCAGGCCGCTCGCCTCCGCGATCCGGCGAAAGTGCTCGATGACCATCTCCGGGCGCTGGCCCATCGTGAGCGGTCCGGGCGGGAAAACGAGCAGCGCAGAGGCGCCTCCATCAGTTGCCATGCGGGCAAGCCGGGCCGCCTCGAGGCTGCCTTCCGCATAGATTCCGTTGACGATGGGCGTTTTCGCGCCCACTTCGTCCTGCGTGATTTCCAGGACGCGCTTTTGTTCTTCGAACGTGCAGGACGCCACCTCGGTCGAGTGCGCGTTGATCGTGATGGCCGAAATCCCTTCGGTCGCGGTCACGTCGCACAAGTGCGCCCGAAAGGAGACCTCGTCGATCGACAGGTCCTCGAAGAAAGGCAGCAGCACGGCCGGAATGACGCCGTGAGGGATGTAGTTTTGATGGCGGGGCATCGCTGTCTCCTTGTCAGTCGCGTGAGGTCAATCGCGCAGGTCGTCGAGTGCCGCTTCGAGGTGGGCGATCTCGGCCCAGGCCCAGACTTTCCATTCCGCCGCCGTGACTTCTAACCAGTTGATGCCGGCGTTCGGGATTTCGAAATCGCGCGGCGAGGAAAGCCCCACCGACTTCGCATGCCGGTACACCATCTCCAGCACCCCGCCATGCGTGAAGATGAGGATCTGCTCGCCCGCATGCCGCTCGATGAGGCCGGTCACCGCCTTGAGCGCGCGCTCGTTGAAGCCGCGCAGCGTCTCGCCGCCCTCGAAGTCGAAGTCCGGGTCCTTGTCCCTGAAGCGCGCGTACTGCTCCGGAAACTTCTCGCGCACTTCGACATAGGTAAGCGTCTCGAACATGCCGTAGTGCCGCTCCCTCAGCTCCGCCATGTACGAGACGGGCAGCGCCAGCCTTCTTGCCGACGGCTCCGCGGTCTGGCGAACCCTGACGAGGTCGCTGCAATAGATGGCGGTGAAGTCCTCTCCGGCGAGCGCATCGGCGGTGGCGCGCGCCTGCGCGCGGCCGACGTCGTTCAGCGGGATGTCGAGTTGGCCCTGGACGCGGCCTTCCGCGTTCCACGCCGTCTCGCCATGCCGCACCATGCAGATCCGCGTGGGTTTCATGCTGTACCTCTCTCAGTCCGCGCGGATGTTGTTCTCACGCACGACCTTGGTCCACCGGTCGATCTCGCCGACGACCCACTTTTGCAGGCCTTCCGGCGTGCTGATCACGAGGTCCATGCCGAGCTGTTCCGTGAGCTGCTTGTTGAGGTCGGGCTGGTTGAGCGCCTTGGCGAGCTCCGCATTCAACTTATCGATGATCGGGCGCGGCGTGCCGGCCGGCGCGAGGATGCCCCACCAGGCCACCGCCGAAAGACCGGGGAAGCCCTGCTCGATGAGCGTGGGCACCTCCGGCATCGTATGCGAGCGCTTTTCGCCAGTGGTGACGAGCGCGCGCAATTTGCCGCCCTTCACGTTCGCACCAACCGCCGCCACCGACGCGATCCCGGTTTCGAGTTGCCCGCCCATCGTGTCCGTCATCATCGGGCCGCCACCCCGATAAGGGACGTGCACCGCCTTGAAGCCGCCGGCGTGCTGGACGAGCATCATCGTGAGGTGACCGAGGCTGCCGCTGCCGACCGAGCCGTAGTTGATCGAATCGGGCTTCGCCTTAGCGGCGCGCACCACATCGGCGAAAGTCTTATACGGCTTGGCGGGCGAAGTCACGATCGCCATGGGAGCAGTTCCCACGAGCATGACCGGCGCGAGGTCCTTCACCGTGTCGAACGGCATGTTGGGGATCAGCGACGGGTTGACCGAATGCGTGTCGAACACGACAGCGAAGGTGTAGCCATCGGGCGCGGATTTTGCGACGTACGCGGTGCCGATCGAGCCGGAGGCGCCGGTCTTGTTTTCGACGATGAATTGCTGGCCGAGCGAGGCGGAGAGCCGGGCGCTGAGCAGGCGTGCGAGCGGATCGACCGACCCGCCCGGCGGGAAGGGCACGACGAAGGTCACCGCCTTGGACGGCCAGGCCTGCGCCAGGGCGGGGATGGCAGAAACGACTCCCAGCGCCGCCAGGCCCGCGGCAGCACATCGCCGCCAAACACCTTTGATGCTCGTTCTACTCATGAACCAGTCTCCTGTCTTTTTTTCGCCGGGGAAGGGTAGCATTCCGAGTGGGATAACTCCTGCCGGTCGCTGTTTGCAAGTCGGAACAACCCTGGCGCCGGACCAACCCCTAGGATCAACCTGGAACCACATCATGAAACGAATTCTAGCCGCCCTCCTGCTTGCCGCCTTCTCCTTCGCCGCTCTCGCCCAGACGCCCGTGCGCGTGCGGGGAACGATCGAGGCATTCGACAACCCCGTGCTCACGGTCAAGAGCCGGACTGGCGAAACGGTGCGCATCAAGCTTAACGACAATTTCACCGTTGCCGGTGTGGCGCCGGCCACACTGGCCGACGTGACGGCCGGGAAATTCATCGGCACGGCCACGCTCGGCCAGAAAGACGGCGCGCTGGTGGCGCTGGAGGTGTTGATTTTCCCGGAGGCGATGCGCGGTGCGAACGAAGGTCACTACCCGTGGGACCTCAAGCCCGAAAGCCTCATGACTAATGCCACGGTCGCCGATGTTGCGTCAGGCTCCGCTAAAGACCGCGTGCTGATGCTCAAGTACAAGGAAGGAGAGAAGAAGGTGCTGGTCCCCGAAGGCGTGCCCATCGTGACTTTCCTGCCGGCAGAACGAAGCGAACTCAAGCCGGGCGCCCACGTTTTCGTAGGCACGCAGCGCCAGCCCGACGGCACGCTGACCGCCGGCCGGGTCAACGTCGGGCTGAACGGCCTGGTTCCGCCGATGTAACCGGGGTCGCCAGGCGAGGGACGGTTTAGAAAAGCTGGATTGCCATCAGCACCATGCCGATGACGGAAACGAACCAGGCGAGCGTGCGGACCCACGGGAATCCGCCGAGATAGAGCAAGGCGTACGCGACCCGTCCCCACAGGAAAAGCTCCGCGCCGAGCGCCGTCATCTGGTTCGATTTGCCCGCCGCAACGACAAGAAACACCAGTGCGGTGAACAGCACCAGATTTTCCAGCATGTTGCGATGCGCGCGCTGGGCACGTCCCGCCCACCCGTTGAGCGCGGGAAACTGCTCGCGGTTTCCGGCGAGCGCCGGCAATCCCACCTGCATCACCGCGCCCTGGACTGCAACCAGCACCTGCACGAACGCGAGCCCGACGGCCCACAGCAGCATCAGCATTTCCGGTTTCATTTCTGCCTCCCCTGAAAAAGGGGAGACTAGCCTGCCGTGCCCGATTTCGCCAGTTCGCTGGCCTCAGGGTGACTCAGCGATAGCCGCGATACCCGTATCCACCACGGTAACCGTAGTACCCATAAGGCTGCACGACCACGGCCGGGGCAGGGGCGTAATAGCCGGGCGGGCCGTATGCAGGGACCACGGCGCAACCAGACAATGTGGCGAGGGATACGGCAGCCGACAGCAGAAGCGTTTTCATCGTAGATCTCCTTGAATTCGAGTCCATTTGAACGCGCGCCTCCGCCCTTCTCACCGGCCAATTGTTACCAGTTGTTGCCGTATCGCATCGATGAAGGGAACCGGTTACAACTTTCCCCTGGCTGCTACACGCGGTAGCAATTGCTTTCTGAAAGCAACAGGCGAGAGGTCCACAGTGGAGTCGTTGCAAGGCGAATTGACCTGCACCACAAAGCAAAGGAAAGGAGCACAGCCATGAACACAGCCAAGAAAGTAATCGCAGTCCTGATTTCCGGTGCCACTTTGGGCGTGGCGGCTCCCGCGTTCGCGGACCATCGCGGGTACGACCGAGGCTGGGATCGCGGTCATCATTATGGACACATGCATCACGGCGGATACGGGTACTACGGACCGCGTTATTACGCGCCCCGCGTAGTGGTCCCGGCCCCCGTCTACTACACGCCGCCGGTGTACGCAGCGCCCGTCTACAGCGCGCCGGTTTATTCGGCCCCGGCGTACAACTCGTACTACGCACCGCAGGGCTATTACGCCCCCGCTAACGGCGCGGTCGTCGGTGCAGCGGCAGGTGCGCTGATCGGCAGCCAGCTCGGATACGGGCGTGATCGGATGGCGACGACGGCAGCCGGTGCGGTCATCGGCGGCATCATCGGATCGGGTTACTAAGGAAGCAAACCTGACAAAAAGGGGCCAGGCTCAGACCTGACAAAAAGGGGGCTGGCCCCTTTTTACGGAAGCTTCAGCCGGCTCTTGATGATCTTTCGCGTGGGCGTGAGCGGCATCTCGCTCACGACCACGAGGCGCTCGGGGAATTTCATCTTTGCGATGTTGCGCTCCGCCAGGAACGCAACGAGTTCTTCGAGCTTCACCTCTTCGACGCCCGGACGCAGCGTCACAAAGCAGCACGCTTTCTCGCCCAGGACCGGATCGGGCATCGGAACGATGGCCGATTGCAGGATCTTCGGGTGGGAGTCGAGCAGGTCTTCGACATCGCGCGGGTTGAATTTGTGTCCCCCGCGATTGATCACGTCCTTGCCGCGTCCCGTGATCGACACGTTTCCCGCCGCGTCCATCGTGGCAAGGTCCCCCGTTCGATACCAGCCATCTTTCGCGAAAGCGTTCGCGTTGGCCGCATCGTTGTCGTAGAACCCGGGAAAAGCGAGCGCCCCGCGTACCTGCAGCTCGCCCTCCTCGCCCGTCACACAGACCTCATCGGCCAACGACATCACCCTGACTTCGGTCCCGGGACTGGCGCGCCCCGCGCTCGATTCCGAGACCTCCAGCGGATCGGTCGGTCGCGTATAGAGCGCGGCCTGCGTTTCGGTCATGCCCCACAACTGCGTCACCGCACAGCCGGGCAGGCGCGCGGCAAACCATCTCACGAGTTCCGGCGGGCAGGCGCTACCGGACATGATCGAGAGCTTGAGCGAGGAAAAATCGTTTGTGTCGAACAAGCCCATCGCCCGGCAGGCGGCGATATGCGCAGGCGCTGTCCACAAGGCGGTCGGCTTGTCGCGCTGAACGGTCTGCGCAAGATCGGGCGGCGTAAACACGGGCAGGAGCACGGCCGAAGCGCCCGCCGACCAGCACACGTGGAGCGCATACAGGCCGAAGAGGTGCGAAAAGGGCGCGGCGGAGAGCACGCGATCCTCTGCGGTAATCCCGTGTTCCGGCACGCCGAGGCGCGCGTTCGACAATAGCGTGTGATAACTGTGCGGCACCGCCTTCGGCGAAGCAGTCGTGCCCGAGGTGTACAGCAGCAGGAAAGGGTCGCCCGCGGCCGGGCTGGGGAGGTCGCGAATATCCGCGCCGCGTCCGGACTGGATCTCTCCGAATCCGGTTGCGCCAGGCACGGCCGCGCCAAGAGCGATCACCGTCTTCAGTGTCGGAATCGTTTCCTTCAGCGCAGCTGCACCACTCGCCGGCGACCAGTCCTTGGCCTGCGCAAGGCACACGATCGCCCGCGCCCGGCTGTGTCGCAGCAGCGTCTCGAATTCGCTCCCGCGATACGGCATGTGGATCGTCGACATGACCGCGCCGAGGCGACAGATCGACAGGTAGGCAATGATGAATTCGGGAATATTGGGCAGCTGGACCGCGACGACGTCGCCGGCGCATACGCCCGCAGCCTTGAGCCCCGAAGCGAAATTCGCGACGCGCTCGGCGAGGGCCGACCATGAAATTGTTTCGCCGCCGTGAACGATGGCCTGCGCCTGTGGGCGCTGCGCCGCATGGACGGCAAGCCACTTCGTCAACGTGTCGTCGCGCCACCATCCTTGCGCGATGAATTCCGCTACCCGATTGCCGTCGAAGCTCAGCGCCGAGCGCAGTTTCAGCGCGTCCTCGCTGTACGCAAACCGTTCCTCGAACGGCACGACCCGCTCGGAGCGGAAACGCTTTCCCCCTCCCAGGTCCATGAGATACGCCTGCTGCCCGATGCGAAAGCGCCGGCTCTCCTCGGTATTGCGAATGAACATGACCTGCTCGCGCGACAGGCCCAATCGATCGGCAATCTGGATATCGGCCAGGCCCATCGCTTCCTGCTGGCGTTCGATTTCCTTCCAGTCGAGGTTCCGGATCGGATCGCCTTCGCGCGTCTGCCGGTTGTGGCTCATACGGAAAATCGCCTCGCCGTAAGTGGCGATAAGGGCTTCGGTGACGCCGAGCTGTTCGCGGGTAAGACCTCGTGCCATGTCAGCCCTTGGCGCGCGCCGCTTCCGTCCGCAGGATCGGGTCCGACGCCGGCGCCTTGGTTGCGATCGGGCAGACACGCATGCACTCGAAGCACTGCGCAAACCACGCACCGGAGCCGGCCGACACCTTATACCAAAGCATCTTGCGGTCGGGGTCGAGCAGCCCTTCCGCGCCATGCGTGCGCACTTCGTCTTTCACCGCTTCGGCGAGGATTTTGGGAACCGCCTCGTATTCCTGTGTGAGCTCCGCGCACTTCGCCATGTCGTAGCGCATGATCTTCTGGCGACCCTGGTCGTCGATTTCGCCGTCGAGGCACTGCGCGGGGCAGAATTTCATGCACGGGGTCCTGCCGATCGAGCGGTACATGCTCACGCACGAAGGCGCGGGACAGGGGTTCTCTTCCATCGGCTTGTCCGGCTCGAGCTCCAGCTCGGTAAACACAGACGCGTAATACATGAACCCGAAATCCGGATGCAGCAGGATGTCCCCGGCGAGCGAGCGCGCGCCGATGCCGGCGATCTCCGCATGCAGCTTGAGGCTCTGGAACGGGACGCGGGGGCCGCCTTCCGGATCGATGTCGGGCGGGACGTAGATCGACGGCACGCCGAACTTCTGCTCGATGAAAAACGAGGCGCCATAGGCCACCTTGTACGCGCGCACTTCGGTCGACCCGGAGTAGGCCATCGCCTTGGCCGGCATCTGCCAGGTGCCCTGGGTCTGGCCGCCCACGCCCAGCGAAATCACCGATTTCACGCGCGGCATGAGGTCGCTCGGCCGGTGACCGGCCGGCGCGATTTTTTCGAGCACCGCGAGATCGGCAACGCCGACGGCCAATGCGCCGCGCTTTTTGCAGTACTCGAAGATCGTCTGCTTGGCGGCCGCTGGGTCGATCGCTTGACCGGCGCTTTTCATAGGGTCTCCATGGCGCGAAGAGTGAGGCGTTTCGCGCAGTGGTGCAACCCCCGGTGCAACACCGGTTCGCTGGGGTGGAATTTCAAGTACTCTGCCGGCTGCAAGCGCACGCAGAGGCGCCGAACCGCGATCCCAATAGGAGACATCCCATGACTGCCCCGTTAAAGCATGTCCTGCATTGCGCCTTCGCCGCCCTCTCGCTTCTCGGGGCCGCAGGAGCCCAGGCCGCGTGGCCCGAGCGCCCCGTCACCCTGATCGTTCCGTGGGGCGCCGGCGGCGGGACCGATGCCACCGCCCGCATCATCGGCAGCCTGCTCGAGCGTGAGCTCAAGCAGCCTTTCAACGTGGTCAACCGCACCGGCGGCAACGGCGTGGTCGGGCACAGCGCCATCGCCACCGCGGCACCCGACGGTTACACAATCGGCCTTGCCACCGTTGAAATCGCGATGATGCATTGGCAGGGACTGACCGAGCTCAAATACAGTTCGTACACGCCGATCGCGCTCGTGAACCTCGACCCTGCGGGGTTCCAGGTTCGCGCCGATTCGTCTTACAAGAACATCAACGACGTGCTCGCTGCCATCAAGGCCAATCCGCCGGGCAAGTTCAAGGCTTCCGGCACCGGACAGGGCGGCATCTGGCACCTGGCGATCGCCGGCATGCTCAAGGACCTGAAGCTCGATCCGGCCTCGGTGCCGTGGGTCCCCTCCAACGGCGCCGCACCGGGATTGCAGGACCTCGTTGCCGGCGGCGTGGAATTCGCGCCGACTTCGCTGCCTGAGGCGCGCTCGTTGATCGACGCCGGAAAAGTCAGGCCCCTCGTGGTCATGGCCTCACAACCCGCTGCGCTCTATCCCAACGTCCCGACGCTCAAGGCCGCAACCGGAAGCGACTGGCAGCTCGGCGCGTGGCGCGGCATCGTCGCGCCCAAAGGCATCCCCAAGGACGTCGAGGCGGCGCTTGGTACGGCGCTGAAGAAAGTCTACGACGGCAAGGACTACAAGGACTTCATGGCGCAACGCGGCTTCGGCGTGATCTGGGCGCAAGGTGCGGAGTTCGAGAAGTTCATGGCGAAATCGGACGCCGACCTGGGCGCGACGATGAAATCGGTGGGACTGGCCAAGTAAGCGGGGTCGAGGATGAAATTCAATGACGCGATCAGCGGGAGCGCGCTGCTCGCGCTCGCGATCGCCATCCTCGTCAACATCCAGTCGTTCCCGCGGATCCCGGGCCAGAGCATCGGCCCGTCCGCCTTTCCGGGGTTGCTGGCGGCACTGCTGGCGGTCTGCGCGGTCATCCTGATTTTCAACGGGCTCAGGGACCGGGCGGCGGGCGCCTGGATCACGCCCGGGGCGTGGCTGCGCTCGAGCAGGCACGCAAGCAATTTCCTGCTCACCGTCGGCGTGCTGTTGTTTTACATCTTCCTCTCGAACAAGCTCGGCTTCGTGATCTGCGGCACAGTGGTGCTCGCTGCGCTGTTCTGGAAACTGCGCGTGCGCGCAGTGCTGATCCTGCCGATTGCGCTTGGCGCCACGCTGGTGATCCACCTCATCTTCTACAAGGGACTGCGCGTCCCGCTGCCTTGGGGCGTGCTTTTGCCCATCGCATGGTGAAGCCATGACCTGGGCGGTCCTCTCGCAGGCCTTCGGGCTGGTCTTCGATCCCTACGTGCTGTTGGTCATCCTGTGCTCGGCCCTGTTCGGGCTTTTCGTGGGCGCCATTCCCGGACTCACCGCGACGATGGCAACGGCCCTCCTCGTGCCGATCACGTTTTTCATGCCGCCCGTGCCGGCGGTGGCCGCCATCGTCACGGCGACCGCGATGGCAATCTTCTCGGGCGACATCCCGGGCGCCCTGCTGCGCATTCCCGGCACGCCCGCGTCGGCCGCCTATACCGACGAGGCCTACGCGATGACGCTCAAGGGCCAGGCCGAAGTCGCGCTTGGGGCCGGGCTCGTGTTTTCTGCAATCGGCGGCCTGTTCGGCACCTTCGTGATGGTGCTGTTTTCGCCCGGCCTGGCTGAGATCGCGCTCAAGTTCTCGTCTTTCGAATATTTCTGGCTGGTGGTGCTGGGCCTCGCCGGGGCCGTGTTCATCGGCAACTCGAGCATCCTCAAGGCGTCGATCTCACTCCTGCTCGGCCTGCTGGTGGCCTGCATCGGCCTGGAAAACCCTGGTGCGCATCCACGCTTCACGTTCGGCATCAACGAACTGCTCTCCGGCGTGGAACTGATCCCGATGATGGTCGGAATGTTCGCGGTGTCCGAGTTGCTGCGCTACATGGTGGATACCGCCCCGCCGCCAAAAATGGCGACCGAAAAGATCGGCAGTGTGTTCAAGGGCATGTGGGGCCTGCTCAAGAAATATCGCTGGCCGCTCGTGCGTGGCAGCGCGCTCGGAACGGTCATCGGCATCCAGCCCGGGTCCGGCGCCGACATGGCTGCGTGGCTGTCCTACGCCATGAGCAAGAAGTTTTCCAAGGAGCCCGAAAAGTTCGGCACCGGCCACGTCGAGGGCATCGTCGAGGCGGGCGCGGCGAACAACTCGTCGCTGGCGGGGGCGTGGATCCCGGCGCTCGTCTTCGGCATACCCGGTGACTCGATCACCGCCATTGCCATCGGCGTGCTCTATCTCAAGGGCATGAACCCCGGCCCGAGCCTCTTCACGAACAATCCGCAGAACATCTACGCGATCTTCATCGTGTTCATCCTCGCCAACCTCATCATGGTTCCGCTGGGCTGGCTTGCGATCCGGTTCTCGACGCGCGTGCTCGCGGTGCCGCGCAACATTCTGATGCCGCTGATCCTGCTCTTCTGCATCGTCGGCGCGTTCGCGATCAACAACTCGGTCTTCGGCGTCATCCTGATCCTGGTATTCGGCCTGATCGCCTTCGTGCTGGAGGAAAACGGCTTCCCGGTGGCGCCCGCAATCCTTGGCGTGGTCCTCGGTACGATGATGGAAGAGAACTTCGTGACTTCGCTCATCAAGTCCGACGGCGACCCGACGGTCTTCTTCACGCGCCCGATCGCGATGTGGCTCGCGATCGGGACCTTCGTGATCTTGCTCTGGCCGGTCGCGACCTGGGCGATAGACAGGACCCGCGCGCGCCCGACCTGACTCATCCCGCAGACCTATAATTTCGACTTGCAACCAAGGCGCCTCCGAGCGAAATGTGAAATGAGATTGTCCAGGAGAGCTTTCATCGCGGCTCTGTGCGCCGCAGCGATGCCGCTGCCTCAAGCATTCGCGCAGCCCTTTCCGTCCCGCCCGATCACGTTGGTGTGCCCATGGCCCCCCGGGGGCGGCGGCGACCTGCAGTTGCGCACGCTTGCGAAAGCCGCCGGCGCGATCCTCGGGCAGAACATGGTGGTCGAGAATCGCCCTGGTGCCACCGGGACCATCGGCGCCGGGTCGATCGTGCGCGCCAAGCCCGACGGATACACACTCGCGCAATCGCACAACGCGGTTCTACGCCAGCCCTACGTGACGCCGACGTCCTGGGACGCAGCAAAGGATTTCACCTACATCATCGGCGTTTCGGACAATCCGTTCGGGTTGGTGGTGAAGGCCGATTCGCCATGGCGCACGTTGCAGGAGTTCATCGAGCATGCGCGACAGCACCCCGGTACAGTCACCATCGCGGTACCCGGCAAAGGTTCGCCGGGCCATCAAATGGCCGACCAAGTCGCGGCCGCTCGGGCGATTCAATGGACTACCGTCCCTTATAAAGGCACTGCCGACAGCCTGCAGGCACTGATCGGCGGGCATGTCACCGCCGCGGCCGAAAGCACTGGCTGGGTTCCTTACGTCGATAGCGGCCGAGCGCGACTGCTCGCCGTCTTCTCGGATCGGCGAATGAAGAGGTATCCGAACGCGCCGACGCTGAAGGAGCTCGGGATCAACGCGGCGGACTACTCGCCTTGGGGAATCGTCGGGCCGGCGGGGATAGATCCAGCGGTCGTGAGGCTCCTGCATGACGCGTTCCGCAAAGCGATGGAGGAGCCGGAATTTACCGCTGTTCTCGGGGCGCTCGCGCAGGAACCGGTTTACATGGGCAGCGACGATTATCGGAAGTACGCCATGGATGCGATCCCGTTCCAGAAGACGCTTGTGGAAAAATACGGCCTTAAGCAGAACTGAGCCCATGTTAAGCCCTGAAAGAAACGGACTGCTCACCGATGTCATGAACGGCGCTCCGGCTGCGCGCTTGATGCGCAGCTACTGGCTCCCGGTTGCAGTTACGGCGCAACTCGATTCGCGTAACCCGATGCCGGTGCAAGTCTTCGGTGAAAAGCTCGCCTTGTTTCGCAATTTAGCCGGCAAACTCGGACTCATAGACGACCAGTGCGCGCATCGAGGCACGTCGCTCTCGGCAGGCGCCGAGCATTTCAAGACGGCCGGGCGCATCGACGCGCGCGGCCTGCGCTGTGCGTATCACGGCTGGCTCTACGATGCGACCGGCCAGTGCCTGGACCAGCCGGGCGAGCCTGCACAGTTCGAGTTTTGCGACAAGATCAAGCTCAAGGCCTATCCGGTGCTCGACCGCCACGGCTTTATCTGGGCGTACCTCGGAAACGCAGAGCCGCCCGCACTGGCGCCTGTCGATGCGATTGCGCGGGAGGACGGCGTACGCATCAACACGATCGGGACATGGCCCTGCAATTACTTCCAGGTGCTTGAGAACATGGTCGATCCGGTGCATGTCAGCATCCTTCATCAGGACACCGACTTCGACCAGGAGAAGTTCGCGGCCATCCCGACTCTCAGGGTCGAGCCGACGCAGTGGGGCCTGAAAACGATTGCGGGCAGGCCGGGCTACGAACGGGAAGTCGAGTTTCTTTTCCCGAGCGCCGTGAGGTTGGCGTTGCCGATCATGGATCCGCCTATTGCGCTGGTCTTCTGGGCGGTCCCCGTCTCGGAAACGCAGACCCTATCGTTTCACTCGTGGTTCCTGCCCCTTCCGACAGGCATGGCGCCGGCTGAGCGCGAAGAGAAAGTAGCGCGCATGAAGAAGTTCATCTACGAACTGGGCGACGGCGACCCGATCCACCACCAGTCGAAAGTAAATGCGCAGGACAAGTTCGCCTGCTATAGCCAGGGGCAGGTGGCCAAGCGAAGCCATGAGCACCTCGGGCGCACGGATGCCGGGGTGTCGCTGTTGCGACGCCTGTACTTTGCAGCAATCGAAGACGTTGAGGCGGGACGAGATCCTCGCGGCGTCGTGCGCGGGACGACCCCTGAGATAGTGCGCTTCGACAACGTCACCTAGGGAGCGGTTGGCTCGAGCCTGGATCAGGGCGCGCCGAGGAAATCCCGCTTGCCGATCTCCACGCCGTTGTGCCGAAGGATGTTGTACGTCGTCGTGCAGTGGAAATAGAAGTTAGGGAAGGCGAAGTTAAAGAGGTAGGGCATGCCCTTGAACACCATGTCCTTGCCACCTATCTTGAGGGTAACGTCGCGGGCCTCGCTGCCTTCGAGCTGCGCAGGCTTGATCGATTCGACGAAAGCGATGGTCTTCGCAATGCGCGCCTGAAGTTCGACCAACGTCTTCTCGGTGTCTTCGTGCTTCGGAATCTCGACGCCGGCCAGCCTAGCCATCGCCCCTTTGGCCGCATCGCAGGCGATCTGCACCTGGTTAGTCAAAGGCAGCATGTCCGGGAACAGGCGGAAGCTCGTCAGCACGAGAGGGTCGATCTTTTTGGCTTCGGCATGCGCCTGCGCCTTGTCGAGGATCGCGGAAAGGTTGGTGAGCGTTTTGATGAAGCGCGGTGCGCTCGCCTCGTGCATGAAGGTCGCCATGGCGTGTCCGTAAGAAATGGGAAGGAGCGGATTCTAGCCGTGTTTCGCAACGCTTTTAGACGTGTGAAGGCCTGCCGCGAGCGCGCGGATCGCCATAGTGAGTACTCCTTCATGGCATTCCATATGCGCATGCATTCTGTGCGCCGATCTCGTTTGAGCGAGCGCACCATCGGATACATGATTCGCATGCCAACTGATTGGAGCGAATCATGAATCCCGCTACGCAACAGATCCTCGATACCCCCGCCCTGTCCCTTGCCCTGCATGCGCAAGCCCGTCTCCACCGGGCACGCATGATGGGCCAGTTGTTCTCGCGGCTGCTTGCGCGTCTTTCGGTGCCGCGCCTGGGTCGCTTGCCCGTCATGCGCTGGGGCTGAGCCGTACAATGCGCGCTCCTTGCGGTGACCAGGAGCACGCATGAAAATCGTAATGATGGGGTCGGGTGGGGTCGGCGGCTTCTTCGGCGGGCGCCTGGCCAAGGCAGGCCATGACGTCACCTTCATTGCACGCGGCGCGCATCTTGCGGCCTTGCGCGATGGCGGGCTCACAATCGAAAACGAGCCGCAGGGCGCGATCCACCTCCCGAAAGTGAACGCGACCGACGATCCAACCACGGCCGGCATTGCGGACGTGGTGATCCTCTCGGTCAAGCTCTGGGACACCGAGGCCGCCGCGCTGCAAGTCAAGCCCGTCGTCGGCCCGGGCACCGCCGTGCTCTCGCTGCAGAACGGCGTCGTCAAGGACGACATCATGCGCCGCGTTTTCGGCGACAAGGCCGTGATCGGCGGCGTCTGCTACGTCGCTACAACCATCTCGAAGCCCGGCACCATCCACCAGACGGGAACGATGCAGCGCATCGTGGTCGGTGAGTACGATGGCACCCGATCGAAGCGCATCGAGCACCTGCATGCGGCGCTCGTGTCCTCCGGCGTGACGGCGGAGCTCAGCAACGACGTGCGCCGCTCCATCTGGGAAAAGTACGTGTTTCTCGTCGGCCTTTCGGCGACGACGACGAGCATGCGCGCGCGCCTCGGTCCGATCCGCTCGAATCCCCAGGCCCGCGCCTTCCTGCACGACGTGATTCGCGAAGTGGTGGCGGTCGGCCGCGCGCACTGCGTCGCGCTCCCGGAAAATTATGCCGACGAGCGAATGGCGTTCGGCGACTCGCTGCCGGCCGACATGACTTCGTCGATGCACCATGACCTCGAGAAAGGCAACCGCCTCGAAGTCGAGTGGCTGAGCGGCGGCGTCGTGCGGTTGGGCAAGGAGAAAGGCATCCCGACGCCGTGCAATCGCGCGGTGTGCGACATTCTCGCGCTGCATGCGGGCGGCTGAAGCCGCCTCGAGCACTTAGTACAGTCCGCGAAACGCGTCCTGCCCGCGCAGGTACGCTGAATTGCTCTGCGCAGGATTGCGGTTGACCAGAGGCCGGCCAAAGAGCGGGTGCTTGAGGCTGCGCACTTCGTGCTCGATGCGGAACAGCGGCTGGGCGGATCGCGGATCGACGATGTCCATGAAGCGCCACTCGTGCGCATCGGTCTCCCGCGTGACGAGGCCCCTTTCCAGCAACCACGCATACGGCCCCGAGAAATCCGCGAAGTAGACCTGCAGATGGTGACCATCGTACGCAGGAACCGGCCCTGTCGTTTCGCGAAAGAGCAATCGCTGGTCGCGGCCCACACTCGCAGACGCCATGGCCGCGCCGTCCTGCGAAACCACTGTCGCGGGCGCGCCGATCACCTCCGTGTAGAACCGTGCGATGCCCTCCGCGCTTCCCTTGGGGACCTCGAACTCGATGTAGGGCAAGGCCAGTTCCGTCTCGCCGAAACGCGGCGCCGGCGCGTGGCAACGAAACCGGTTACCCCACGGGCACGTGGCCTCTACATGCGAATCGCGCTGCAAGAATTCGAAGGCCGTCCCTTTCAGCCCCGCCGACACTTTTTCCAGCCGGCGAACGAGGAGCGCGAGATCGGGCACCACCAACCCAATCGTGCCGCGCAGGCGCTGTGGCTCGCCGGTGGGCAGGTGCATCTGGCTCCGGCCGAGATTCACCCACATGTTGTCCAGGCCGACCATGAGGTAGGGATCGCGCGTCCCGCCGAGGCCCGCAACGTAAAAGAGCGTCGCGAGGCGCTGGTCCGGCTGGCTCACGTTCACATGCTCGAGGTGGACGATGTTGCCCACATTCTCGCGACTGCGGTCGAACTGGGAAGACGGTTCCATGACCGCCAGTTTAGTGCTTCTGCCAGCCCAGTTCGCGCACGCGGGCGGCCCGCTCATCGCCGTCGGCCACGTACAGGGCGTTCTCCTTCCGGCCCTCGATGACCGTGTACATGCTGTAACCCGGGAAGGCGGGCGGCACATAACCGGTATGGATGGCGACCTGGACGATCGGACGGAAGCGTTCGAGCGTCCGCGAGCATCCCGCGAGCACCTCCCCTTCGGCGCCAACGACGTCCATTTTTACGTAGTCGATCCGATCGAGCCCTTCCCAGGCGCACAGGTCGTCCAGCGTCGTGACGAGCACCGACTCGCTTCGCGGGTCGGCGGCCCGCTTGTGCAGGCTGAAGGAGTTGGGCTTGTCATGGTTGAGCCACAGTTTCTGCTCGCCCGTGCGCGCGCCCAGGCACAAGGCACGCAGGCGGACGTTGTCGAACCCGTTCGCCCTTACGCTGTAGGTCAGCATGTTGAGCATTTCGAGGCCGGGCTCGACCGCAATCACGATCCCCGAATCACCCACGTGCTTCGCGGCCTTGAGCGCGAAGATCCCGGTGTTGGCCCCGATGTCGATGAGGACCCCGCCCTTGGGCAGGAAGCTCTCGAGGTGCTGGAGTTCCGGCTCTACGGCATCGCCCTGGACGTAGACGCCACGGGCGCCATGACCGGGGGCATTGCGGCCGTAGATGACCGCCCCGTTCGACAGCACTCGCTTGAGCATCCACGACCGGGGCGTGAGGGCGACGCGCGCTTTCCTGAACAATGTTTCCAAGGTCGCCGTGCAAGCTCCAAAACAAAAAGCTTACATGACGCTTGCAGACGTTGGCTATAGTCCGACCCGACCCTTGCGGAGAACTGCAGCCGGGACGGAAAGGGAGAGTTTCCGTCCCGGCTTCCACCTCCTTGTACCAACCCCTTGGTGCAAGACTTTGCCAGGTGGTTCCACAACCAAAAAAAGAGCGGCGCCCTCGCACCGCCCCAACCCTGCTGCCATTCACCTGGAAAGCGAGGCTATCGTAGGGCCGCGATGCTTAAGCGCGCCTTAAGGGCGCCGGATTGACAGGGGCCGCGATTGAAGCTATCGAAGAAGCATGCGAGTACTCTTGGTAGAAGACGATCCGATGATCGGGCGCGCGGTGAGCACCGGCCTGCATGACGCCGGATATGCCGTGGACTGGCTGCGCGATGGCGGCGGCGCGGAAACCGCGGTGGGCACCGGGGTATACGACCTGGCACTGCTCGACCTCGGCCTGCCCCGGCGCGACGGACTGGAGATCCTGAAAGGCGTGCGCCGCAAGGGCGGCAAGCTGCCGATCCTCATCATCACGGCGCGGGACTCGGTCGCCGACCGCATATGCGGCCTCGATGCCGGCGCCGACGATTACCTCGTGAAGCCCTTTGACCTCGATGAGCTGCTCGCGCGTGCGCGCGCCGTCATTCGCAGGCAGCGCGGCCGCAGTTCGCCGGAAATAAGCTATGGCAGCCTGGTCATCGACCCAGTCCGCCGAGAAGTCCTCTTCCAGGGCACCAGCGTCGACTTGTCCGCCCGGGAGTTCGCGGTGCTCGAGGCGCTCATGAAAGAACCTGGTGCGGTCGTCTCGCGCGACAAGCTCGAGGACGCCGTCTATGGCTGGGGCGAGGAAATCGGCAGCAACAGCATCGAGGTGCACCTGCACCATCTGCGCCGCAAGTTGAGCCCGCAGCTCATCCGCAACGTGCGAGGGGTCGGCTACCGCATCGCCCAGCTTCCGTGAGATCCATCCGCGGGAAATTGATCCTGTGGGTGGTCGGCGCGCTGGCGCTCGGCGTGGTCATCGTCCTCGCCGCAACGTATGTCCGCGTCCGCGCGCAAGTGGGCAACCTGTTCGATGACGAGTTGAGGCAGGTCGCGCTCGCCGTGCACCTTCGCGAAGACTGGCAGGACCGGCGCCTGCGCATTGCGCGGCCCGGGTTTTTTCTTTCGGTGCGGGCCTACGACGAAAAGGGCGGCGTGTTCTTCGAGACGCTGCAGCCTTCATTGCCGGTGGATCTCCGGCCGACGTTTACCGAGGGGCTGTCCTACGCGGAATCGGCCGAGGGCACGTGGCGCATCTACACGCACGTGACGGAGGAAGGCGTCGTGCAGGTCGGCCAATCGATCGAGAGCCGCGACCGCCTCGCGCGTGACTTGTCGCTCAAGGCACTGCTGCCGATGCTGTTGCTGATCCCGTTCCTCAGCGTCTTCATCGCCTGGGCACTTCATCGCGGCCTGAAGCCCCTGCAGGAAACGTCCGACCGTGTGAGCGACCGAGACGCGTCGCGCTTGGACCCGCTTCCGGTGGAGAACGTGCCACGCGAATTGGTTCCGCTGGTCGGGCAGATCAACGGCCTGCTTCGGCGGCTCGAGGATTCTTTCGGCGCGCAGCGCCGATTCCTCGCCGATGCGGCGCACGAGTTGCGCTCACCCGTTGGCGCGCTTGCCCTCCAGGTCCAGCTCGCAGCGCGCGCGCAATCGGAAGAGGCACGGACCAAGGCGTTCGAGGAACTCGGCCGCGGCATCGAGCGCGCGCGCCGGCTTGTGCAGCAACTGCTCGATTTCGCCAAGCTCGAGGCCGGCGTGCGGCCCGGGCCTTTCGTCGTGCATGACATCGCGAGTCTCGCGCGCGAAGTGGTCGGCTCGAGCTCGCCTCGCGCCGAATCGATCGGCGTGGATCTGGGCGCGGATGCGCCCGGTGAAGTGCAGGTTGCCTGCTCGCCGGAAGAGCTGCGCTCGCTCATCGAGAACCTCGTCGACAACGCGCTGCGTTACGCGCCGATGAACACGCAGGTCACGGTGTCGGTGCGGCAGGGCGAAGGATTTGCGGAGATCACTGTGTCGGATCTCGGCGCCGGCATCCCGCCGGAGGAGCGCGAGCGCGTTTTCGAGCGGTTCCATCGGGTCGCGGGCGACAACACGACCGGCAGTGGCCTGGGCCTGGCGATCGCCAAGGCCATCGTCGACCGGCATCACGGGATCCTTACGCTCGAGGATGCGCTTCCGGGCGCGAACCCGGCCGGGCTGATCGTGCGAGTCCGGCTGCCGGATGCGTCAGGCGGGCTTGCGCATCCAGACTGAAGTGTCGTGGAACACCGCGCCGCCGTTCGGCCAGCCCGGCTGGCTGCTGGTGATGGCGTTGATGCCGAGGCCGTTCTCGAAATGCTTGTTCGGCCAGATCCCTTCGACCACGACGACCCCGCGCTGCTGGCCAGCCTGCGGCTTTACGTGCACGATGATTTCGCCGCGCTCGTTGCCGAGCGTCACTTTGTCGCCTTCGGCCACGCCAAGGGCCGCACAGTCTTCGGGATGCACGAGCGCGGTCGGGCGCTTCTCGCGTGAAAGCGATCCGGGTGTCTCGGTAAAGGTCGAGTTGAGGAAGGTGCGCGCCGGCGCGGCCACGAGGCGAAAAGGCTTTTGTTCGGTTGCATTGTCGATCACGTCGAGGTGGTCCGGCAGCACCGGCATCTCCTGCCAGCGCCCGCCGAATTTCTTCCAGTCCGGCTTGAAATGGAACTTGCGGTCGGGCGTCTCGAACCCGTCGAGGAAATGCGCCCGCTCGAACGGCAGGGCGAAATCCTGCCCGCCGGCCTCGAGGTTCTTCTGCGCATCCCACATCCCTGAAGCGCGCAACGTCTCGTCCATGATCTCCCACGCCGTCATGTCGTACGCGCGATGCTTCGCGCCGAGGCGATGCGCGAGCTGCGAAATCACGTAATGGTTCTCGCGGCATTCGGCAAGCGGCTCGATGACTTTCTTCGTCACTTGGAAGTATGTGTGGCCGCTCGCCGTGTACATGTCGTCATGCTCGAGGAAGGTCGTCGCCGGCAGCACGATGTCGGCGAACGCTGCCGTCTCGGTCATGAACTGCTCGTGCACGCAGGCGAACAGGTCTTCGCGCGCAAGGCCCTTATGCACGAGGTTGAGCTCGGGGCACACCATCGCGGGATTCGTGTTCTGCACGATGATCGCAGTGACCGGCGGGCCGCCCTTTAGCGCCTCCGCGTCGCCCGTGAGGATCGGGCCGAGCCGCGACTGGTCGAGGTCGCGCACGCTCTTGTCGATCAAGTCCGAGCCGTCGATGAGCTTCTTGTCGAGCGGATACATGGCCGTCTGGCCATAGAGCGCGCCGCCGCCCAGGTGTTGCCACGCGCCCGTGACCGCGGGCAGGCAAGTCACCGCGTGCATGTTCGCCGCGCCGTTCCGCGAGCGGGAAAACCCGTGGTGGCAGCGGATGTAGCTTTTCTTCGTTTTGCCGTAGAGCCGCGCGAATGCGACGATCTCTTCAGGCGTGAGGCCTGTGATCTTCGCGGCCCATTCGGGTGTGCGTGTGACTACATGTGCGGCCAACTCGTCAGGCGCATCGGTGTACTTGCGCAGGTACTCCCAGTCCGCAAAGCCTTCCTTGAAGAGCACGTGCATCACTGCACAGGCCAGGGCGCCGTCGGTGCCGGGCTTGAGCGCAAGGTGGACATCGGCCTGCGCGGCGGTCCCCGTGCGATAAGGGTCGACCACGACGAGCTTCGCGCCGCGTTTCTTCGCGGTCATCGCGTGCGTCATGACGTTGACCTGCGTGCTGACCGGGTTCCCGCCCCAGATCACCACAAGATCGGAATGCTGGTCGACTTCGCGCATGTCGACCCCGCGCTTGAAACCCGTGCCGGCGACCCAGCCGGTATCCGACAATGCCACGCAGATGGTCGAGAACCAGCGTGAATACTTGAGCTGGTGGCGCAGCAGGTTGATGCCGTCGCGCTGCACCAGGCCCATCGTGCCGGCGTAGTAGTAGGGCCACACCGTTTCCTTGCCGTGAAGCGCCACCTTCTTCTCGAACTGCTCGGCGACCGTGTCGAGCGCCTCTTCCCAGGAAATCCGGGTGAAGGACTTCGAGCCCTTGGGGCCGGTGCGCTTCATCGGATGCTGCAGGCGGTCCGGGTGATGGACGCGCTCGGCATAGCGCGCCACTTTTTCGCAGATCACGCCGTTCGTGTACGTATTGCGCATCGAGCCCCGCACCCGGCCGATGGTGTTGGCGTCCTTGATCTCCACCTCAAGCGCGCAAGTGCTGGTGCAGTCATGGGGGCAGACGGAGGGGGCCGTAGTTATGACTGCGCGCAGGGGGGCGTTCATGGGGAAGGGTCTTGATTGGCGAGGCAATAGTTTACTCTGGTCATAGCGGCCTGAGCGGTTGCGTCGTCCAGCGGCTCTCGTGTGCCGGTGGCAGAATCGGGAATTGCATAGGTAGCGAAATCCAAGGAGCCGTATATGCGCGTAATCAACTTCGAATCCCTCAAGCTCCAGGAACGCCCCCACGCCCGGGGCGGGATCTTCCGCCATTACGAGCTGCTCTCCGGCACCGACGGCGCCCCCGACAATTTCTACCTGCAGCTGTCCGTCCTTTCGGGCGACTTCATTTCCCCGCGCCATCGCCACAATTTCGACCAAGTGCGCTTCCAGCTCGAAGGGTCGTTCGACTTTGCCTCGGACGGCCGCATGGATCCCGGATCGATTGCCTACTTTCCCGAAGGCACGCGCTACGGTCCGCAGAAAGCGCTGTCGGCGACGAGCGCGACGCTGGTGCTGCAATTCGGCGGGGCCAGCGGCAACGGATATATGTCGGAGGCCCAGTTCCAGAAAGGCCTCGCCGAGATGAAGAAGGGCCCGGGCACGTTTGCCAATGGCATCTACACGCGCGAGAAGCCCGGCGGCGGGAAGATCAACCAGGATGCCTATGAAGCGGTGTGGGAGTACGTGAACGGCCGGGAGCTCGTGTACCCGAAAGAGCGCTACTCGAACGCGGTGTTCATGACGCCCGAAAACTTCGACTGGATCCAGGACGGTCCGGGGACGGCCTCGAAGCTCATGGGCATTTTTTCCGAGCGCGGCAGCCGGCTGCTGTTTCATCGCGTCGGCGCGAACGCAAAACTCGCCCTCGAGGATTCGAGCCTGTACTTCGTGTGTTCCGGTAAGGGTGACGTAGGCGGAAAAGCGTGGAGCCCGCGCACGACAATGCATCTGGAGCGAGGCGAGCGCGGCGAGCTGCGCGCAAGCGAACGGTCCGAGATTCTGCAGATGGGGCTGCCGCGCTTTTCCGAAGCCAGCGCCGAACGCGCGGCCGCATGAAAAAGCATCTCGCGCTCCTGCTGCTCGCGTTCTGCGCTAGCGCGGCTGCGCAGGACTTCCCCACGCGGCCGATCCGGATGATCGTGCCCTTCCCGCCCGGCGGCGGCATGGACGGCATCGCGCGGCCGCTTGCGGAGAAGCTGGCGACCCTGCTCGGGCAGCCGGTGGTTCTCGAGAACCGTCCCGGCGCTTCGGGCAACGTGGGCGCGGAAGCGGCGGCGCGCTCGGCGGCCGATGGGTACACGCTCATGTTCGCGAACGACTTCCTCGCGAGCAATCCTGCAATGTACAAGTCGATCGGCTACGACTCGCTCAGGGACTTCACGCCGCTCGCCCGCGCAGCGACGGTGAAGATGCTGTTCGCCGTGCCACCCTCGTCAGCTGCAAAAAACTTCCGCGAGCTCGCCCAGCTTTCCAGGGCCAAGCGGCTAAGCCTGGGCACACCCGGCGTGGGGTCGGCGCCGCATCTCCTCGGCGAGCTGCTGAACCTCGAAGGCGCAATCAGCCTGCTGCATGTGCCGTACAAGGGCTCGGCCCCGGCCGTGGCCGACGCGATCGGCGCGCAGATCGACGTAGTCCTCACCACGCTGCCGTCGCTTGCGCCGCATGTGCGCACGGGCAAGCTGCGGGCGATCGCGGTCACGAGCGAGAAGCGCTCCGACGCCCTTCCGGACGTGCCGACGCTTGCCGAAGCCGGCGTGCCGGGCGTCACCGCCGACATCTGGTACGGATTGTTTGCGCGGGCCGGCACGCCCGAGCCGGCGCTGCGTCGCCTGCAGTCAGCCACCGCGCAGGCGCTGGCCCAGCCTGACCTCGTCGAACGCCTGCAGAAAGCCGGCTACGAGCTCGCACCGCTCACGCCGGACCAGTTCACCGCGCTGCTGCGCTTGGACATGGAGCGCTGGCGGCGCGTGGTCACCGACGCGAAGATTCCGCGCGAGTGACTCTATAGCGGTTTTGGGATAAGAACTGGCTGGAGAGCCGCTTGCCTATTGGTTCTCCATAAATAAATGTCTGACTTTACTTCTTTGCCGCGTCCTTCTTTGCCTTGGCCGCCGCCTTCGCGATGCGCGCATTGGTCTTCTTGACCTTTTCCTTCTTGCGCCTGGTCTGGACTGTCTTGGAATGGCTCATTTCAAACTCCGGTTTGGCTGAAAGCCCGGCATTCTGACCGCTTTTGGTCCGGCGGGCCAATCCATCAGAGCGGTTGCGCACAGACACTGCCTCGCACGGCGCCTATCTTCATTGGGCGCGAAGGCTGCGCCAACCCCACCGAGGCGATAACCATGAACCCACTTAAAACCATTGCGGCCGCCCTGCTTGCCGCACTCGCCCTGAGCGCGTGCGTCGGGTTCGTCGTTCCCGTGCCCGTGTCCGGCTCGAGCACCTCGGATACGCAATCGCGCCGCTGAGCGGAACGCGAACTCCCGCTAGCCGCGCGCCTGCTTCACGAGTTCTTCGAGCGCCTCGTAGGGCTGGGCGCCGACGAGCCCCTGGCGGCCGGAAACGAAAGTCGGCACGCCCGTCACGCCGTATGCATGGGATTTTTCCCAGTCGGCGTCGACCGCTTCCTTGAAGGTTCGCTTTTCCAGCACCTCCAGCGCCGCTTCACGCGATAGGCCGACCGACTCGGCTATCCCCGCCAGCACCTGCGCGTCGCCGATATTGAGTCCGTCCACGAAGTACGCTCGAAACAGCGCGTCATGGATGGCCTCGCCCCCGGGTTGTGTATCCGCCCAGGCGCCCAGTTCCTGCGCAAGGCGGCTGTTGAACGTCATCGTTCGGTTACCGTAGGGCAGGCCTTCGGCTTCCATGCGCGCGCGCATCTGCGCCTGCATCTTCGGGATGTCGTAACCGCGGCCAGCGAACAGGTCCGCAAGGGCGCGGCCTTCCACCGGGGTCTCGGGATGCAGCGGGAAATGCACCCACTTGATCCGAACGCCCTGCTCCTTCTTGAGCCGCTCAATACGCACGGTACTGAGATAGCACCAGGGTCAAACGTAGTCGGAGAAGACTTCTATTTCGAGCGGCTCGGCCATGGGAGTGCCTCTTGGAAAAGTGCTTCGATCATACCGCGCGGCGGTGGGCGCGGAGGTGGGAGAAGCGGATGGTAAACTCACGCTCCTTCCTGAAGGCGGACCGGCACAAATGACCTTCCTTCGACTGAGGTTTTTCGCGGCTTTCTCGGCAGTCCTCGTTGTTGGCGGCGCCCATGCCGCGGTGTATGGCAAAGTCGAAGGCGGCCGCGTCTCGGTGGTGTACACGGACACGGCGCCAAGCGAGCCCGGCTACCAGCTCTACTCGCGCAACAACCGCTTTGTCATCAACCCCGGCGCGTGGCGCAATCCGGTCAAGCGCGCGCAGGCTTTGTCCGAAGCGCAGTCGCAGGCCAATGCGCGCGTCCCCTCGACTTATGTCGCGAACACCCGCTACGACACGCACATCCAGGCGGCCTCGAACGAGACTAACGTGGACGCGGCCCTGATTCGCGCAGTCATCTCGGTCGAGTCCGGCTACAACGCTTCGGCACGCTCGCCCAAGGGCGCGATGGGCCTCATGCAGCTCATGCCCGACACCGCGCGGCGTTACGGCGTGAAGGACATCCGCGACCCGGCCCAGAATATCCAGGGCGGCGCGCGCTACCTGCGCGACCTCATGGCGATGTTCGGCAACGACCTCAAGCTCGTGCTCGCGGCCTACAACGCGGGCGAGGAAGCAGTCATGAAATACGGCCGCCGCGTGCCGCCGTTCGCCGAGACCGTGGCCTATGTGCCGAGGGTCCTCGCGAACTACAAGAAAGCGCTGGCCGCAACGCCCGCCCGCCCGGCGCCCTCCTCGGGCACCTGACCCGCACACAAGGCGCCTGCCGTGGCCGACCTGTGGGAGAACCCGATGCAGACCGACGGGTTCGAGTTCGTCGAGTACGCCGCGCCCGACCCCAAGGCAATGGGCGCCGTGTTCCAGCGGCTGGGGTTCACGCCCATCGCCCGCCACCGCCACAAGGACGTCACGCTCTACCGGCAGGGTGAGATCAACTTCATTCTCAATGCGGAGCCCGACTCGTTTGCGCAAAGGTTCGCGCGCCAGCACGGGCCCAGCATCTGCGCCATCGCTTTTCGCGTGAACGATGCGAAGGCGGCCTACGAGCGCGCAGTGAGCCTCGGCGCATGGGGTTATGCGGGGCATGCGGCGCCCGGCGAGCTCAACATCCCGGCGATCAAGGGCATCGGCGACTCGCTCATCTATTTCATCGACCGCTGGCGCGGGAAGAACAGGAAGACCCTCGGCGACATCGGCAACATCGGCTTCTACGACGTGGATTTCGAGCCCCTGCCCGGCGCCGAGCTTAATCCCGGGTTAAATCCCCCGGGCAACGGCCTCGTGTACATCGACCACCTCACGCATAACGTCCACAAGGGCCGCATGAACGAGTGGGCGGAGTTCTACGAGCGCCTGTTCGGCTTTCGCGAGGCGCGCTACTTCGACATCGAGGGGCAGGTCACCGGCGTGAAGAGCAAGGCCATGACGAGTCCCTGCGGCAAGATCCGCATCCCGATCAATGAAGAGGGAACCGAGAAGGCCGGGCAGATCCAGGAGTACCTCGACAAGTACCACGGCGAGGGGATCCAGCACATTGCGCTCGGCTCGAACGACCTCTGTGCCACTGTCGATGCGATGCGCGCGGGCGGCGTGAAGCTCCTCGACACGGTCGAAACTTATTACGAGCTCGTCGACAAGCGCATTCCAGGACACGGCGAGAACGTAGAAGAGTTGAAGCGCCGCAAGATCCTCGTCGACGG
>JANXRZ010000085.1 GCA_025352885.1 Pseudomonadota bacterium | reverse complement strand
ACGCCGATGATGTGCGCGCGCCTGCTGCGCCCGGAGAAGGACCGCCAGCACGGCCGCGTGTATCGCGCAAGCGAGCGCGTATTTGCGGCGATGCTGCGCGGTTATGAGGTCACGCTGGCCTGGTCGCTGCGCCATGGGCCGCTGATGTTGATCATCCTCGCTGCGACGATCTGCCTCAATTTTTACCTTTACGCGATCGTGCCGAAGGGTTTTTTCCCCCAACAGGACACCGGCCGGCTGGTGGGCAACATCCAGGCCGACCAGGGCATTTCGTTCCAGGCAATGCGCACCAAGGTGGCTGACTTCGTGGCCATCGTGCGGGAGGACCCGGCGGTCGAGACGGTCGTCGCCTATACCGGTGGCGGGCAACGTAATCGCGCATTCATGTTCGTGACGCTGAAGCCGCTGCAGGAAAGGAAGATTTCCGCCGACCAGGTCGTGGCCCGGCTGAGGGGCAATCTTTTGCGCGAGCCGGGCGCCAGCCTCTTTCTCGTGCCGGTGCAGGACATCCGCGTGGGCGGCCGCTCGGCCAACGCCCAGTACCAGTTCTCGCTCCAGGCCGACGACCTGGAAGAGCTCAGGACCTGGGAGCCGCGCGTGCGGCGCGCGCTGGGCAATTTGCCGGAGTTGGTAGACGTGAACACCGACCAGGAGGACAAGGGAATCCAGACATCGCTCGTGATCGACCGCGATACCGCCTCGCGCCTGGGCGTGACCCCCCGCATGATCGATGCCACGCTCAACGACGTTTTCGGCCAGCGCCAGGTGTCGACGATCTACAACCCGCTCAACCAGTACCGTGTTGTGATGGAGGCGGCGCCCGAGTTCTGGCAGAACCCGGACACGCTGAATTATGTCTATGTAAGCGTGCCTGCCGGGGCGCCGGCCACTGCTACTCCAGCGCAGGGCACCTCCGGGGGGGCGGCCGGCAGCGCGCAGCCGACTACTGGCGCTATTCAGGTGCCTCTGTCCGCGTTCAGCACGTACGGACCGACGAACACGCCGCTTGCCGTAAATCACCAGGGCCAGTTCGCCGCGTCCACGATCTCTTTCAACCTCCCGCCCGACACTTCGTTGTCCGACGCCACCGCCGCGGTAAGGCAGGCGATGAATGAGATTGGTGTTCCCACCAGCGTCCACGGATCGTTCCAGGGGACGGCGCGCGCATTCCAGGCCTCGCTGGACAACCAGCCTTTCCTCATCCTCGCGGCGCTCCTGACGCTCTACATCGTGCTCGGGATCCTCTATGAGAGCGTGGTCCACCCGCTGACCATTCTTTCGACCCTGCCCTCCGCGGGCGTCGGCGCGCTCCTCGCGCTGCTCGCATTCGGGACGGAGCTCAGCATCATCGCGTTCATCGGCGTGATCCTGCTCATCGGGATCGTGAAAAAGAACGCAATCATGATGATCGACTTCGCCATCGATGCGGAACGCAACCGCGGGCTGGCGCCGGAAAAAGCGATCTTCGAAGCCTGCCTGCTGCGTTTCCGGCCGATCATGATGACCACCATGGCCGCGCTCCTGGGCGCCGTTCCTCTTGCGATCGGTTTTGGCGAAGGCGCCGAAATGCGCCGCCCCCTTGGCATTGCGATCGTCGGCGGCCTGGTCTTCAGCCAGTTGCTGACGCTGTACACGACGCCGGTGGTCTACCTTTACCTCGACCGGTTTGGAATCTGGGCCTCGAGGCACTGGCCGCGATCCTCCCGGCGCGCTCGTCTCGAAGGGCAAACACCATGAACGACAAGCGCTTAATCCTGCCTGTCCTTTCGATTGCGCTGCTGGCGGCGTGCACCATCGGCCCTGACTATGTGCGCCCGTCGGCGCCAGTTTCGCCAGCCTACAAGGAAGGGCTCAACTGGCAGCCAGCCCGGCCGAGCGACCATCTCGGGCGGGGCAACTGGTGGGCCACTTTCGGCGATCCGGAGCTCGATCGCCTGGTGGCGCAGATCAACATCACGAACCAGACCCTGATTGCCGCGGAAGCCCAGTTCCGGCAGGCAGTGGCGCTGTCCGACCAGGCGCGCGCGGGTTTTTTCCCGACGGTGACCGCCGGGATCCAGGAAACGCGCTCGCGACCGTCCGGCACGACAGGTCCCGTGACCGGCGTGGCCCCGAACAAGCGCACGATCTATTCGACCCCCATCAATTTTTCTTGGGAAGCCGACGTCTGGGGACGAATAAAGCGCTCGGTCGAAGCTGGCGATTCCTCTGCCCAGGCAAGCGCAGCCGATCTCGAAAATGCGCGCCTCAGCGCGCAAGCCCAGGTCGCCCTGGATTACTTCCAGCTGCGCGCGCTCGATTCGCAACGGATTCTGCTCGAAAGGACCATCCAGGGCTATGCGAAGTCGCTCGAGCTTACGAACAACCGCTACAGGGCCGGCGTGGCTGCGCGGATCGATGTGGCGCAGGCGCAGACCCAGCTCAAATCCACCCAGGCACAGCTGCTCGACCTTGGCGTCCAACGCTCGCAGCTCGAGCACGCGATCGCGGCGTTGATCGGCACCGCACCGTCGGGGTTTGCAATTGCGTCCGCGGAATTGTCCGCGCAGCCGCCCGCGATTCCCACCGGCCTGCCCGCGGAACTCCTCGAGCGCCGGCCGGACATTGCCGCTGCGGAAAGGCGGGTCGCGGCGGCGAATGCGCAGATCGGCGTGGCCGCCGCTGCATGGTTTCCTTCCGCCACGCTCAGCGCAGCGTACGGGTTCCAGTCTGCGACGGTGGCGCAATGGTTTGCGCTTCCCAGCCGTTTCTGGTCGATCGGCCCCGCGCTTGCCGAAACGATCTTCGACGGCGGCCGCCGGCGTGCGGTGGGCGATCAAGCCGTCGCCGCGTACGATGCGAGCGTCGCCAACTACCGCCAAGCCGTGCTCACCGGGTTCCAGGAAGTGGAAGACAACCTCGCGGCGCTGCGAATTCTGGAGGAGGAGGGGCGCGTGCAGGCCGAAGCCGCTGCCGCCGCGCAGCAGGCGCTCGACGTTTCCCTAAACCAGTACAAGGCCGGGATCACCACTTACCTGCAGGTAATCACTGCGCAGGCGACAGCATTGTCGAACCAGCGAAGCGTTGCCGACATCCTGGGGCGCAGGATGATTGCGAGCGTACAGCTTGTAAAGGCGCTCGGCGGCGGGTGGGACGCGGCGGCATTGCCCGACCCGGCGGAACTGCGCCGCCGGGCGGAAAGCGGGCGGTCGGCGACCTCGCGTTGAGCCACCGCGGCAAATGAACATCGACTGGCCTCACTTCACTCCCTATGCCTCCCTCGCCGGCGGCGTAGCGATCGGCGTGGCCACTGCGCTCCTCCTCCTGTTCAACGGCCGCATCGCCGGCATCAGCGGGATTCTCGGCGGACTGCTGCGATCGTCGCATGGCGACCGGTTGTGGCGCGTCCTGTTCGTCGCGGGCCTTGTCCTCGCGCCTCTCGCCTGGTCGATTGTCGCCCCGCTTCCGCCGATCCAGGTTGACGCAGGCTGGGGAACCCTCATCGCGGCAGGACTTCTCGTGGGCGTTGGCACGCGCTACGCAGCGGGCTGCACAAGCGGTCACGGGGTATGCGGGCTTTCGCGCCTGTCGCTGCGCTCGCTGGCCGCAACCGCCTGCTTCATGGCGGCGGGATTCGCCACCGTCTATGTAGTGCGTCACGTCGTGGGCGCCTGAAATGGCCCAGCTCATGGCATTTGCTTCGGGACTCGTCTTCGGTGCCGGCCTGATCCTGGCCGGCATGGCCAACCCTGCCAAAGTGCAGGGCTTTCTCGATCTTTTCGGCGTGTGGGATCCCTCGCTCGCGTTTGTCATGGGAGGAGCGATCGCAGTAGGTCTCGTGACGTTCGCCGTTGCCGGGCGCATGCGCCGCTCCCTGCTTGGCCTGGAATTGGCGTTGCCAAAGGCGACGCAGATCGATTTGCGTCTCGCGGCCGGAAGCACTGCCTTCGGCGTGGGATGGGGCCTGGCCGGTTTCTGCCCTGGTCCCGCCATCGTGGCGCTGGGATACGGCGCAACCAAGGCCGTGGTGTTCGTTATCGCCATGCTCGCGGGCATGGCGATGTTCGAACTGTTCAGCCTGCGCGAATGTGCCGCGATCGGGCGTTACGCAAAAACTGGATCGTCAGGCGAAGACGCCTGACGCATTTACACCCACACCTGCAGCACGTAATCGAAAGCCGCCTGCGCGTTCGTCATGTCGACGCGCTGCTGCCGGATGCGGTAGCCGTCGCGCGTCTTTTTGAGGTCGTGCACGTAGCTGCCGGCGAAGTGCCGGACGTTGTCGCGGCGAAGCTCCATCATGTGGAAGCGCGAGCGCACCGTCACGTCGCCGTTGGCCGCTTCCTTCTCGACGATCACGTTGCCGACAACGTGGTTGGTGCCCCATAGCGGCCGCTGCGACCAGGCATCCGGGTGCAGGACGCGCTTCATGCGCACGGTCATCAGGTTCTTGTCCTCGGCGAAGATCGAGGGAATGCCGTCCCAGTGCTTGTCGGCGGGATCGGCCGGCATCCAGTACACGCCGTCGTTCGTAAAGAGGTCGATGTAGTCCTCCCAGCGCTTCGCGTCGAGCACCTCGGCCTGGCGGTAGAGGAACTGCTCGACCGCGTGCTGGGTGGAGGCGCCGCGGGTGGAAGGCTTTGAGCGCGCCTTCGCGGGAGCGGGGGCGGCCTTCGCCTTGCGCGCCGGTGCAGGCGCAGGGCGCGCAGATCGCTTTTGCAGCGCCTTCGATTCCGCCGCCTTCATTTCAGCCATGCGCTTTCTTGTTTTGCTTTGGAGTGCCATGTCGGTTCCTATGCCTTCGCCATGAATTGGGCCCAGGCTTTCATCTGGTTCCTCATCGGGGCCTCTGAGGTGCCCATGCCTTCGCCCGTTTCCACGGCACCGTTCTTCTCGATGTCGCGCCCGTAGTAGCGCGCGAAGCTCACCCAGTCGCCGCCGTCGGAGCCGAGACCGGTTTGGATCTTCCAAAAATTCTCCAGGTCGTCGGCGTTGATCAGCGTGGCGGGCGAATTCACGAGGTTGTAATAGGCGAGCGCGCGGCGGTAGATCGGCTCGGGCGCGCCTTTGAGCCTGAAGTGCCAGATTTCGGTGAGCGTCTTGTTGACGCCCAGGGGCCGCACCGCGCGCAGCTGCTGCAGCGGCGACTGCACCGAGAGGCCGGGATAGATCAGCACATGGTGGATGTTGGTCGAGAGGATCTCTTCCTTCCTCTTTTCGCCATAGGCCTTGGTCAACGTCTTCTCGTAGGCCAGCGTGTCCGCGTCCTGGGGCCGCAGACCCATGTAGCCCGCGAGGATGCAGTGGCCGTACGGGTAGTTGATGGTCTGGAAGTTGTCCCACTTGTCGATCGTCACCGTCGCGAACGCCGAGAGCATGTGGTACGAGAGCGGGATCTTGCCGGTCTTCTTCTCGATCTCTACCTCGACCTCGCGCGCCGCACGGCCGGTGGACTGGTGCGTGACGGAAGGGTGCAGCGCGTCGAGCTGGTTCTCGAGGAAGATCTTCCAGTTGGAATTCTGGATCACGCGGAAGCAGTTGGGAACGACCTCGACCTCGCCCGCGGGCGCGCGATCGCAGATGTCGTCGAAGGCGATCTTCGAGGGCCCGAGGAATTCGACCAGCGTCGGACCTTCCTCCACGAGGCTCGCGAACACGAAGCCGCGGTAGTTCTCCACGCGCGCGGCCTGCTTCATGTGGGTGTCCGGGTTGTCGCGGTTCCAGCGAGTGTCCTTGTAGCCGGACTCCATCATCGGGATGTTCTTGAGCGTGCCGTCGAGGTTGAAAGTCCACGCGTGGTACGAGCAGCGGAAGAACTCGCCGGTGTTGCCGCTGCGGTCGCCGGCGATCATCGAGCCGCGGTGCGGGCAGCGGTTGTAGAGCACGTTCACCTTTCCGTCGGCGCCGCGCACCATGATCATCGGTTGGCGGCCGATCTGCACCGTGAAATAGTCGCCGGGTTTCTTCACCTGCGTCTCGTGGCCGCAGTAGATCCACACGCGCTCATGGATGCGCTCCATCTCGAGGGCGAAGAGCTGCTCGTCGGTGTAGACCGACTTGTGCACCCGGTCCGGCTCGACCAGCTTGGCTACGTTAGGAATTTTTTCCTGGAGCATTGCTTTCTCCCTTTGCAATTACGAATCGAAAATGGGGCCAGGCTCAAACCTGACGAAGTTCCAGGTTGTCAGGTTTGAGCCTGGCCCCTTTCCTGTCGAGGTTGGCCTGCATGTGCTGCAGCGTCCAGCGCAACAGGTCCGCAGCGCCGTCGGGCAATCCGGCGAGCGCTGCGTTGTTAAGTTCTTCCACGGCCGGCCAGACGCGCGCGAATAATTTCTCGCCCAAGGCGGTAGGGGCGAGGCGCGTGATGCGCATGTCCTCCGCATCGGACAACCGCGTGACCCAGCCGGAATGCTGCATCCTGTCCACGATCCGCGTGAGCGTCGAGCGTTCGATCGAGGCAAGGTCCGCGAGTTCGCTCATGGAGCAGTGCTGGCGCGCATGCAGCGTCGCCAGCACCCGCCACTCCGGCGCGCGCAGGCCATGACCGTCGAGCGCATCGGCCAGGCGCCGGTCGCGGCTGCCGATGACCTGCGTCATCCAGAAGAAAGCATGCTTCTCGAGCTCGAACGTCGCCATGCGGACAAGCTACCCCGCATTCGTTGCATTCGCAAGGAATCCCGCGGTCGAAGGCTGATGCGCTGCACAAGGCAAGAGTCAGTGGGCATGCGGTTTGTGGCGGAGTGCAAGGCAGCGGGACGAGGCCCCGTCACAGCCGAAAATACTTTCGATTGCACCTATCCCGGTTCCCATGGTCGGCAGTAAAGTGGCGAAATGATGCATCTCGACACCGACGTGCTTGTCATCGGCGCCGGCGGCGCCGGAATGTACGCTGCGTTGGAAGCCGCGCGCGGCGGGGCGAAAGTCATCCTCGCCGATCGCAGCCTCATCGGCCGGGGCGGCGCGACGATCATGGCGCAGATGACCGTTGCCGTCGCGGTCGGCGAAGAGGTGCCCGATCACTGGGAGCATCACTACGCCGATACACTCGCCGCCGGTCGCGGCCTCTGTGACCCGGCCCTCGCGCGGCTGCTGTGCGAGGAAGGGCCCGAAGTCATCCGCGAAATGGACGCATGGGGCGTCGGCTGGGCGCGCGAGAACGGCCACATGAAGCAGGCCTTCGCACCTGGGCATGACCGGCCACGGTGCGTGTACGTCGACTTCCTGAATACGGGACCCGCGGTGTCGAAGACGCTGCGGTCACGCCTGATCCGCACGCCGGAAATCCGGCGCATCGGAGATCTGCTCGTGACGGAGCTGGTGCTCAAGGCGGGCGAATGTGTGGGCGCAGTGGGATTGCATATCGCCGGCGGTCAGGCGGTGACCATTTCCGCTGCTTCAACCATCGTTGCGACGGGCGGCCTGACGCGGCTTTACCAGCGCAACAGCGCCTCGGCGAACATGGGCGGCGATGGGTACGCGCTGTGCCTTGCGGCGGGCGCCGAGCTCATCGACATGGAGTTCGTGCAGTTCTTCCCGATCGGCCACCTTGCCCCGCGCCTCATCGGCATGGACCCGATCATGTGGGACCCGTTTCGCTACAAGCTCGGCGGGCGCCTGCTGAACGGCGAGCGTGAAGAGTTCGTTCACAAGTACGGCGCGAGCGACGCAGGGAAATACGTGGTGACCCGCGACCTGGCGACGTATGCGATCGTCAAGGAAGTCGAGGCCGGCCGCGGCTCGCCGCATGGCGGAGCGTGGCTGTCGTTCGAGCATTGCAGCGAAGCGGAGTTGCGCGCCGCCGCCGGACCCGTCATCGACCGGCTGGCGAAGAACGGGATCGACCTCACGAAGCAGGCGGTCGAAGTCGCGCCGATCGCGCACTACCACATGGGCGGCGTGAAGGCGGATGTCTCGATGAGGACGAAGGTTCCGGGGCTGTTCGTTGCCGGCGAAGCGGTCGGCGGCGCGAACGGCGCCAACCGGTTATCGGGTAATGCAATCACCGAGGCGCTCGTGTTTGGGCGGAAGGCCGGCAAGTCCGCCGCAGAACGGGCCTTGAAGCACCGTGCGTCCGCAGATCCCGAGGCCTTCACGGCTGCGCGTTCCCGCCTGGCTGAGGGGCGGGGCGAGCCGCGCTCGAACCCCGCGCTGCTGCTGGAAGAATTGCAGGCGCTGATGCAAAAGCAGGTCGGGCCGTTCCGCACGGGCAGGGGATTGCAGCAAGCGCTCGAAAGAATCGGCTCGATGCAAGCTGGTCTTCCCGCGATGAAACCGCCGGCCGGCAAACCCTACGATACGGAACTGGTCGACTGGTTCGACCTGAGGACGATGCTCGAAGTGGCGCGCTGCGTGGCGGCCTCTGCGCTCTCGCGGACGGAAAGCCGCGGGGCGCATCAACGGGAGGATTTCCCCGGAATGGATCCCGCATGGGACAGGAACCAGGTCATAGCATGAGCGGCGTCGAATGAGTGCTGTGGTCCTCCTCAAAATCAAACGCGGTGCGCCAGGCGAGGCGCAGCAGGAAGTCGCATACGAAGTGCCGTTCGAGCCCGGGCAGTCCGTGCTGGACGCGCTGAGGTGGATCCGCGCGCATCGCGACCCTACGCTTGCGATTCGCTATTCATGTACCAGCGCGAACACGTGCAAGGAATGCATGGTGGTCGTGGACGGCAAGACGGTGTACGCGTGCACGGCACGGTTGGAGTCGCGCGACATGCAGGTCGGGCCGCTGCCCAACAAGAAACTGATCCGCGATCTTGTGACGGAAATAGCACCGCCGGATGAGCGCCTGGAGCGCCCACCCGGCGGGAAGAACTCTTCCTGAGGCGGTTACTTCACCCGCATGTCGTTCTTGACCGAGGTCACGCCTTTGATGCCACGGGCAACGCGAACCGCTTCGTTCATCGCGGTCTGCGAGCTCACGAAGCCGCTCAGCTGGACCGCGCCTTTGAACGTCTCGACGTTGACTTCCGTTGCCTTGACGGCAGGGTCGTCGACCAGGGCGGCTTTCACTTTGGTCGTGATCCAGGAATCGGTCACGTATTCGCCGGTGCTTTCGTGGGTGGCGGTGCCTGCGCAGCCGACAACGGCCAGCATGAGGGCGGCAAGAATGATCGTGGAAAAGCGCTTGAGGTTGTTCATGTGTCTCTCCGGGTTAGGTAAAACTACAACCGGAGTCTGGCTTTGGCCGGCCATTCCATCTGTGCGTTAGCGTACCTAATAAGCGCCTGCCGCGCCCCCTTGGCGCCACCCGCAGTAAGGAACGCTGGTAGCATCAAAAGACCGGCAAAAAGCCGGGCGGACCGCGATCCGAACACAAAATAACAGGAGACCAGCATGAAAAAGCGTTCCCCCCACGATTCGTCGCCCCTGCGGCCGAGCCGTCGCAAGGCACTCAAGTTCGGCGCTGCCTTAGGTGCGGCGGGGGCGTTGGGCTCCCGGTTCGCTTTCGGGCAGGGGGACGACCTCGCCGCCTACCGCAGCGCAAAAATCAACTGGAAGCAGGCCGAAGGCGAGTCGATCACCGTCGCGGTGATCCCGGCGAGCTACTTCGAGAACCTGATTTCGCTCCAGCCGCAGTTCGAGGCGCTGACCGGCATCAAGCTGCGGTTCGAAAAAGTGCCGCCCGGCCAGATCCGCCAGAAGGCGCTGCTCGACTTTTCCTCCAAGACGGCGACGTACGCGACGCACGCCGCCGACCCGATGTATTACCCGCTCTATGTTTCCAACAAGTGGGTCGAGCCGCTCGAGAAGTACCTGAACGACACGTCATTGACCGACGCGGGGTGGTTCAGGTTCGACGACATCCTCAAAGTCTGGCGCGACGCCGACTCGGTCGACGGAAAGCTCTACGGCATCCCGTACGACGGCGAAGTCACGGTGCAGGTCTATCGCAAGGACCTGTACGCAGCCAAGGGGCTCAAGCCCGCAGATACCTACGACCAGCTCGTCTCGAATGCCAAGGCGCTCAACGACCCAGCCAACCGCACGTACGGCCTCGCGTTGCGTGGCTTTTCCGGCGCCGGGCAGAATATGTACATCTACCCGTCGTTGTTCAGGGGCTTCGGCGGCAGCTGGGGCAGCGGTAACAATATCGTGGTGAATTCGCCGGAAGCCGTTAAAGCGCTCACGTGGTACGTCGAGACGCTGGCCGCCTACGCTCCGCCTGCGGTGCGCAACTGGAACTGGCCGGATATCGCCGACGCGTTCTCGCAGGGCACGGTGGCGACCTACATCGACTCGCACACGTCTTCGGCGGTGATCAACAACCCGGAGAAATCCAAGGTCGTCGGCAAGATCGCCTATGCCCGCTGGCCCAAGGGCCCGAGCGGAAAGCGGGTGACCTCGATCTGGAACTGGGGCTTTCCGATCAATGCTGCGCTGACCGAAAGGCAGAAAAAGGCCACGTGGCTGTTCATCGAGTGGGCAGCTTCGGCCGAGACGCAGGCGCGCACCTCGTGGAAATTCGCGGGTGCGGCCAAGCGCTCCGGCGTCAACAGGCTGTCGGCCCTGAAGTCACCCGATTTCGCCGCGGCGATGAAGGGCGCGGGCGATAACTTCATTCCCGCGGTGCTGGAATCCATCGAGCACGACTCGGACGTCGACTGGCGCCCGCGCGTGCCGCAGTGGCCGGCGATCGGCGAGACCATGGCCACGGCCATCCAGGCGGCGCTGGTCGGCCAGAAGAAGCCGAAGGAAGCGCTGGACGAGGCCCAGGCGCGCATCCAGCAGATTCTCAAAGGCTAAGCCGCCGCCCCGATGGCTTCCGCAGCACGCCCTGCGCCGACGTTCGAGGCGCAGGAACGCCGGTTCGCGCTCGCCCTGCTCGCGCCGGCGTTGCTGCTCCTGTTGCTCACCACGACGGTCCCGCTCGTTTACCTGGGCTGGACCAGCCTGCACAAGCTGGACCTCGGCATGCCTTGGCTCTCGGGCTTTGCGGGTCTGGGCAACTTCACCAAGATGGGCAGCGACCCGCGGTTCTGGAATTCGCTGGTGCTTACGGGAATCTATACGGGTTCTACGGTGGTGTTGCAGGTCGTGCTTGGGCTTTCGCTTGCGCTGCTCGTGCTGCAGATTCCCAAAGGGCAGGGCCTCTTGCGGGTCGCGGCGATCCTGCCGATCGTGCTCGCCCCAGTTGTCGTCGGCCTCTTCTGGCGAACGCTTGTTTTGGCGCCGGACTTCGGCTTGGTCGACCTTGTCACGCGGGCGCTGGGGCTCGGCAGCCATAACTGGCTCGGCGATCCGCAGCTGGCGCTGATCTCGGTCATTGCGATCCACACGTGGCAGTGGACGCCTTTCGCGTTCCTCGTGCTGCTTGCGACGCTCGCGACCCTGCCGCCGGATGTGTACGAGGCGGCGCGACTCGATAGGGCGGGTGCGTGGCAGCGCTTCTGGCACATCACGCTGCCGTTGATCCGTCCGGCGGTCGTGATGGTGGTGATCCTGAGGATGATGACGGCGCTTTCGGCGTTCGCCGCCATCTTTGCCGCGACTGGCGGCGGTCCTGGCTCGGCAACAGAGATCCTCAACCTCTATGCGTACCGCACGTCGTTTACCGAATTGAACCTCGGCTACGGCGCGGCGCTCGCGGTCGTGCTCATGTCGATCACGCTCGTGATCTCGTACTTCATGTTCAGGTTGCGCCGGGTGCGCGCATGACGGGGCCAGGCAAATGAGGGGGCAAGGCTCAGGGCGCGCGATTCGAAGTGTGGCGCTTGCCACCATCGCGGGCGCCGGCCTTGCGGCCTGGGTGTTCCCCGTGATCTGGGGCCTGCTTACGTCGTTCAAGAGCGAGCGGGATGTACTCGCGTACCCGCCGGTGTGGTTCTTCAAGCCGACGCTCGAGCACTACCGAGAAGTCCTGTTCGGAGCGTCTTCCATCCTGCCGAACCTCTGGTCGAGCCTCGTCGTATCCTGCTCGGCCACGCTGCTCACGATGCTGTTTGCCATCCCGGCGGCTTATGCGCTGGCCCGATTGCGCTATCCCGCCAAGCGGGCTTCCGGGTTCTATGTGCTTGCCACGCAGATGCTGCCTCCGGTCGGCCTCATCATTCCGTACTACCTCGCACTGCAGAAGGTCGGGGGACTGGACACCTACAGCGGTCTTACGCTGATCTACCTGACGTTTTCCCTTCCGTTCGCGATCTGGCTCATGGTGTCGTACTTCGAGGACTTGCCGTTCGAGATGGAAGAAGCTGCGCTGCTCGACCGCGCCGGCCGCCTGCGCACGCTCTGGTACGTGATCCTGCCGCAGGTGCGTGGCGGGATGGCCGTAACGACGATTTTCGTTTTCCTCAATGCATGGAACGAGTTCATGTTCGCAGTCGTGCTGGGGGGCAACCGTGTACGGCCGGTCACCGTCGCCATGTTCAATTTCATTTCCGTCGAGCAGACCCAGTGGGCCAAGCTCGCCGCAGCGGCAATGCTCGCGATGGCGCCGGTGATCCTCATCGGGCTTTTCGCGCAGCGGCATATCGTGAAGGGACTCACCGTGGGCGCAGTCAAGGGCGGGGGACGGCGATGACGGCCGGGAGCGTGCGGTTGGAGGGGATTGTCAAACGGCACGGCAGCACGACAGTGCTGCACGGGATCGATCTCGCCATTGAGCCGGGCGAGTTTTTCGTGCTGCTGGGACCCTCCGGCTCGGGCAAGACGACCACGCTGCGGGTGCTCGCGGGCCTGGAGGCCGTAAGCGGCGGGCGCGTCCTGATGGATGGAAACGACGTCACCCTGCTCGAGCCGGGTGAGCGCGACGTGGCGATGGTGTTCCAGAGCTACGCGCTGTATCCGCACATGACGGTGGCACAAAACATTGGTTTTCCGCTGAAGATGGTCGGCACCAGCGAGGCGGAAACCAAGCGTGCCGTAAACGAAGCAGCTGCCAAGGTTGGCATTGCGCACTTGCTGGAGCGCACGCCGGGACAACTCTCCGGCGGTCAGCAGCAGCGCTGCGCGCTGGCCCGCGCCATCGTGCGCCAGCCCCGCCTGTTCCTGCTCGATGAGCCCTTGTCGAACCTGGATGCGAAGCTTCGGCTGGAGACGCGGCTCGAGCTGCATGCCCTCCAGCGCTCGCTCGGCGTGACGACGGTCTATGTGACGCACGACCAGGAAGAGGCGATGACTCTCGCGGACCGGATCGCGGTGTTCATGGACGGGCGCATTGTGCAGGTGGGCACGCCGCGCGAGATTTTCTCCAGTCCGGGCACGATCGATGTAGCCGGCTTCATCGGTACGCCGCCGATGAATTTCATCCCGGGGTCGTGGACGGGCGCCGCGGTCACCATAGTCGGCCGGGCTCATGCCGTCGCATCGTCCTGCGCTGCGTCGCGCGAGGTGGTGCTCGGCGTGCGCCCGAACGACCTGAGAATCCTGCCTGACGGCATTCCCGCCCGGGTCGAGAGGGTGGAAGACCTCGGCGACAGCTGCATCGTGAGCTTCAGGTCGGAGGGCAAACTTCTCAAGCTTAAAAGCGATCGCCTGCAATCGGTGCGCGAAGGCGAGGACGTGCACCTCGGATTCGAGCCGCAGGCGGCCCACCTTTTCGACACCGCCACCGGGCGGCGGCTGTAATCACGTTACCTAATACTAAATATTAAATACTGAACGGACGTCACATGAATCCTTCCAAACCGAACGTCGTGCTGATCCTGAACGACGACATGGGCTATTCGGACATCGGCTGCTACGGCGGCGAGATCGACACGCCCAACCTCGACCGGCTTGCAGCGAACGGCCTGCGCTTTTCGCAGTTCTACAACACGGCGCGCTGCAGCCCTTCGCGCGCCTCGATGCTGACCGGGCTGCATCCCCACCAGACCGGTGTCGGCATCCTCACGTACGACTCGGGGCCCGAGGGCTATGCAGGCAACCTCAACCAGAAATGCGTGACCATCCCCCAGGCGCTCAAGGGCAACGGCTACAAAACGTACATGAGCGGCAAGTGGCACGTGTCGAGCAGCCTCACCAAGCCGACCGACTCGTGGCCGCTGCAACGCGGGTTCGATGAATTTTTCGGCACGATCATCGGCGCCGGCAGCTTCTACGACCCGAACACGCTCACGCGCGGCAACGTCAACGTCGAGCACGAAGCGAAGAAGGAAGGGTTCTTCTACACGGATGCGATCAGCGACCAGGCGGTCGCGTACATCGAGGGCCACCAGAGGGACAACCCCGGCACGCCGTTCTTCGAATACGTCGCCTACACGGCGCCGCACTGGCCGCTGCATGCGCACGACGAAGACATCGCCAAGTACAAAGGTCGCTTCGACAAGGGCTGGGACAAGCTGCGCGAGGCGCGCCTGCAGAAGCTGGTCGACTCGGGCTTGCTGAACGCAGCCTGGAAGCTGACCGACCGCGACCCGACGCAGCCTCCATGGACCGAAGGAGCTCCCGACAAGGCGTGGATCCTGCGCTGCATGGAGGTGTACGCCGCGCAGATCGACCGCATGGACCAAGGGATCGGCCGCATCCTGCGGGCGCTGGAGAAGTCCGGCCAGATGGACAACACGATCGTTATCTTCCTCTCGGACAACGGGGCGTGCGCGGAAGACATTCCCGAGGAGGTGACGATCGACGAGCTGGTCAACAAGCTCATGATCGCGAAGTCGCACACGCGCTCGGGCGAGCCCGTGCATTTCGGCAACGACCCTTCGCGCATGCCGGGGCCGGAGAACACTTACCAGAGCTATGGCCCCGCATGGGCGAACCTTTCGAATGCGCCTTTCCGGCTCTACAAGCACTGGATCCACGAGGGCGGCATCTCCACGCCGATGATCGTGCACTGGCCCAAGGGCATCGCGGACAAGGGGGCGGTCCGGCATACGCCCGGCTACCTGCCGGACATCATGGCAACGATCCTCGACCTCACGGGGACGCAGTACCCGAAGACCTTCGAAAACCGGCCGGTCGAGCCGCTCGAAGGAAAGTCCCTCGCGCCGGTTCTCAAGAACGATGCGCTGCCCGAGCGGCCCATGTTCTGGGAGCACGAAGGCAATGCGGCCATGCGCATCGGCAAGTGGAAGCTCGTACGCGACCACCCCAAGGCGTGGGAGCTGTACGACATGGAGGCCGATCGCACGGAGTTGCACAACCTGGCCTCGGCACATCCCCAGCGCGTAGCCGAGATGGCGCTGCAATACGAAGCGTGGGCGGATCGCTGCGGCGTCATTCCGCGCGCGCAGATCGTTGCGCTGATGCGCAGCCAGGGCGTGACCAAGGCGTTCTGGGAAAAGGCAGACGAGTAGCGGGCTCGTGGCTGCATGTTGCACGCCTGGTGCGTCCGGGCCCGCGAAAGAGCGCGCGCCGGTTGAATCTGAACGTTCGCCAAGGGCAGCGCGGAAAGGATTGGTCGACATCCCTTCCTGTCAGTTCGTGATGGGTAACGATGGCTCAGATGCTGTGGTCGAAGATGGCGAAGGCCCGGCGCGTCCGGTGAAACTCTCGGCTTTCTCGATTTCGGCCACGGCGGTCACCAACCGGGAGTTCGGCGAGTTCGTGCGGGCGACCCGTTACGTGACCGACGCCGAGGCTGCAGTCAGTTCCTTCGTCTTCTACCTGCAGGTGCCCGAAGCGATGCGAAAAAGCGCGCGCCAGGTTGCGACAGGGCTGCCGTGGTGGATGCCCGTGGAAAATGCTTCGTGGCAGCGTCCCGAAGGCCCCGGCTCACACATCCACGAGCGGCCCGACCATCCCGTCGTGCATGTGTCCTGGAATGACGCGCTTGCCTATTGCGAGTGGTTCGGCACGCGTTTGCCGACCGAAGCCGAGTGGGAGTGCGCGGCACGTGGCGGGCTCGAGACAAAGCGGTTTGCCTGGGGCGATGAACTGATGCGTGACGGCGCGCCGCGCTGCAACGTGTGGCGCGGCGAGTTTCCGAATGCGCCGGCCGAAGGGTGGCAGCCGGGGCCGGTGACAGTGGCATCCAACGAACCGAATGGCTTCGGTCTCTACAACGTATGCGGCAACGTCTGGGAGTGGTGCGCGGACTGGTTCACGCCGGCGTACCACACGCAGACCGCGCAGCAGGATCCGCTGCAGTTGCATCCGACCGACCGACGCTCGATGCGCGGCGGCTCCTTCCTCTGCCACGACTCGTATTGCAACCGGTATCGAGTCGCCGCGCGAAGTTCGAACACGTCGCACAGTTCGTCCGGCAACTTGGGCTTTCGCGTCGCCGCCTGAATTGCCGGACTAGAATTCGCCCATGCCGAATCCCGTCCAGCGCATCGTCCGTACGCCCCTCCTCGACATCGCATACCTCGAAAGCGGGCCGCCCGACGGGCCGCCGGTGATCCTGCTGCATGGCTGGCCCTCGGACGTCCACGACTGGGACGACGTCGCTACGCTCCTCGCAAGAAAGGGCCATCGCGTCCTCGTGCCTTGGCTGCGCGGGTTCGGGCCGACGCGGTTCCTCGACCCGGCGACGATTCGATCGGGACAGCAAGCCGCAGTCGGCGCCGACCTGCGCGACTTCATGGATGCACTCGGCCTGCGCAAGGCCCTGCTTGGCGGATACGACTGGGGCGGCCGTGCTGCGTGCGTGGTGGCGGCCCGGTGGCCCGAGCGTGTGTTGGGACTCGTGACGATCAACGGCTATGCGATCCAGGACATCTTCGGATCACGCAAGCCGGCCGGTGCGGAGCAAGAGCATCGCTACTGGTACCAGTGGTATTTCCACACCGAGCGCGGCCGGGCCGGGCTGGCCGCGGATCGTCGCAGCATTGCGAAGCTGCTCTGGCAACTGTGGTCACCCAACTGGAAGTTCGACGACGCTACGTTCGAGGCAACTGCGGCCAGCTTCGACAATCCGGATTTCGTCGACGTGACGATCCAGTCTTATCGCCACCGGTACGGCAATGCGCCGGGCGATCCCGCTTACGACGAACTCGAATTGCGCCTTGCGGTGCAGCCTAAGATCGCCGTCCCGACCGTCGTGCTGCACGGGGAGTGCGACGGCGTAGGTCCGCCTGAACAGTCGGAAAACGCCGCTCGCTATTTCACCGGGCCGTACCAGCGCAAGGTCATCCCCGTCGCCGGGCACTTCCTTTCGCGCGAAGCGCCGCAGGCCGTGGTCGAGGCGATAGGCCTCGTGACGCCCTAGCTTACGAAGCGCGGCACGAACCCATCGCCTTTGCGGTCGATGCGGCAGGCAAAGGGTGCGCCGAAGTGGGCGGGCAGGAGGAGGGCGCCCCCTGCACAGTGTTCCAGCGCCGTGCGCCGGCTCTTCCTCGCGTTTTCCGCGTGCGCGCAGGCGAAGCTGTTCCACTGCGGCCGGTACACCTGCAGCGCGTGGTGCAGGATGTCGCCGCAGAAGAGCGCCCGCTCGCCGCGCGACTCGAACTTGATCGCGATCGTGCCGGGCGTGTGGCCGGGCGCCGGCTCGACCTTGAGGTGCTCGTCCAGTTCGGCGGCGCCCGAGACCATCTGCGCAAGGCCGGCCTCCACGATCGGCAACACTGAATCGCGGAATGAGCCCAGGTTCGCCGGCCCCTTTTCCGGATCGTTGTCCACGGCGAGGTAGTGGTCGTAGTCCTCGCGGCTGAAGACGTAGCGGGCGTTCGGGAAAGTCGGCACCCAGCGGCCGTTCTCGAGCCGCGTATTCCAGCCCACGTGATCGACGTGCAGGTGCGTGCACATGACCATGTCGATGTCCTCCGGCTTCGCGCCGGCGGCCGCGAGCCGCTCGAGGTATGGACGGTCCTGCATGTGCCACAACGGTCGCGCCTCGCGCGACTTGTGATTGCCGACGCAGGCGTCAATCAGGATGCGCTTGCCGCCCACTTGCAGGAGCCAGCTGTGGATGCTCAGCTTGAGGAAACCCGAGGCCGCGTCGTAGTGGTTCGGCGCGAGCCAACTCGCGTGCTCATCCAGTACCTTCGGATCCCAGTCCGGAAAGAACTTGGCCGCATTGAAATTCGGCTCGTAGCTTTCCTCCACGCGCCTGGCGATTGCCG
>JANXRZ010000067.1 GCA_025352885.1 Pseudomonadota bacterium | reverse complement strand
GCCGATTGTCCACTACAGCCTTGGCGAACTGGCGCCAGGACGAGTTCCTCGGGACCGGCGGTGGACGAGTCGATAAAACCAGCACGCTGGGCGCCAACGCGAACTACCAGTGGCAGCGCTGGCTCAGGTTCGGCGCAGCTTACACCTACACGGATCGCGCCTCGAACCAGAGTACTTTCGACTACACCCGCCATCTCTGGATGTTTACGGTGGGTGCCACGCTGTAATTCCGAGCGAACAGACAGTAGTTTGTTTGTTGCTATACTTTCTGCGCAGATTTCCCCTCGTGGAACCCCGGGTTTTCGGGCATTCAAAAAATGCGCTTGCGTTCCCTTATCGCGGTTGTCCTGTTTGCGGGCCTTGCGCTCGCGGGGTCCGTCGCGGGTGCGCAGGTGAGCGACAACGCATTTTCCAATTACCGCCTCGGCGCGGGAGATGTCATCAGCATCCAGGTGCTAGGTGAGGACGATCTCAAGCGGGAAAAAATCCGCCTCTCCGATGCCGCTACGATCTCCTACCCGATTCTCGGGGAAATCCGGCTCCTGGGAAAGACAGTGGCGGAACTGGAAGTCCTGATCCGGGATGGCCTCAAAGGCCGCTACCTGCTCAACCCGCAGGTCACGGTAACCATCAACGAGTACCGCAACTTCTTCATCAATGGCCAGGTCATGACCTCCGGCGGCTTTCAGTACGTGCCTGGGCTGACTGTTCGCAAAGCGGTGTCGCTCGCGGGCGGATTCAAGGAGCGCGCTTCGCGGGAGAAGATTTTCATCATCCGCGAAGACGATCCCACGCAGACGCCGCGAAAAGTCGACCTCAATGCCAGCGTAAATCCCGGGGACATCATCACAGTCGAGGAAAGTTTCTTCTGAGCGCGGGCAATTGAATACTGTTGCCGACAAGTCGATCTCCATGCAGCAGCTAATCGGCGGGCCGGAGATCTAGGACGAGACGCTCGACATCGTGCGTTACTGGCGCGCAATCTCGCGCAGCAAGTGGCGCATCCTCATTCTGGCAATCGCGATCGGCGTTCTTGCGACGATGCTCGCCAACAGCCTGCGGCCCGTTTACCGTGCGACCGCCACCCTGCTGATTGAATCGAACAAGCCCAAGCTCGTTTCGATCGAGGAGGTCTACAGCCAGCTTTCGACCACTACGCCCGCCTTCTACCAGACGCAAGCAGAAATCCTGAAATCGCGCGAGTTGGCCAAGCGCCTCGTCAAGCGCCTGAACCTGACGGAGCATCCAGCGCTTGATCCTCGCAAACGTCCACCCCCAGTCTGGCAGGAGTGGTTCCCCGAGGGATGGTTCGATAGAACGGGGAAGACCGCTGCACCAGCGTCAGCGGAGGCGATCGAAAACAGCGTTATCGGGAGCGTCCGGGGCGGCCTGACGGTAGTCCCCGTGCGCAACAGCCAGCTTGTCCGCATCACCTTCGAGTCCGGCGACAGCGAATTGTCCGCCAAAGTCCCCAACACCCTTGCCGACCTCTACATCGAGGCCGATCTCGAAGCCCGCATGACGATGACCCAGAAAGCCACATCGTGGCTGACCGGCCAGGCCGCGGACCTGAAGAAGAAGCTTTTGGAAGCCGAGCAGTCGCTGCAGCAGTATCGCGAGCGCGAAAAAATCATCGATGCCAAGGGCCTTTCGCAAAGCGGCGCGACGAGGCAACTCGAGGACCTGCAGAAGGCGTTGAACGATGCGCGCACCAAGAGGGTAGAGGCCGAGATCATCTACAACCAGGTGATCGCCGTCGTGCAGGGAAAATCGCAGGAGTCGCTGGAAGCACTGCCGGCGATGCAGAAAAACCCGATGGTCCTGCAGAGCAAGGCACAGGAGTCTGAAGCCGAGAAGCGCCTGAACGAAGCCTCGAAGCGCTACGGTGCAGAGCACCCGCGCCTCGTCGCAGCGGAATCGGACGTAAAGACGGCCAGGGAAAACCTGCGCAAGCAAATCGCTTCCGTCGCGCAGCTGGTGACCCGGGAGTTGGAAATGGCCAAGGCCAGCGAGGCTGTTACCGAGCGCAACTTCAACATGGCCCGCGGCGACATCCAGAACATCAACCGCAAGGAATTCCAGCTTGCTTCGCTCGAGCGCGAAGTGGCGACCAGCCGCCAGTTCTACGACATGTTCGTCCAGCGCTTCAAGGAGACGAACATTTCGTCGGAAATGCAGTCGGCGATCGCACGTGTCATTGACCCTGCGATGGCGAGCGGGCCGTCCGGGCCGGATCGCCCGCGCATTGCGATCATTGCGGTGGCGGTGGCCCTCCTGATTGGCGCCGGCCTGGCGCTTCTCATCGAGCGCCTCAACAACACCATCAAGACGAGCCACGACGTCGAAACCAAGCTCGGCGTCCCTGTCCTGGGCGTCCTGCAGATCGCGAAGGTCAAGCGCGGCCAGCAGCTGGAGCGGGTGTTCCTGGAGGATCCGCAGACCTCGTTCTCCGAATCGATCCGCACGATCCGAAGCGGGGTAATGCTGTCCTCGCTCGATAGCCCAAAAAAGGTGGTTGTCATCACTTCTTCGGTGCCCGAAGAAGGCAAGACCACCGTCGCGATCAACCTCGCGTTCGCGATGGGCCAGGTGAAGAAAACGTTGCTGATCGACGCCGACATGCGGCGCCCCCGCATCGGGAAAGTATTGGGCGGCAAGTCCAACGCCTCCATGCTCGGACTGTCGCAACTGGTGGCCGGCGAAGCGCCGCTCGACAAGTGCATCTATCCGGTCAACGAGACGAATCTTCATGTCCTGCCGGCCGGCCGCGTGCCGCCCAACCCGCTCGAGCTCCTTGCTTCGCACCGGTTCAGCCAGGTGATGGCCGAGCTTGGGAAGATCTTCGACGTGATCCTGATCGACAGCCCGCCCACGCAACTGGTAAGCGATGC